>CAZXHG010000108.1:0-31155 GCA_964639985.1 uncultured Rickettsiales bacterium
CCACGCCGTCGCAGTCGTTGTCCACGCCGTCGCACAGCTCGGGCGCGCCCGGCCATGTGTCGGGGTCGTCGTCGTCGCAGTCGCCGTCGCAGGCCGCGAAGCCGTCGCCGTCGAGGTCGGCCTCGTCGTCCGGCAGGGCACCGTCGCAGTCGTTGTCGATGCCGTCGCACAGCTCCTCGGCGCCCGGGTAGCTGTCGGGATCGTCGTCGTCGCAGTCGTCATCGCAGGACAGGTGGCCGTCCCCGTCCGCGTCCAGCCCGTCGTCCACGGCGCCGTTGCAGTCGTTGTCCAGGCCGTCGCACTGCTCCTCGGCGCCCGGGTTCACGTCCGCGTCGCCGTCGTCGCAGTCGTCCCCGTCGCACTGCTCACCCAGGTACCCGTCCGCGTCCTGGTCGCAGCCGGTCTCTGCGGCCATGGTGACGTTCACGTTGCGGAACTCCTGGGTGTAGGCGTCCACGTTGCACCCGCCCGCGTCCACGGCCAGGGCGAACACGAACGTGGCGGTGGCGCCATAGGCGCCGTCGTCCGCGGGCACCAGGAAGGTCACGTCCGCGGTCGCGGACTGCTCCGACTGCAGCAACAGCGGCAGGTCGCCGTTGACCTCCACCTCGAACACATCCACGTCCCCCTCGACGCCCACCTCCAGCAGGCTGGCGTCCCGGTCGTCGGTGTTGGTCAAGGTCACCCTCATGGACTGGAGCGCTGTGCCGGCCGGCACCAGGCCGAAGTCCACCTGGGCCGGGTCCGCCTCGATGGTCGGTGGGTTGTCGTAGGCATCGGGGCAGCCGAGCACGGGCAGGGCCAGCGCGGCCAGCAGCCACCAGGGGATTCGGGGGAATCGGGTCATGGTTGCCTCCCATCGCACCGATCGGCGCGATGGGGATCGTTTCACCCCGAGGGGGAGGCGCGCAAGGGATCAGATGGAGGCGTCGGCGGTCTCGGCCTCGAAGTCGGTGAGCTGGTCCTTCATCTCGAAGGCGACCGCGATCTCGTCCAGGGCCGCTCGCTCCTCGTCGGTGATCATGCCGTCGGCGCGGATCAGCACCAGGATCGTCTTGATGAACAGCGCGCGCTGGTGGTGCGTCGTCAGGGTCAGCGCGGCCATGCGCGGGTCGAACGGAACCCGCTGCAGGCTCTCCATCAGGTCCGGCTCGCCCATGGCGTCGAGGAACTTCTGGATCACCTGCAGCTCCTCCTCGGCCACGCCGTCCACGGCGGCGACGTGGTAGAGGCCGCGCACGAAGATGTCGAGCTGTTCGATGTTCTCGAAGAATTGCATGTACGACTTGTCGGGCATCTCGACCTCCATCGGACGAACGAGCCTACCGCGGGCGAGCGGAGGAGGGAAGGGGGCCGCGAAGGCAGGTGAGGTGGCCGTCGTGGTACAGCAGCTCGAAGCGGTCGGAGAGGTAGGTGCGCAGGCAGTCGGCGATGGAGAACACCACCACGGGCCGGGGTGCGGCCTCGAGCTCGGCGGCGAGCCGCTCGTACAGGCGGACGCCGTCGCCCACCGGCTTCACCGGGCGGTAGAGGTACAGGAAGTCCACGCCGGCCACCGGGAAATCCATCACGTCCGCCACCTCCCACCGCACGCGCTGCGCCGGGATGCCGAGCCAGCGCTGGAGGCGCCGGCCGATGGCGGCCGAACGGGAGCTGATCTCCACCTGGATCGTGCGGCGGTGTGGATCGAGGTGCTGCAACAGCAGCAGCTGCAGGCCGTTGCCCGCGCCGAGGTCCATGCTGGTCGTGTCCGCGGTCACGTGGGGGCCGGCCCCGAGCAGCGGAGCGAGGCCGCCGGCGTGGTTCCAGTAGCCGCCCGTGCGGTCCACGGCCGCGCGCTCGGCGGCCGTGTACGGGGCCTCGTGCATGTGCAGGTGGCAGTACAGCTCGAGGAACGCCTCCTCGACCTCGTCGGGATCGTCGGCGGTGTGTGCGCGGTCGACGAACGCCTCGCGGAGTGGCGTGTAGGCCGGGAAGTCGCCGCCCGGGTCCGGGGGAGGGGGCAGCTCGGCCAGCAGCGTCATCAGGCGCACCAGGCGGGTGCGTTCGGCCGGGGAACGTTCGTCTTCCGCACGGGCGAACAGCGCCTCGAGCCGGGTGGCCAGCGCCACGTCGGTCCCCGAACGGTTCGGAGCGGCACACTTTGCTCTCATGGCGGACAAGATAGCGGATTTGGGTACACTGGGCCCTTCACCAGGAGTCTCCGTGCCGCAGCTCGTGCTCAAGGACGCCCCGGTCACCTGTCCCGGCTGCTCCGATCCCGTGGACGTGGGGGAGAACTTCTGCGGCGTGTGCGGCAGGGACCTGCGGGACCTGCAGGCCGCGGCCGTGGGGGACGTCGAGAGCGTGGCGCGGCGGCACCTGTCGTGCCAGTCCTGCGGGTCGGCGCTGAGCGTGGGAGCGGACGAGCGGTCGGTGCAGTGCCCCTTCTGCCGGTCGCCCCAGGTGGTGGATCTGCCGCCGTCGGACGAGCGGCCCGAACCGGAGTTCATCCTCGGCTTCGCCAACACCGAGGACGTGGCCCGGGAGCGGTTCCGTCGCTGGGTACGCAAGGGCGGCCTGACCACGCCCGGGGATCTGGCGAAGGCCGCCACCCTGGCCGAGGTCAACGGGGTGTACGTACCGTTCTGGGGTTTCTCGGTGCGCGCGGACAGCGAGTACGACTGCCGCATCGGCGAGTACTGGTACCGCACCGAGACCTACACCACGGTGGTCAACGGCAAGACCGGCACCCGCACGCGCACCGTACGGGAGACCGAGTGGTTTCCCTTCAGCGGGGCCTACCACGGCTACCACAACCGCTACCTGGTCAGCGGCAGCAAGGGGCTCGACCAGACCCTGGCGGACGCGGTGATGCCGTACGACCTCGGCGCGCTGCACCGCTACCAGGCGTCCTTCCTCGCCGGCTGGATGGCCGAGGAGGCGTCCGTGGTCGAGGCGGACGCGATGGAGGTCTCCGACCGCCACTTCCAGGCCGAGGAGAAGCGTCGGATCGCCGCCTTCCTGCCGGGGGACACCCAGCGTGGCCTGACCGTGCACACCACCTTCAGCCAGGCCACCAGCGACCTGCTGCTGCTGCCGCTGTGGATCCTGGTGTACGACTACCGGGGCAAGCGCCATCGCTTCGTGATGAACGGCCAGACGGGCGCCATGTCCGGGACCCGGCCCAAGGTGTACTGGAAGATCGTGCTGCTGGTGCTGGGCGCGCTCGGCCTGCTGGCCGGGTGCGCGGGCCTGTTCGCGGTGCTGGCCGCGATCCTGGGGGCGATGTGAGCACCGCGGACCTCAGGCGGTGCTCCCGCTGCCGCAACCTGATCGATCCCGAGGACCTGTTCTGCGCCAACTGCGGCACCGAGGCGCCGCTGCACGAGCACGAACAGGCGGCGCGGCGCCAGAGGCCTGGCTGGGAGGTCTACACCTTCGACTGCGGCGGCTGCGGTGCGTGCATGTCCTACGACGCCCGCGAGGGTGCCCTGCGCTGTCCGTTCTGTGGTGCCACCGAGGTCCAGGAGCGCGCCGGCGGCGAGGACGTGACCTACCCCGAGCGGATGATCCCGTTCGCCCTCGACCGCGGCGATGCCGAGGCCCGCTTCCGCGGGTGGCTCGGCAAGGGCGTCTGGCGGCCGGGGGACCTGAAGCGGGCCGCGTCCGTGGCGGGCGTGACCGCGCTGATGCTGCCCTGCTGGTGCTTCCAGGGCGCCACCGAGACCTGCTGGACGGCCGACGTGGGCGCGTCCACCCGCAGCGGCTGGCGGCCGGACTCGGGCACGCACACGGACTTCCTGCACGGCGTGCTGGTGCCGGCCAGCGGCGGCCTGCGCGGGGAGGAGCTGGGCGCCATCGGCGACTTCGACTTCAACGCCCTGCGGCCCACCGGACGCGACCTGCTGGAGGGGGCCGCGGTCGAGGAGTTCGGGCTCACCCGCAAGGGCGCGCGAGCGCGGGCCCGGGCCCGGTTCGAGTCCGGGGTGCAGGGTGCGATCAAGGGGCAGCTCGGGATCCGCAAGATCCGCAACATGCACGTCAACGTGCTGCTGTCGGAGCTGTCCAGCGAGCCGATCCTGCTGCCGGTGTGGATCTTCGCCTACCTGTACAAGGGCGAGTCCTACCGCTTCGTGATGAACGGCCAGAGCGGCACGGCGGCGGGCAAGGCGCCGTTCAGCTACCTCAAGCTCGCCGCCGTGATCGCTGGCGTGCTGGCCCTGCTCGCCGGCCTTGTCGGCGCGCTGGCCTGTACCGGGCTGCTCGCCTCGGTCGCCTCCTCGATCTGAAAAAAACACCCCCGCGCCGGGCTTTGCCCGGTGTCTCCCGTGCGCGGTTGCTAAGCTGACGTTTCGGGAGGTCCTGCATGATCGCTTCGAGGTACCCATGGCTCGCGCTGGCGACCCTGCTCACCGTCGCGCTGCTCGGCTGTCCATCCCCGGACGACGACGACGACGACACGGCCACCACGGACGACGACGTGTCCGACGACGACTCGGCCGAGCCGGGACAGATCTCGGCGGTCTCGTGGTTCCTGAACCAGTCGTTCGGCACCCTGGTCGAGGTGGAATGGACCCAGGCCGAGCCGGCCACGGCCTGGGTGGAGTTCAGCATCGACGAGGGAGAGTGGCGACTCACCCCCGAGGCCGAGCGGGGCGCGGGCGAGCAGGAGATGGTGCTGCTGGGCATCCCCTACGCCACGGAGGTCACCTTCCGCGTGGTCAACGACCTGGGAGACGGACCCCTGACCTCGGAGGACGTGGTCGCCGAGACCGGCGACGTCCCTCCCAACCTGCCGATCCCGGAGCTGATCACCAGCGATCCGTCGTCGTACGAGCCCACGGGCAACTACCTGCTGGGTAGCATCAACGCCTACAACGGTGGCTGGACCGGCGGCGAGTTCCACAAGTTCATCCTCGACCGCCAGGGCCGGGTGGTGTGGTCCCAGATCTCGCCCGACGGGGACTGGACCATCTACTCGCGGGTGGCGCTCAACGGCGCGGACTTCCTGTTCGACGAGTTCACGTACTGGTCCGAGTGGGACGAGGGCGCCAACTCCCAGGTGCTGCGCATGAAGATCGACGGCACCGTGGTCGACACCTACCACGTGGGCGGCGGCCACCATGCGTTCACCGAGCTGCCCGACGGCACCATCGCCTACGGCGCGGTCGACGGCTGGGACAACGAGACCCTGGACCTGCTGCGGCCCGATGGCACGGTCGAGACCCTGTGGAACTGCCTGGAGTTCGAGGACGCGTGGGGCGGCGGCGGCTACTGCCAGTCCAACACGCTGTACTACGCCCCGGAGCGCGACACGTTCCTGTACTCCTTCTACACCTCGGACACCATCGTCGAGATCGACCACGCCACCGGCACCACGGTCCGACACTGGGGCCACACCAACGGCGCGTGGGCCTTCGACCCGCCGGAGTCGGCCTTCTACTGGCAGCACGGTGTGTCCTACACCGAGGACGGCACGCTGTTGACCTCGACCTACGTGGACAGCTGGAGCTCGGAGCTGGTCGCTCGGGAGTACGAGCTCGACGAGGAGAACGAGGTGCTGCGCGAGGTGTGGAGCTTCGGCGACGGCGAGGGCGTGCACGGCGACACCGCGGGCGAGGCGCACCGCCTGCCGGGCGGCAACACCCTGCACAACTACGGCGACGGCAACCGGGTGCGCGAGATAGCACCCGACGGCACCGTGGTGTGGGACGTGGACTGGGAGGGCAGCAAGCTGCTGGGGCGCACCGTGTTCCTCGAGGACCTGTACGCGTTCCTGCCGGGGGAGGGCATCTGATGACCGCCGCCACCCGATCCCTGCTTCTCGGCCTGTGCCTGCTGCTGACCGCGCCCGCGGCCGCCCTGACCGGCGGTCCGGACGGCTACGGCTACACCTTCATCGACTCGGACGAGCCGGGCGGGCCGGTGTACAGCTGGCTCGACATCTCCGCCACCGGCACGGACATCGGCATCTCCGACGACGGCGAGGAGGCGCTGACGCTGCCGTTCACCTTCTACTACTACGGCAACCCCTACACCACGGTCACCGTGGGCGACGGGCTGCTGCTGGCCGGCACCGGCTCGGTCAACAACCAGAACGACTGCGTGCCCGCCAACAACGCCGGCGGCCCGGACGCCATCATCATGGGCATGTGGGACGACCTCAACGCCGAGTGGGGCAACGGGGTCTACTACGAGACCGTGGGCACGGCACCGGACCGGCAGTTCATCGTGCAGTACGACGGGGTCCCGCCCTACTACGGGAGCAGCTCGCCGTACACCTTCCAGTTCATCCTCGTGGAGACCACCAACGAGATCCTGCTGCAGTTCCACACGGTCAGCAGCGCCGAGGCGGCGTACACCAACGGTGGGTCGGCCACGGTCGGGATCCAGCCGGACACCTCCGACGGCCTGGAGTACTCGTGCAACACCGACACCGTGCTGCACGACGAGCTCGTCGTGCTGTTCGACGTGGTCTGCGACGACCTCGACGGCGACGGCCTGGGCGCCTGTGACGGAGACTGCGACGACACGGACCCGGCCGTCAGCCCGGCGGCCGCCGAGCTGGACAACGGCGCGGACGACGACTGCGACGGCATGGTGGACGAGGACTTCATCGCGCCGGGCGACGTGGTGATCACCGAGCTGTTCCCCAACCCCGACCTGCTGCAGGACGAGGACGGGGAGTGGTTCGAGGTGTACAACGCCTCGGCCCGGGACATCGACATGTATGGCTGGACGATCACCGACGGCGATGGCGCGGACACCATCGACACCAGCGTGCCGATCGCGCCCGGCGGCTACGCGCTGTTCGCCACCAGCGACAACGCGGCCGTCAACGGTGGCCTGCCCGACGTGGCCTACGAGTTCGACTTCAACGAGGTCAACCTGACCAATGCGGGCGAGACCATCGGGCTGTGGCTGCTCGGCGCGGCGATCGACAGCGTCGAGTACCACCCGGACACCTGGGCCTTCGTGGAGGGGCGGTCCACGTACCTGGACTTCACGTACACCGACGCGGACCTCAACGACAGCCCGTTCCCCTGGTGCGTCACGCCCCAGGACGCGGTGTACGACTACGGGGACGCGGGTGGCGACTACGGCACCCCGGGCGAGGCCAACCCGCCCGGCCTGTGCTGCTTCGAGGACGACGGCGACGGCCTGTCCACCTGTGACGGCGACTGCGACGATTCCAACCCCGACACCTTCCCCGGCAACCCGGAGCTCGAGGACGGGGAGGACAACGACTGCGACGACCTCGTGGACGAGGACTTCGTGACGCCGGGTGACGTGATCGTCAGCGAGTTCATGGACGACCCGCGCCTGTTCGACGACTCGGACGCGGAGTGGTTCGAGCTGTACAACACCACCGCGGGCGACATCCACCTCGCCGGGTGGGAGGTGCTGGACGCGTGGGGTTCGGGCTTTGCCTTCGAGTCGGACCTGGTCGTCCCCGCGAGCGGCTACGTACTGCTGGCGGCCAGCGACAACGCCGCCATCAACGGCAACATGACCGGCGTGGACTACGTGTACGACTACGACCAGTTCATCCTGTCTTCGACCGACGACGACACGATCAAGCTGAGCATGGGGGGCGTGGAGATCGACCGCGTGGTGTACGGCAACACCTCGCCGTGGCCCAGCGAGTCGGGCCGGTCGACCTTCCTGCGCAACGACGCGCTCGACATGGTGGACAACGACCTGGCCGAGAACTGGTGCGCGGCGCCGGTGATGGACCCCCAGGAGTACGGGGGTAACGGCTGGGGCAACTACGGCAGCCCGGGGGAGGCCAACCCGGAGGTCGGCCTGGACGACGACGGGGACGGGTTCACCCTGTGCGACAACGACTGCGACGACATGGACGCGGCCGTGAACCCGGACGCGGTCGAGGACTGCGAGGACGACATCGACAACGACTGTGACGGCAACGTCGACCTGCAGGACTCGGACTGCAACACCGGGGACGACGACACGGCCGCGGACGACGACGACACGGCCGCGGACGACGACGACACGGTCGCGGACGACGACGACAGCGCCGCGGATGACGACGACGACGACACCTCTGTCACCGAGCCGATCCCGGACGACGACGACGACTGCGCCTGCCGGATCGAGGGGCAGACCCCCACGGCCGCCTCCGGCCTCGTCCTGTTGGCCGCGATCCTGCTGCAGCGCCGTCGCCGCTGATCCCCGCCTCGTGCCCGCGCGCACCCTTTGATACCGTAGCCGCCGCACCCCGAGGAGGCCGTCCATGACCCGCTCCCCGCTGGCCCGGTCCGCCCTGCTGTGCCTGCTGCTGTTCTCCCTGGTCGCACCCGCGAGGGCTGCCGACGCCGGTCTGGCCGCGGCCGACGAGCAGTTCGAGGACTTCAACTTCGCCTGCGCCCTCGAGGCCTACGACACCTGGCTGGAGACCGCGGCCGATCCCGCCTCGGACGAGGCGGTCCAGGCCCGCACGCGCCGCGTGCAGTGCCTGCTGCACCTGGCACGGTTCGACGAGGCGCTGTCCGCGGCCGGGGAAATCGCGGTGGACGGGGGGCTCGGTCTCCTGGACCGGGCGCTCGCCGAGCACACCCTGTCCCAGGTCTGGCAGCAGCTGCCCGGCCATGCGTTCCTGCGCGACGGGGAGTACCGCTACGACTACGCCGACCGGGAGGGGGAGTACACGTACCGCGGCGCGTTCAACCAGCTGCAGGCCCGGGCCCACCTCGAACGGGCCAAGCTGCTGGCGGACGGGGCCCTGCGGGAGCACCGGGCCGGCCGCCTCGACGCGACCACGGATCCGTTCACGGCGGTCATCGAGCTCGACCAGGTGCTCGTGGTCGACTACGTCACGGTCGGTGAACAGCTCGCCTACGAGGACTTCACCGGTTCCGACCGCGACGACCTCCCCGCCGATCCGACCTTCGATCCGCGCGGGCCGACCCTCGACCGCATCCTGTTCCTGTACGACGAGATCGAGGCCCTGGACCGGGAGCGGCCCGGCAGCGACCTGCGCGCCGCGGCCCGCGCCGTGCTGGACCTGGCCCTGGTCCTCGAGGAGCTGCCCTGGCACATCGACGCCGATGAACTCGCCTCCCGGCCCGAAATCCCGGAGCCTCTCGAGGTCGTCGAACGGCTGCTGACCGACTACCCGGACGACCCGGACCACGACCTGTTCGTCGTCACCCGCGCCCACCTGCTGGAGAACCGCGGCCGCTTCGTGGAGGCGGAGCAGGTGCTCGTCGACCTGCTGGCCGCACAGGACGAGGGCGACTGGCTGGACACGGCCCGGGCCGCCCTGCAGCGTCTTCGCCATCCTTCCCTGACCCTCACCTCCGTCTCCGTGATCCGCCCCGGTGGCACCACCGAGCTGCCCCTGCAGACGCGCAACGTGGACCGCGTGCGGTTCACGGCCTGGCGGGTGGACCTGCAGGCCGTGCTGGGCAACGGCGCGCGGCTGCGTAACCCGCACGTCGGGTTCGACGACTTCCAGCGCAACTTCGGCTCCATCGTGGGCGTGCGCAAGCACTACCTCGAGCAGGTGGCCGCCTGGCAGCTCGACACCGGTGACACCGGCGAGCACGCCTGGCTGGACCACACCACTGCCCTGCCCCTGGCCGAGCCGGGCGCCTACGTGGTCGAGGCCACGGGCGGCCGGGTGGACACGGCCATGCTGGTCGTCGTCAGCGACATCACCGCGATCGTGCGCCAGGACGAGAGCTCGGCGCTGGTGTTCGTGGCCGACGCCCGGGACGGTTTCCCCCTGGCCGACTTCCCGCTGATCGTCAAGGAGACGTACTGGGACTCCACCGGTCGCGGCCGCTACCGCACGGCCCTGCTGCAGGCCTGGACCGGCCCGGACGGTACCTTCCGCCACGACATGGTGGGGGACCAGGGCTATGGCGGCACGGTGGCGGTGCTGGCGGCCGAGGGCGAGCTGCTGGCGGTCACCCCCGAGATGTGGCTCGGGACCTGGTACGGCGGCGCACCGGGCCATGACCGCCACGAGGTGTACTGCGCCACCGATCGCCCGGTGTACCGGCCCGGCCACACCGTGCAGTTCAAGCACGTCGTGCGCGCCGTACGCGGCGGCGAGTTCGCCAACGTGCCCGATCTGCCGGTCCAGGTGACGGTCACCGATCCCCGCGGCGACGAGGCCTGGTCCGGGGTGCTCACCGCGAGCGCCTTCGGCACCGTGCACGGCCACCTCGAGCTGCCCGAGCAGACCCCGCTCGGCGTGTACACGTTCCACCTGCGGGTCGAGGGCACCGACGAGCCCATGCGCCTGTCGTCGGGGTCGCAGTTCCGGGTCGAGGAGTACCGCAAGCCCGAGTTCGAGGTGACCGTGACCGCGGCGCAGGTCGAGTCCCGGCCCGGGGTCGCGATCCCGGTGGAGATCGTGGCCACGTATTTCTTCGGCGCCCCCGTGTCGGACGCCCGGGTCGGCTACCAGGTGTGGCGCACCCCCTACCACCATCGGTTCGCGCGGTCTGGGCCCTTCGACTGGCTCTACGGCGAGGGCTACGGGCTGATGGTCGAGCAGCCCTGGCTCGGCGGCGAGGAGCTGGTGGACAGCGGCGAGCTGACCACGGACGCCGAGGGCATCGCCACCCTATCGCTGGACCCGCCCGTGGACGACGCGCAGGACTTCGTCTACCGCGTGGTCGCCGACGTGACCGATCTGGCCCGCCGGACCCACGACGGCGCGGGCGAGGTGGTGGTCACCCACCAGCCGTGGTTCGCCGCCCTGCACGCCCCACGCGGCTTCTACGCGCCCGGCGAGACCGTGGAGCTTGAGGTGCGCGCCGAGACCTCGGGCCGCGTGCCGGTCGCGGCCGAGGGCACCCTGTCCGTCGTGCGCGTGCGCTGGCCCGAAGGGCTTGACGACGAGGAATTGACCGGGATCGCGGTCGACGAGGTGGCGCTGGACGAGCACGGCATCACCTTCGCGGAGTTCGTGCCCGACGAGTCCGGCGCCTACCGCGTCCTGTTCCACTCGGCCTCGGGGGACGTACAGGCGCAGCTCGACCTGTGGGTGTTCGACGAGCAGTTCCCCGGCCAGCGCATCCGGTTCGGCGACCTGGAGCTGATCACGGACCGGCGCCACTACGAGCAGGGCGACACCCTGCGGCTGATGGTGCAGTCCCCGTACGAGGACCCCACCGTGCTGCTGAGCTTCGACGGCGACGAGCAGCTGATCGCCCACCACGTGCTCGAGGTGGACGGCCGCTCGGCCGTGGTCGAGCTGCCCCTGACCGGGGCCCACGTGCCCAACTTCTTCGTGCGCGCGGTCATGGCCCACGACTACCGGGTGCTGGCCGACGACCGCGAGGTGTTCGTACCGCCCACACAGCAGCTGCTGGACGTGACCGTGCAGCCGGACGCGGAAGAGTACCGCCCGGGCCAGACCGGCACCGTGCAGATCACCGTGCGCGACGCGGCCGGCGAGCCCGTGCAGGGGGAGTTCAGCCTCGCGGCCGTGGACCGGGCCCTGTACCACGTGCAGGCCGACGCGGCCGGGGATCCGCGGGCCTTCTTCCACGGCGACCGCCGCTACGGCCGCTCGCAGCTCGTGCACAGCGGTGCCTTCCTGGCCTGGCCCCAGCAGCGGGACCGCAACCGCTGGCGCCGGTTCGACGAGTGGTCGATCCCGTACCCGCAGTACACCGCCTGGGGCTGGGGCGGGGGCATGAGCGGCTACCACACCCCGAGCGCCGACATGGTGCTCGAGGACTCGGGCGGCGTGTTCGGTCCCCGGCGCGCCGAGCGCGACCTGACCGTCGCCGAGGCGCCCCCCCCGCCGCTGGACGTCCGCGACCCGGAGCAGGCCACGCCGACCGTCCGCACCGACCTGCGCGACACCGCTCACTGGGAGCCGGTGGTGCTCACCGACGAACAGGGCCGCGCCACCGTGACCGTGCCCTGGCCTGACACGCTGACCACCTGGGACGTGGTCGTGCGGGGCGTGGACGCCGACACCCGCGTCGGCGCGGCCCGCGTGGACGCGGTCACCTCCCGCGAGCTGCTGGTGCGGCTGGCCGCGCCGCGGTTCATGGTAGAGGCGGACCGGCTGGTCCTGTCCGCGCTGGTCACCAACCGCACGGCCGAGGAGGTGACCGCCACGGTCGCCCTGGACCTGCCCGCAGACCTGCTGGGAGCGCGAGGTGAGGTCACGCAGGTGGTGGCCGTGCCTCCGGGCGGGCAGGTCCGCGTGGACCTGCCGCTGGAGGTGCTGCGCAGCGGCGACGCCTCGGTCACGGCCTCGGTGACGTCGGACGTGCACAGCGACGCGGTGCAGCTCGCATTCCCGGTGCTGCCCTGGGGTGCCGAGCGCACCGTGGCCCAGGCCGCCGTGCTGCGCGACATGGCCAGCGCGACGTTCGCCCTGGACCTGCCCCGAGACCACGCGCCGGGCAGCCCGGTGCTGACCCTGCACCTGCATCCATCGCTGGCCACGGTGATGCTCGACGCGGTCCCCTACCTGGTGGACTACCCGTACGGGTGTGTGGAGCAGACCCTCAGCCGGTTCGTGCCTGCGGCCATCACCGCGTCCACCCTGCGGGAGATGGGCGTGGACCTGGACGAGCTGTCGGAGATGGCGTCTGGCCCGCTGGGCGCCGAGGCCGTGACCCTGGCCGCACCCCTGCACCGGGCGGCCGTGACCGATCCGCGGACCCTGGACCGTGCCGTTCGCCGCGGCGTGGGCGCGCTGGTCGCGTTCCAGAACGCCGACGGCGGCTGGGGCTGGTGGAAGGGCGGGTCCAGCGACTCGTTCATGACCGGCTACGTGGTGGCTGGCCTGCACGAAGCGCGTGAGGCTGGGTACGTCGTGAACGGGATCTCCCTGGGCCGCGGGACCCGCTACCTGCAGCGCCGGCTCGAGGCGGGAACCGGTGACCGAGACGGAACGCGGGCCGCCCACGAGCGGATCTGGATGGCCCACGCCCTGAGCCTGCGCGGCCGGCTGGAACCGGCCGACCTCGATGCGGAGTTCGAGGCGCGCGCCGACCTCTCGCCCTACGGCAAGGCGCTGCTGGCGCTGGCCCTGCACGGGGCAGGGGACGCCGAACGCGCGAGGATGGTGGTGGAGAACCTGCGTGACCTCGTCCGCCTGGACGAGGCCAGCGGCACGGCCAGCTTCGGGTTCGACGAGACCGACACATGGTGGCACTGGTACGACGACAGGGTGGAGGCCACGGCGTACGCGCTGCAGGCCGTGCTCGCGGTCGATCCCGACGACCCGCTCGCCGACGGTCTGGCCCGATGGCTCGTGGTCAGCCGTCGCGGCAACCGCTGGAGCGACACCCGCGAGACCGCGATCGCGATCCGCGCGCTGGCCGCCCTGGCCCGCGCCCGGGGTGAACTGCAGCCCGACCTGGGTGTGGCCGTCCTGCTCGACGGCGTGGAGGTCGCCTCGTACCGGATCACGGCGGACGACCTGCTGTCGCTGCCCTCGGAGCTGGTGTTTCCCGGCGATGCCCTGGCCGCGGGCCGCTCCGAGGTCCGGATCGACACGTCCGGGACCGGTGCCCTGTACGCGACCGCGTACCTCACCTACGTGACCCGCGAGCGGCGCATCGTCGGAACCGGCAACCTGCTGTCCGTGCAGCGTACCTACCACCGCCTGGATCCGGAGACGGACGAGCGCACCGCGCTGCGGGCTGGCGACGAGGTCGCGTCCGGCGACCTCGTGGAGGTGCACGTGGCCGTGGAAGCGCCCGTGCCGTACGACTACGTGATGTTCGAGGACTTCAAGCCGGCCGGGTTCGAACCGGTGGCGCGCAAGAGCGGCGTCCTGTTCGAGCACGGGGCCTTCTTCAACCGCGAGCTCCGCGACGAGAAGGTGGCCTTCTTCCTCGACCGGCTGCGCCAGGGGCGCCAGGTGCTGACGTACCGGCTGCGCGCCGAGACCCCGGGCGTGTTCCGCGTACTGCCGCACCGGGGCGAGGCCATGTACGCGCCCCGGATCCAGGCGATCTCGGATTCCTTCGAGATCCAGGTGGTGGACCCGAAGTAGAATAACCCCGGTCTCCGAACCCCAGACCCCGACGAACGGTGAACCGATGACCCAGCGAATCCTGATCCCGCTCACCCTGGCGCTGTTCGGCGCAGCCCTGCTGCTGTCGGCCGCGTCGTGCAACGAGGACGTCGACAACGACCCGCGCGCGGGCGGCGCCGAGGGCAAGAAGAAGGGCGGCAAGCGCCCCAAGGACAAGGGCGAGAAGGGCACCAACGCGGCCACGGAGGAGCAGGACGGGCCCGCGGCGCGTACCGGGGCCGCCCCCGCGGCCGCGGCCGCGGTCTCCATCGACCCCGTGTTCGTCGCCATCGTGATCCACTCCGAGGAGGACGTCGGCCACAACAACAAGCGCAAGGGCCGGATCCCGGACTACGACGGCGACGCCGCGGCCATGCGCCACTACGGCATGGCCCTGCGGGAGTTCGGCCGGATGGCCCAGGAGCACGGGGCGAAGATCAACTACGGCACGGACTGGACCTTCGCCCGCGGCGTGAGCAACCACGACCCGGACTTCTTCAAGGACTGGGTGGCGATGGGCCACGAGGTCGACGCCCACGCCCACGAGTCCCACATCATGTACGACGAGGTGGTGGCCGACATCGCCGCGACCGGCGTGACCCCGTCGCGGGTGATCTCCGGTGTGGTCGAGCAGAACATCCAGGAGCGCACGACCTGGCTGGCCGAGCATTGCCCGGCCCAGGACATCCTCTGGGGCGTGGCCCAGGTCCCCCACGACTCGGGTGAGTGCGTGGCCACCTGGGTCTGGCGGCCCTCCCGCAGCAACTGGCTGGAGCACGACCCGAATGGCCGCTTCATCTACGTGCCCAACGGCAACATGGTGAACAACTTCGACGAGGTCCAGGCCGTGGTCGAGAACCGCCGCGCCAACGCGGTCAACACGTACTCGCTGTTCGTGGCCGCGAGGAACTTCAAGGCCGACTCGGGCGGCCTGTCGGATTCCAGCTTCACCGCGTCGCAGGGCCACAAGGATCACTGGCAGGAGCAGGTGGAGTACATCGACGGGATCCTCGACGAGATCGACCGCGAGTACGTGTCCAAGGGGCTGGTGCAGTACGCGTCCCTGACCGAGATCGCGGACATCTTCGCGGCCCACGAGGACGAGCTCGCGGCCCACGCCTCCTCGGAGGTCCCCCGGTCGGCGGAGTCCTACCCCGTGCGCAAGAAGAAGGCGGAGATGGGTCGATGAGCCCGCGCACCGTGATCCGGTCGCTCCTGCCCGCGCTGCTGGCCCTGGGCTGGCTGGTGTGCGGCTGCACGGCCTCGGACGCGGTCTCCGACGATCCGCCGGCAAAGAAGCGGCACAAGGGCAAGGATCGCAAGAAGGACAAGGGCGCTGCCCGGCAGGGCGGTCAGGACGCCCCCGCCGAGTCAGCGGCACCCGCGGCCGGCGGTGCCTCCACGGTCACCATGGTCCTGGCGGCGAGCTTCGGCTCGGGCGGCTCGTGCTACAAGACCGCGCCCGAGGGGTGCGACCTGTACGAGGTGCAGTACGACCTCGGCGCCAGCGCGGTGCAGTCCGCCGAGCGGCTGACCTCCCACGCCGGGCAGGCCGAGTGGTTCCCCACCATCGATCGTACCGGCGCCCACGCGCTGTACGAGGCGCGCAAGGGGGGGCGTGACTTCTCCGTGGTCGCGGTCGAACTCGAAGGCGGCGCCGAGCGTACGCTCGTGGACGGCCGGTATCCGGACCTCGCCCACCACGCCGACGAGTTCGTGTACAGCACCCACGGCCGCGAGCTGTACAGCGCGCAGTACGCCATCGGCGGCTCGGGCATCACCATGGGGGACAAGCAGGGCCTCGGCGAGGGGAGGGATCCCCAGTACTTCCCGGACGGCAGCCAGCTCCTGTACCATCGCAAGGAGGGCAACGCCGAGACCGAGACCGTGTTGCGTGCGACAAGCGGCGGTGCCATCACCCGCGTCTCGGACCACGATCGCTGTGCCCATGCCGCCGCCTCGTACAGCTCGGACGTGGCCGTGTGCAGCCTGCAGGGCAAGCTCTACGGTCGCGAGCTGCAAGGCGGCTCCTGGGGCGGGCTGTCGGTGATGCTCGATCCGGCCGACTTCCAGCTCCCGGATCGCTTCGGCGAGTGTGGCCGGGCCGGGTTCTTCTACCCCGAGTTCTGCGGCGACGACGACCACCTGGTGGTCTCCGGCGGCTGCCTCGGCCAGTCCACCTGGGCGACCTTGCTGCTGATCGATCTGCGCACCCGCGAGGTGGTCGATCTGCATGCCCAGCTCGAATCCACGCTCGGCGTCAGCGGTGCGGACTCGGTGACGGCCGCCTGCTCCGCACTCTGATCCCGGCCCCACCCTCCCGGTCGACCCCCCTCGTACCGCCAGAACCGTCGCACCGAACGCCGTATTCCTCCGTGGTAGAGAGCTCTCTACCGTCCGAACGTTCGAACGTTAAGTGTATGAAATTGTTGACTTATTCTTGACCGGAAAGCCCTTTGGCGTGACCGGAGACCCGCGTAGCATCTCTGTAGGCGGGAATCCACGTGGGCCGAATCCACGGCCGGGTCTCCCTCTCCAGAGGAGCTGTCATGGGTCTTCAAGCGCGCCGATTCCTGCTGGGCTCGATACTGGTCGCCATCGCCTGGAGCCCTGGCTGCAGCTCCGAGGATCCACCCGCCCCGATCCCGGCCTTCGTCGAGGGGGAGGTGCTGGTGCGCTACCACAAGGACCTCGCAGAGGTCGACGAGGACGCGCTGCTGCAGCGCCACCAGTTGACCCGGCTGCACCGCCATCACCGCATCCGCGTCGACCATGCGCGGGTGGCCGAGGGGACGGACGTGGCCGCGGCCATGCAACGGCTGCGAGACGACCCGGACGTGCTGTACGTGGAGCCGAACTTCCTGCTGAGCACCTGCGCCCAGCCCGACGACATGGGCTCCAAGCTGTGGTTCCTGGACAACGACGGCAGCTATGGCACGCCCGGGGCGGACATCGGCGCAGCCGAGGCGTGGGACATCTCCACGGGTAGTCCCGACATCGTGGTGGCGGTGGTCGACACGGGCACGGACACCTCCCACGGCGACCTGGCGGGCAACATCTGGATCAACCACGACGAGATCGCGGGCAACGGCGTGGACGACGACGGCAACGGGTTCGTGGACGACGTGAACGGCTGGGACTTCTACTCCTGGGACGCCAACCCGGACGACTGGGACGGACACGGGACCCACGTGGCTGGCACCATCGGCGCGGTAGGCGACAACAACCACGGCGTGGTCGGCGTGAACTGGGACGTGCGCATCATGCCGCTGCGCTTCATGGGCTACGGCACGGGCTCGCTGTCGGACGCAGCCCGTGCCATCGAGTACGCGGTGGACAACGGCGCCCACGTGATCAACGCCTCGTTCGGGTCCTACGGCTACTCCTACACCCTGCGCGACGCCATCGCCGAGGCCTCGGACGCGGGCGTGCTGTTCGTGGCGGCCGCGGGTAACGAGGACAACGACAACGACCAGTCCGCGTTCTACCCGGCGGGCTACGACCTGCCCAACGTGGTGTCGGTGGCCGCGACCAACAGCCACGACAAGATCACCAGCTTCTCCAACTACGGCGACCAGTCGGTGCACGTCGCCGCGCCCGGGGACTCGATCTACAGCACGTACCCGGGCAACGACTACGCCTGGCTGAGCGGCACCTCCATGGCCTCGCCCGTGGTGGCTGGCGTGGCGGCGCTGGCGCTGAGCGTCGATCCCTCGTTGGACGCGGCCGAACTCAAGCAGCAGATCATGGAGACCGCGGCCACCTCGACGGACCTGTCGAGTTGGACCGTGTCCGGGGGGCGCGTGGACGCGGCTGCCCTGCTGGAGACGGTGGCGGACCACGCCCCGGGCGGCGGTCAGCCGCCCGAGGAGGAGGAGCCGCCCCCCGAGGAGGAGGAGCCGCCCCCCGAGGAGGAGGAGCCACCCTCGAGCTGGACCTTCGTGTCCTACCCCCTGGCCACCGCGCACCCCTACGCCAACGACGAGTCCCTGTACTGGATCGTGCAGGCCCCGGGCGCGTCCGAGATGCGTATCCACTACGACTGGCTCGACGTGGAGCAGGGCTACGACTACGCCCACATCGCCGATCGCGAGGGCAACGCCCTCGCCAGCTACACGGGCAACCTCGGCGGGTTCGTGTCCGACCCGATCGCGGCCGACGAGGTGGTCCTGTGGCTGATCACCGACTACAGCGTGCGCAGCTACGGGTTCGCGGTGTCCGGATACAGCTTTCGCTGACACGGGGAATGACCGACCGCTGCGCGGGCGGTGGATCCGGTAGGCGATCCCGTCGACCACCGATAGACTGGTGGCGTGGTTGCATCGTATTCGAGGCGCAGACCGGCCGGTGACGTACGCGAGGCCATCCTCGGCGAGGCTGCTCGCCTGTTCGGCGAGCGCGGCTACTCCTCCACCTCCATCGACGCCATCTCCTTCGCGGTGGGCATCCGCAAGTCATCGCTGCTCTACCACTTCCGCACCAAGGAGGCCCTGCGCGGAGCCGTGATGGAGAACATGCTGGAGCGCTGGAAGGAGGAGATCCCGCGGCTGCTCACCTCGTCGTCGGACGGCGAGGACCGGTTCGAGTCGACCATCGAGGCCTTGATGGACTACTTCGTCTCCGATCCGACCCGCGCACGACTGTGTGTGCGCGAGTCGATCGAGCGCCCCGAGGCCTTCCGCGAGCTGATCCGTGAGCACCTCGGCCCCTACCTCAACCTGGTCACGGACTACATCCGCTGGGGGCAACGGGACGGCATCGCCCACGCCGATCTCGATCCGGAGGCCTGGCTCAACCACGTGCTCAACCTCAGCGTGGCCATGGTCGCGTTCGCGCCCGTGTGCTCCGGCTTCGGCGGGGTCGAGGTGGAAGGCGCCCTCGATCGCCAGAAGGCCGAGCTCGTCCGACTGACCCGTGCCGCGCTGCTGACCGACCCAGACTGCACACGCAGCCACGACTCCTGACCGCGACCGCGGGTTGCCCTGGCCGCCGAACCGGTGGAAAGTGACCCGGTCCGCGCCGGCCTGCAGGTCGGCGCGCCCGAGGTGTGCATGGCCGGGCCCCGCTTCCGCCGTTCTCCGCTGCCCCTGGCGCTGGCGCTGGTGCTGGCCATGCTGTTCGCCTCGTTCGACGTGTACCTGGCGGCCAACCACCTGCTCCACCCGATCCCGGACGACATCCGACGCGGCCTGCTGCTGGCGGTCACCTGGCGCTGGTTGGCGATGGCCGCGGCCGTGTCCGTGCCCCTGTGCCTGTTCGCGCCTGCGGCGCGCCAGGGGGCGTCGCAGGCCTGGTCGCCGGCGATGGCGTTGCTGGCCGCCGCGTTCACCGCCAGGACCCTCGCCGGCGGCGAGGCCAGCCCGCCCCCGTCGACCTGGGCCGTGGTCGGCACCGTGTCGGCCTGCCTCGTTGTGGGCTGGCTCCTGGGCCTGGCACTCGCCTGGCTGGATGCCCGGCGGGGCCTCGTGATGGTCGTGGTGCTGGCGCTCGTCGGTCTGCTGTGGACGGGCCTGGTCGGGCGGGGAGCGGCGCCCCCGGTCCAGTGGTCGCCGCCCCGCTGGCAAGCGCCGGCCGACAGCCCCGACCTCGTGCTGCTGACCATCGACACCTGGCGCGCCGACGCCCGGTCGGGCTCCCAGGCTCCCATCGCCGCGCGGACGACGCCGCAGCTCGACGCCTGGTTCGCCGAGGGGCGGGTGTACACCACCGCGGTCGCCACCGCGCCGCTGACAGGCCCCTCCCACGCAGCCCTGATGTCCGGCGAGCCGCCGTGGGACAGCGGCGTGACCTCCAACGGCGTGCCCCTGTCGCCCGCAACGCCGTGGCTGCCGTCCTTCCTGTCCGCGGGCGGGTACCAGACCGCGGGCTTCGTCAGCTCGGCCATGCTCGACGGCGAGCTCGGGTTCGTGCGCGGCTTCGACGTGTACGACGACGACCTGGACGGTCGCGCAGCCTGGCGGCGCACGACCTGGGCGCGCCTGGCGCGGCCCCAGCGGGAGCGGCAGGTGCGGCGTCAGCGCTTCGAGCGATCCGGGGCGGACACGCTGGCCCGCGCCGAGGCGTGGCTGGCGCGGGCCGAGCCGGGCCGACCCGTGTTCCTGTGGGTGCACGTCTACGAACCCCATGGCCCCTACGAGCCGCCTGCGGAGGTGATGGCCCGGATGGGCGACGTGCGGGCCGAACTGGCCCCGGTCGAGGCCTACGTGGACCACCCTGCGCGGACAGCGCGCCCCGTGGACACGGCCGAGATGGTGATGGGTCTGCTGGGCGTGCCGCGGCGTGACGACCGGGGCCGCCCCATCGAACCGTCCCTGTTCGAACCGCAGACGCGGGCCCGCGATCTCGACGACGGCCAGCGGCGCCAGGTGCGAGACGCCGTGCACCGCTACCTCGGCGAGGTCCGTACGGTCGACGGTCTCGCCAGCGCCCTGCGGGACAGCTTCCCCACGTACCGCTCCGGGCACGTCGTGTGGGTGGTGACCGCAGACCACGGCGAGAGCCTGACCGAGCACAACGAACTGCTGGCGCACAAGGACCACGTGTACGAGGCCAACGTGCGCATTCCCCTGGCCGTACTGGGGCTCGACCGGGGCGAGGAGGGGCGTCCGGTCAGCTCCGCGGGCGTGGCCGGCACCCTGGCGCGGGCGGCCGGCGGCCCGGCCGAGCCCTTCCCCTGCCTCCCGGGTGAGGGCTGCGAGGGCGAGTCCGTGCCTCCCTACTCGGTGGTGCGGGGGACCGACCACGCCGGCCGCCACGGGCGGGTGTTCAAGGCGGGGGTGCGCAGCGGCGCGATCAAGCTGGTCACGAGCTGGGACGGGGGGGCTCCCGCGTGGGAGGAGTGGTACGACCTCGAGGCCGACTGCGACGAGATCACTCCCCTGCCCGGGGGCACGATCCCGGCGGACGTGGCCGAGCAGCTGCGGTCCGAGGCCCGTTGGCTGCTCGAGCCGTTGCTCGACCCGGACAGCGCCTCCACGACCGAGGTCCCCGAAGCGGTCCAGGAGGCGCTGCGCGCCCTGGGGTACGTGGACTGATCGCCCCCCCTGGGACTACTACGCGTCGTACGAGGACGCGGACGACGCCGTGGAGATGTACTGGACCGACGGCGGCAGCGGCGAGGCCGAGGTCACGCTCAAGGGCGCCAACAAGGTGCGGGTGGTGTTCAACGCCGATATCGTGGACGAGGAGAGCGAGGACGCCGGCACCATGAGCGGCTCGTTCACCGCTACGTACTGCCCGGTGACCATCGAGACCGACTACTGGTTCTACCTCTACTTCTGATCCGCCCTACCAGTCGTCCGAGAACCTCACCAGCACCGACCGCAACACCTGCCGCACCCGCTTCGCGCTGACGTCCAGCGACTCCGCGATCGGCTCCACGGGCAGGTCGTCGATACCGTCGTCCATGGATTCGTCTTCGCGCCCCTCGGCCAGCCACGCCAGCCAGCGATCGTCGCGGAAGTGCGTCAGCGCCAGCTCCGCGAGCCGGTCCACGTCGCGGATCAGCGAGGCCAGGGTGCGGTAGGGCGTCTCGGACCGCTCCGGGGCGTGGTGGTAGGCCATGGCGCTGGCCGTCTCCGCGGACAGGTTCCAGCGGCCCGCCAGCAGCGGCCCGATGCCCGTGTGCAGCCAGTGCGCCATGAAGATCATCGCCTCGCGGCCGTTGCCGTGGATGAACAGCCCGTCGTCCCGGACCCACAGGCCCGACTGACCGCATTGCTGCACCATGTGGTAGGTGGCCAGCTCCCCCGCGTCGTGCATCAGCCCGGCCAGGAAGCAGGTCTCGGACTCCAGGCCCACGTCCGCGGCCAGCTTCAGCGCCATCCAGCCTGACAGCATGCTCTGGCGCCGGATCTGCTCCAGCTCCTTCTCGAACCCGGGCGCGCGGAAGGTCTTGCCCACGGCCTCGGCCAGGATGATGCGGCGGACCTCCTGCAGCCCGATCCGCACCACTGCGGTGCGCAACGAGCTCGCGGGCGTGGACACCATGAAGAATGGCGAGTTGGCGATCTTGACCACCCGGCCGGCCAGGGCCGGATCGGACTCCACGATCCCGATCACCGTGCTGTGCCGTAGCTGGTCGATGTTGCCCCACAGCTCCAGCATGCGCAGCGCGGGCTGGGGCAGGGGCGGGAAGTCCAGGCGCTCCAGGGACAGGGCCACCTTCAGCCCCTCGAGCACGCTGGCCACGTCCGGGCCGGAGGGATTGGCCAGCCGCAATTCGATGTCGTTGAGCAGGCCGTCGCGGATCGGCTCGGGGTCCCAGATCGACGCCGGGGGCGGGCCGGGGACGGGGCTGGAGCCACCCTCGGTGGCCGGCGCTGGCCAGCTGATCCTCATGGGTTCACCCTCTCCCCTGCCTTGAACCGCTGCTCCGGTCCGCCCGGCAGGTACACCTGTACCGCGCGCATCGGCCCCTGGCCGGGGTCCACCTTGACCGAGTGATGGGTGCCGCCGGGGATCCACAGGGCGGTCCTCGGCCCCAGGGTGACGCGGCTGTCGCCCAGGGTCATGGACACGCTGCCCTCCAGCACGAAGATCAACTCCGCGGTCTCGCCATGTTCGTGCGGCGGCCTGGCCGCGCCGTCGTGTGCCGTCAGCACGGTCAGGGCTCCGGAGCGCACGCCCCGGTCCTCGCCATCGAGCAGGATCTGGGCCAGCAGCCTGCCGTCCTGTACCGCGTAGATGGGCGCGTCGGCGGCGTGCACCGCCATCGGCCCGTCCGGCCGCGACGGGGCTCGTTGCACCATCACCTCGACCGCCTCGAACGGCTGCAGGCCGGCGGGCGCGACCGCCGCGGTCGTCGCCGGCGGCAACCACGCCGCGTCCCCGCCGCCCAGGGCCAGCTCGACCCCGTCGCAGGTCACGGCCGCGGCGCCCTGCAGCACGTAGAGGTAGCGCTCCCGCTGCTCATCGGCGGGCAGGATCGCCGCGCTCCCCGGGTGGGCGCGCAGCAAGGTGAGGTCCGCCTGCGCCCCTCCCGCGGCGGCCAGCAGGGGGTGGGTCTCCAGCCGGTCGCTGCCGGGTGCGGACTGGGTCGTCTGCCGCTGTCCGCCCCCCGTACCACCGACCAGCAGCGGAGTCATGGCGGCCAGCAGGAGTGCGGTGAGCATGAATCGGATCGGGGTTCGTGTATTCATCCGTCCTCCACAGCCACGACGGGACGGACCATCATACCTTGGCCTTTCGATTCGAGGCGGGACATACTTGGACTGTACCGAGGAGACCCGTGCGACCGCGCATCGCCCTGATCGTAGTCCTGCTCGCCTGCATCCGGATCACGGCCGTCTCGGCCCAGTGCTCCGAGGGCACCACCCTGGGCTACGGGTGCGGCGACTACATCGAGCAGGGGTGCTGCGGCGGGGACGTGCTGTACTGGTGCGAGAACGGCTGGTCCTGCCGCCTGTCCTGCGCCTCGGATCTGTACTGCGGCTGGGTGTTCGGGTGGCAGCGATACCGCTGCGGGTCCGACGGCCTGGCCGCGCCCAACAACGACCCGCCCCTCGACTGCGACGACCATGACGGTGACGGGTACGGCGTGGGCGGCGACTGCGACGACACCGACCCGACCGTCTACCCCGGCGCCGTGGAGATGTGCGACGGCATCGACAACGACTGCGACACCCACCTCGACGAGGACTTCGACCAGGACCACGACGGGTACGGGCCGGGACCGCCGTGCGACCCGCCCTACGACTGCGACGACACCCACGACACCGCCTACCCGGGCGCGCCCGAGGTGCCCTACGACGGCATCGACCAGGACTGCGACGGGTTCGACCTGTCCGACCTCGACGAGGACGGATATGACGGCGGCAGCGACGGCGACGACTGCAACGACAACGACGCCACGGTCAATCCGGGCCAGGGCGAGGACTGCACCGACGGTGTGGACAACGACTGCGACGGGCTCGCGGACGGGGCGGACGACGAGTGTGGCGGTGACGACGACGACGACGATGACGACACCACCCCCGTCGCGGACGACGACGACACCGCGGACGTCCCGACGGACGACGACATCGCCGCCTCGCCCACGGCCGTGGAGCCCTTCGGGTTCGGCTGCAGCTGCCGCCTCGCCCGCGCTGGCGCCGCCGGGCTGCCCGTCCTCGCGCTGTTCGCCCTGGCCCTGGTCCGGCTCGTCCGGCGCGGCTGAGCCCACCATCGTTCCGGGGAAGCCATGGAGCTGACCGACATCGCGAGGCGCCTGTCACGCCGTCTCGCCGACCTGCGGTTCGACCCGCCGGTCACCCACGTCTACGACCCGCTGCGGTACGCCTGGCAGCCGCACGCGGCCTACCTGGAGCGGTACGGCCGCGGCACCCGCGAGGTGGTGCTGCTGGGCATGAATCCCGGCCCCTTCGGCATGGCCCAGACCGGCGTACCGTTCGGCGACGCGACCCTGGCGCGGGACTGGCTGGGCGTGCACGGGCCGGTCGAGCCCCCGGTCGAGGAGCACCCGAAGCGACCGGTCCTGGGATTCGACATCGGCCGCAGCGAGGTCAGCGGATCGCGCCTGTGGGGCTGGGCGCGGGACACCTGGGGCACGCCCACGGCCTTCTTCGAGCAGTTCTTCGTGGCCAACTACTGCCCCCTGTGCTTCATGGAGGCCAGCGGTCGCAACCGCACCCCGGACAAGCTGCCCGCCGCCCGCCGCACGGCGCTGTACGCCCACTGTGACGAGGCGCTGCGCGCCACGGTCGATTCGCTCCAGCCCCGCTGGGTCGTGGGGGTGGGCGCCTTTGCCGAGACCCGCGCCCGCCAGGCGCTGGCCGGTCATGACGTGCGCATTGGCCGCGTCCTGCACCCCAGCCCGGCCAGTCCCCGGGCCAACCGGGGCTGGGCCGAGGCGGCCACCGCCGAACTGCGTGCCCTGGGGATCGTTGTTCCCTAGCCGCGGTCGCGGCGGGTCACGTGGTAGCCGAGGGCTGCGGCCGCGCCCACGATCCCCACCCATGCCAGCAGGTGGGGTGCGCCGCGCAGCCCGTGCGCCAGGATCGCGGTGGCCGAAACCGCGTAGATCGCCGCTGCGGTCAGGTCCAGCCAGGGTCGCCGCCGGCGCTGCAGCATCACCCGCATCGAGGCCACCGCCACCAGGCCGGAGAAGACCAGGATCACCACGGCCGCGGACTGCACGGCCTGCAGCACCGAGTGGGTGAACAGCAGCAGCAGCGCCAGGCCGCCCTGCAGCAGCACGGACCCCGCGGGCGGGCGGCCCGCGCGCCCGGCCAGCGCGCGCGGCAGGTACCCGTCCCTGGCCATCTCCGCGTACACCCGTGGCCCGACCAGGGTCATCGCGCTGATCGACGACGCGAACGCCAGCAGGGCCAGCGCGGACATCGCCTTGCCGCCGACAGGCCCCAGGATCCCCTCGGCCACCAGGTGGCCCAGCGTCACCCGGGTCGTCTCGTGATCGAACACGGCCGCGGCCTGTTCGGGCGTGAGGTTGACCACGAACACCCCGTTGACCGCCATGTACAGCACCGCCACGATGCCCCCGCCGAGCAGCATCGCGCGGGGTACGTCGCGTCGCGGCCGGCGGAACTCGGCGGCCGCGTACACGGCCGCGTTCCAGCCGCTGAAGGCGAACGCGATCCAGAACTGGTGGGCCACGAACGGTCCCCAGGGGAACCCATCGCTCCCGGTGGGCGGCTGCCACGTGGGCAGCTCGTGGCTGCCCAGGGCCAGACCCAGCGCCACGAACCCGGCCACCAGCACCAGCTTGATCCCCACCAGCACGTCCTGGGTCCAGCGGGACACGCCCAGGCGCAGGGCGTGGGCCGCGGTCAGCGCCACGATCAGGGCCGCGCCGGTCACCCGGGGATCGGGGCCGTCCACCAGCGTGTTCAGGAACGCGCCCGCCGCGTAGGCGCCCACCGCCACCGGCGCGGAGAACCCCAGCAGCAGGGAGCCCCAGCCCGCCAGGTAGCCGAGGAACGGGTGCACCAGGTCCGACAGGTAGCGGTACTCGCCCCCGGACCGCGCCACCTTGCCCGCCACCGCGCCGTAGGTGCGCGCCCCGCACAGGGCGAGGAACGCGCCGAACAGCCAGGCGGCCATGATCGCCCACGGTCCCATCTCCTGGGCCATGAAGCCGGCGGACAGGAACACCCCCGCGCCGATCATGTTGGCGATCACCAGGCCCGCGCCCGTGGTCAGGCCGAGGAAGGCGCGGGGGGTCTGGGGTGGAGCGGGCACGGAAGGATGATCGGCCGCTGATGTGACGCGGGTCAAGCCGGCACCCGGCTACGGAGTACTTCCCTCCCACCGCCCCATCCCGGTATGCTCCTGGCAGCGGAGTAGGGATACGTGGGGTCTCCCGACGATTCTGCGCGGCTGCTGGTGCTGGACGACGAGCCGGACATCCGTCTGGGCCTGTCCGTGCTGCTGGAGTCTCGCGGCTACCAGGTCAGCTGTGCCGCCACCGGCATGGACGCGGTCCACCTCGCCCGGGCACGCGCCTTCGACGTGGTCCTGCTCGACATACGCCTGCCCGACATAGACGGCCTGGAGGTGCTGTCCCGCATCCGCGAGCACGATCCCGACCAGGTGGCCCTGATGATGACCGCCTATCCCAGCGTGGACACCGCAGTGCAGGCCTTCAAGGACGGCGCCACCGACTACGTGCGCAAGCCCATGGACAACCGCGAGGTGCTGTGCGCCGTGCGCAAGGCCGTGGACCTGGCCCGGGAGCGGCGCCTGCAGCGTCGACAGGAGCAGGAACTCCGGGAGCTGTCGAGTATCGACCCGGTCAGCTCGCTGTATAACCGTCACCACTTCGACGTGGCCCTCGAACACGAGGTCCGCCGGGCCGAGAGGCAGCGCCACTCCCTGTCGCTGGTGATGCTCGATCTGGACTCCTTCAAGCCGTTCAACGATACCTTCGGACACGTGGAGGGCGACGGGCTGCTCGGCGCGGTCGGCGCCGCGATCAGCGAACAGATCCGCGCGCAGATCGACGTGGCCTGCCGGTACGGCGGCGACGAGTTCGCCGTGGTCCTGGTGGACGCGGACACGGTGCGGGCGCGGGGTGTTGCCGACCGCATCCGCCTGGCGATCCACCGCCGCAGCAGGGGCCGCGTCACGGCCAGCGTCGGCGTGGCCTGCCACGCCGACGGCATGAAGGGCGAGGACCTGGTGAGGGCTGCAGACGCCGCCCTGTACCGTGCCAAGGAGGCGGGCGGGGACCGGGTGTACGTGGCCCCATCACCGTGATCGGCGAAATCTGGTAGACCTGCCAGCCACCAACCCCGGGGGTGCGACCATGCGCTGGAGCGGCTGGATGGCACTGGGATTCCTGGCGGCCGTGGCAGGCTGTGACCGGGACCTCGACGACGACGACGACGTCACCGCGCAGGACGACGACGACAGCGCGATGGACGACGACGACAGCGCCGGGGACGACGACGACGCGCCGCGGGTGCGGCTGATGCTGCACGGCGGCGGCGCCGAGGACGCGGATCTGTACGGCCGCTTCGTGGAGGCTGCTGGAGCCGGCCACATCGTCACCCTCGGCGCGGTCGAGGACCCCGAGACCTACGAGTACCTGCTGTTCTGGGATCAGTACTTCGTGGATCTGGGCGCGGCCTCGGCCCAGACCCTCAATACCGAGAGCGCGGCGGACGCGGACACCGCCGAGGTGGTGGACGCGCTGGCCGCGGCCGACGGGGTGTACATCCGCGGCGGCGACCAGTCCCGCTACCTCGAGCACTGGACCGGCACCCCCTTGCACGACGGGCTGCTCGAGGCGTGGGAGCGGGGCGCGGTGATCGGGGGCTCGTCGGCCGGCTGCGCCATTCTCGGCCAGCGCAGCTACGACGCCCGCGTCGGCGGCGTGGCGGCCTGGGAGGCGCTGCTGGATCCCCACGACCCCACCATCACCTTCACCGACGACTTCCTGCCCGCCCTGCCCGGGGTGGTCACCGACACCCACTTCACCGAGCGGGGCCGGCTCGGCCGGCTGGCCGTGTTCCTGGAGCGGTGGAAGCTCGACGGCGAGGCCTCGCCCCTCGGCATCGGCGTGGACCCGATGACCGCGCTGTTCGTGTGGTCCGATGGCACGGCCGAGGTGCAGGGCAGCGGCTCGGTGACCCTGGTCGATCCCACCGCGTCCACGGCAACCCTGGCCGCGGGCCTGCCCCCGGACATCCGCGGCCAGCGCGCCTGGCAGCTGCCGGCCGGGTACCGGGTGGACCTGGGCCAGGTGACAGGTGATCCGGTGCTGCAGCGGCCTGCGTACGTCACGCCATGGACCGGGTGGGAGCCCCTCGATGGCGGGTTCGCGGCCCAGGACCTGGACGGCGACCGCTACGCCCACCGCATGCTGGGGGACCTGTACCTCGACGGCCTGGAGTCCCACGCGGACGCCTGGCGGGACGGCGACCTGTCGCTGCTCGAGGGCCAGGGCGAGCTGCCCGGCCTGCTGCTGGTGACCGCGCTGTACGAGGACTCGGACTACTACGAGAACCACCTCGGCGGCATGACCTGGGCCGTGGCGCAGCACCCGGATACCGTGGCCGTGGGCCTGGACGTGTACCTCGCGGCCGAGGCCAGCCCGCCCGCCACCCTGACCGCGGCCGGGGACAGCTACCTGCTGGTGCTGGACGGCCGCACCGTCACCTGGTCGGGGATCCCGGCCGACGGCGGCTGGCAGACCGCGGCCCTGGAGGGGTTCACCCTGTCGGTGGTGGGGCCGGGCGGCAGCTGGGACGGATTGGTGCCCCACTGAACCCGAACCGCGGATAAGATTGGACGCGTAGAGGGGAGGGCCTCGCCATGAAACGAGTCCTGTTCGCGACCGTCCTGTGGCTGGGTGTGGTGAGCGTGCCGGCCCAGGCCGCAGCCGAAGAAGCCGAACCGCCCGCGCAGGGCGCCATCCGCGTGCTCGCCGGCGAGGTCGTGGTCATGGGCGAGGCCGACGGCGACCTGCGCTGGGCAGCCGCGGGAGGTGCACTGGCGGACGGGGAGGGGCTGTTCGTCGACGACGGCGGCCTGGTCGAGGTGGTGTTCGCCGACCAGGCCCGCATCCTGGTGTCCGAGCGGTCCATGTTCTGGCTGTCTCGCAGCGTGCCGATACCGGAGATCACGCTGGGCTTCGGCCGCCTCGACCTGCGCTCCGGCGAGCACGGCGAGGCCTGGGTGGTTCTCGGCGGCGATCGGCTGGTGCTGTGGCCCTCGACCCACGTCACCGTCGAGCAGGGGGGCGACGGGAGCCGGCGCATCGCCGTGCTCGGCGGCATCGTCGAGATCCAGACGCCGTACCAGACCTACCCCCTGACCGGCGGCGCGCGCGCCTGGGCCGACAGCAACGGTGGCTGGCGGGCGAACCGGCTGCGGGCCAGGCTGCCGCCGAACGCCTCCATCGGCGTGACCGCGCGCGTGCAGCACGTGCCCACCATCTGGGACGAACACTGGGACGCGTGCGACCTGTCGCCGGCCTGGGACAGCCTCGCCCACCTGGACGCCTGGTCCGAGTGCCACACCATGGTGGACGGGTGCTTCTGCATCGACCACTACACCCTGGACTACGAGCAGTGGCTGCGAGACCACCGGCACCACCACCCCAAGGTGCCGTACGACCCGCCCGACGAGGCCGAGGACGCGGTCACCGACGCGGACGGGGGCGACAAGGTCCTGCCCCAGGAGCAGCCGGGCCCGTCCGTGTCCGTGCGCGAGCGGGCGGTCCTGCCGCCCCGCAGCATCACCGTGGCCGGTCCAGAAGGCCAGCGGGAGCTGCCGTTGAGCGGGTGGAACGGGGTGCCGCGGGGGCGCAAGGCGTGGGAAGGCCCGCTCGGGGCCCTCGTGCAGCGGACCCCGCAGCTCGAGCGGTCGGGGAGGCGCCTGGCCGAGCGGGCCGCTGCCGCCCCGGCTCCGGGCGCGACGAATTCGCGGCCCCGCGGATCCGCGTTCTCCGGCAGCAGCCGCGGTAGCCGCGGGTCCGGATGGAGTGGTGGCGCTGACGCAGGCAGCGGCTCGCGAGGGAGCGTGGCACCCCGCGGCTCGACGGGATCCCGTGGGTCATCCGGGTCCCGGGGCTCCATGGGCGGCTCGATGGGCGGCTCGGGCTCCCGCGGCTCGGCCTCGGGCGGCGGCGGCTCGCGTGGGTCGTCCGGTGGCTCCGGCAGCTCGGGCGGGTCGAGCGGGTCGAGTGGGTCGAGCGGGTCGTCGGGCGGCAAGTCGTCCGGATCCGGCGGATCGAGCGACTCGGGCGGATCGGGTTCCGGCAAGTCGGGATAGAATCCCTTCGATGGGCTCCTTCCTCCGCGACAACTGGCTGTGGATCGTGCTGCCAGCCGCGATCGCGCTGATCCTGCTGATCGTGTTCGTCGCGCTCACCATGGGGGACTCACCGGTCCCCACCCGCTACCAGATCCGATGAGGTCCCCGGCCCGGCGCTGGCGCCAGCGCCTGCTCGCCCTCGGCCTGGGCCTGTTGCCCCTGCTGGTGGCCGAGTGCGGCCTGCGCGTGTGGACCCGCTCTCAGGTGTTCGCGGACGGCGCCACCGGCCAGGACCTGATCTTCGGCCACGGCGAGGGCCGGGACGACCTGGTGCTGTTCACCCCGGATCCAGACCTGCTGTGGCGCTACCGCCGCGGCGTGCGGGTGACGTTCCCGGCATACGCGGTCGAGACCACGCGCCGCGGCTTCCGCCGCACGCCGCACACCCCGGACCACGGCGAGCCCCTGCGCGTGGTCTGCCTGGGCGACTCCCGCACCATGGGCGCGGGCGTGGAGGCGGGGGACACGTACACGGCGCAGCTGGAGCCCCTGCTGGAGCAACGCCTGGGCCGGTCCGTGCACGTCGCCAACCTGGGTGTGGACGGGTACTCCACGTTCCACGGCCGCACCCTCGGCGCGCTGGAGGTGGGGCGCCTGCAGCCGGACGTGGTCACGGTAGCCTTCGGCGTCAACGACGCCAGCCACGACTGCGACACGGACCACGCGGGCCGGGCCGCGGTCCTGGCCCGGGGCCGGGCCATGGCGCACGACCGGCTCAACCGCTCGGAGCTGTTCCGCTGGTCCCGCCGCGTGATCCTGTCGCTGCGGGCCTACGAGCCGGATCCCGGCCCCGGCCCGGTGGTGGCCAACGTGGCCCTGCACCCCTGTTTGACAGGTGCTACGCACATGGATCCGAAAAACGCAGGTAGATC
>CAZXHG010000109.1:0-8939 GCA_964639985.1 uncultured Rickettsiales bacterium
TCGGCGTCCCACTCCACCAGCCGATCGCCCAGCACCTCCTCCTCGCCCACGAAGTGCATGTCCCCCATCAGCGTGGCCAGGGTGCCGTCGGGCAGTTCGGTGAAGTCGTGGTGCGCGCCCGGGGTGTCCCGGGTCTCGACGATGCTGCCGTCCAGGGCCGACCAGATCATGAAGTCGTGCACGTGGGTCTCGCCGCCGGAGTCCCAGCTGGTCTTGGCCAGGTACGCGATCTCACGGTCCCGGGTCAGGACCGCCTTGGGCACGTACTCCCGCTCCCATGCGGGCTGTTCCTCGGTGGGGATCGTGTTCCACCACAGGTAGTCGCCGTCCCGGTCCACGATCACCACGGTCGAGGGATCGGTGACCAGGCTGACGAGGATGTAGCCCTTGAAGAAGCTGCTGCCCGGCGTCTCCACCGTCAGGTCGGGCAGCTCGGGCGGGGCCATGCCCGTGGTCAGGGAGTCGGGCTCGTTGCGGTAGATCTCACCGTCCACGGTCTCGGCCACGACCCACGCGTACTCGGTCTCCGGCTTCATGCCGAGCAGCATGGCGGTGGCCACGCCGCCGATCACGTTCGCGGGGGCCTGCGCGGGGTTGTTCTCGAGGTCGACACCGAACGCGACGTGGGCGGCGGCTGCGTCCGGGTTGGCCAGGGTCCAGGTGACCGTGGCGACCGTGGGGATCAGCTCGCTGAGCTCGAGCACGGGCTCGACGTCCAGCAGCCGAGGATCGTCGGGGTCCACCACCTCCTCGGTGGGACACCCGACCAGCAGGGCCGCCAGCGCGCTGACGGCGAAGAAGCCATGGAGACGCAACGTCCCTCCCGGAAGAAAAGTTGGCGCAGGATAGCAGGGATCGGACCGATCGTCAGGAATGGTCGGCGGCGTACGCCGATGGGACGCAGGGGATCCTGGCGGCCGACGTCCGGTCGGCGGACAATGGACCAGCCCCGGGGGACCGGGCCGCTGCCGGCGCAGCGGGAAGGGACGCCAACATGACGAGGTCAATCGGCTTGCTGCTCGCCTGCTGGCTCCTGGTCCCGGGGGGGCGGAGCGATGCCCAGGAGGCGACCGTGGAGGGGGCCGTGGCCGAGGTGGGCGTGCAGCTGCGCACCCAGAAGCTACGCCTGGCTCGCGGCGGCCTGCGCGGCACGGTGTGGGTGACCCTGACCAACGCGGGCGAGGTGGCCGTCGTGCTCGAGGACCCCGAGGTGCACGGGCTGGTGTTCGAGCACGTCGAGACCGGTGCGCTGCATGTGCTCGTACACCCCTGCCAGTGCGTGCGGGACGTGCGCTCACCCGAGGGGATCCGGACGATCGAGCTGGAGCCGGGAGGTAGCCACGAGATCGTGTTGGAGGAATTCGGGTGCGCGGGCTCCATGTGGGCGCCGCCGCCCCGGGGTACGTACCGCGTGACGTACAGGTTGCACCGTGCGGACGGCGAGCGGGCCTTCGGAAACCTCGGCGCGCCCGAGGGATCGCCACCCGAGCAGTCCGACTGGTGCCGCACCATGCTGCAGGACCCGGCACGCTGGGAGGGGGCGTGGTCGTCGGACCCGGTGGAGATCAGGCTGAAGTAGCTCAGAGCGTCCCTTCGAACGAGCGCACGACCTCCAGGATCCAGCCGCCGTGCTCGGCCACGCGCGCCGGGCCCATGCCGTGCAGGGCGGCCAGCTGGTCGGTGGTGCCCGGCCGGTTCGTGGCGATCTCGGCCAGGGTGCGGTTGCCGCAGATGATGTAGGCGGGCTTGCCGCGGGCCCGCGCCCGCTTGCCCCGCTCGGTGCGCAGCAGCTCGAACAGGCGCTTGTCGTCCGGGTCGTCCAGGGTGGGGGCGGCGGTCTTGGGGCGGGCCTTGCGGGCAGGCGCCGATCGGCTGGGCCGTACCCGCGGCGGCGGTGGCAGCACGCGGGCCTCGATGTCGCCGTTGAGCGCGTCGGTCCCGGCCGCTGTGAGGAACGGCACGGGGAACTGGTCGGTGGTCATGTCCACCAGCCCGGCGGTCATGCAGCGGCGCAGCAGGGCCAGGATCCAGTCCGCGCGGTGTTCGCCCATCAGGCCGTGGGAGCGCCGCCGGGTCAGGCCCAGCCGGCGGGTGCGGGCGTCGGTCTTGCCGTGCAGCATGGCCGCCACCGCGGTCAGGCCAGCGCGCCGCCGCACCTCGGCCACGCCGGACAGGGCTGCGCGCACGAGGTCGCTGCTCTGCTCCGGGGACCACCCCCTCATCGACGCCTCGCCGTGGCGGGCGAGCTGTTCGCACACGTCGCAGTGGCCGCAGCCGCCGAGCAGCTCCTGCTCGTCGCCGAAGTAGCGCAGGATGTAGTCGTGGCGGCACGAGCCGGCCTCCACGTAGCGCATCAAGTCGAGGAACAGCCGCCACTGTCGCTGGACGTGGTCCGGGTCGGGTGGCTGGCCGTCGGACCGCGGCAGGGTCAGCAGTCGTCGCCGCAGGCCGTAGTCGGCCGCGGCCGACAGCAGCAGACCGACGGCCGGGTCGTTGTCCCGGCCGGCGCGGCCCACCTCCTGGTAGTAGGCCTCCACCGACCCGGGCGTGGTTGCGTGGATCACGGCCCGGATGTCGGGCCGATCGATGCCCATGCCGAAGGCGTTGGTGGCCACGACCACGTCCAGATCGCCGGAGGCGAAGCGGTCGTTGACCTCGGCGCGGGCGTCGCCGGCCATGCCCGCGTGGTAGCCGGCCGCGCGCCAGCCACGGCCGGCGCAGGCGGCGGCCAGGCCGTCGGTGGCCTTGCGCGTGCCCGCATACAGGATGGCCGCGCCGCGGGGCCGGGCCGGGTGACCGAGGGCACCGGCGAGCTCGGCCAGGGCCAGGGTGCGGCGGGGCTGGCTGCCGTCCACCTCGCGCACGGACAGGTGCAGGTTGGGCCGGGCGAAGCCGCGCAGGACCACGGCCGTGGCCTCGGGGGCCAGGCCGAGCTGGGCCAGGATCTCGTCGCGCACCAGGGGGGTGGCCGTGGCCGTGCAGGCCAGCACGTGAGGCGGTCGCAGGGAGTCCAGGACCCGGCGGAGCCGCAGGTAGTCGGGCCGGAAGTCGTGGCCCCATTGGGAGATGCAGTGGGCCTCGTCGATGGCGATCAGCTGGGGCCGCACGGCTGCCAGCATGTCCAGTGAGCCGTCGTAGGCCAGCCTCTCCGGGGCCAGGTAGACCACCTTGTAGCGGCCACGGCGGATTCCCCACGCTCGCTCGCGCCGCTCGTCCGGATCGAGGGTGGCCGAGAGCCAGGTGGCCGGGATCCCCCGGGCGAGCAGGCTGCGGACCTGGTCCTCCATCAGCGCCACCAGTGGCGACACCACCAGGGTGGTGCCGGGGAGCTCCGTGGCCGGGTACTGGTAGCACAGGGACTTGCCACCGCCGGTGGGCGCCACCACCAGCACCTGTCGGCGGCCGGTCAGCAGCTCGGTGATGGCCTCCCGCTGCCACGGGTAGAACTCGCGCAGGCCGAAGCGTTGGTAGAGGACGTCGTCCATGGGATCACCGTCCGGATTTCGAACGCCACCGTCCGGATTTCGAACGGGTGTCAGCGTCATCTGTCGCATGATCACCTCCTGGCGCCCTGGACTCGCAAGATCGATGCCAGGATGATCCCGGATCCGGACGACAGCTACTGACGTGCTCACCATCCATGAACATCCTCCATACCATCCCCATGATGGGGCATCCGGGAAGGAGTGACACCCCCCATGGGCCGAAACCGCCGGCCGATCCGATCCCCGGCGCGTCCCGATGTCGTAGAATCCATGCACCGACGGAGGTTCTCGATGAGAGACAGACTGCTGGTCCTGTTGATGGGTTCGATGCTGGTCCTGCTGGGTTGCCCGGGGGACGACGACGACGACACGGCCGACGATGACGTGGCCGACGACGACGACACCGGGGACGACGACACCGGCGACGACGACACCGACGTGCCCGTGGACGCCGACGGTGACGGCTACAACAGCGACGTGGACTGCGACGACAGCGATCCGGACCTGAACCTCGACGACGAGGACGGGGACGGAACGTCCACCTGCGACGGGGACTGTGACGACGAGGATCCAGACCGCTACCCGGGCAACATGGAGCTGTGCAACGGCATCGACGACGACTGTGACGGCAACCTCGACCCGTTCGAGTCCGACGACGACGGCGATGGGTACAACGAGTGCGAGTACGACTGCGACGACACCGACCCGGACCTGAACCCCGCCGACGCGGACGGCGACGGCTACAGCTCCTGTGACGGCGACTGCGACGACACCGACCCCGACGTCACGCCCGTGGACGACGACGGCGACATGTACTCCGAGTGCGACGGCGACTGCGACGAGACCGACCCCACCGTGTACCCGGACGCGCCGGAGCTGTGCGACGGCATCGACAACGACTGCGACAACACCATCGACGAGGACGTGGACGCGGACCTGGACGCGGACGGCGTCACGGTCTGTGACGGGGACTGCGACGACGACAACGACCAGTCCTACCCCGGGGCCGAGGAGGCCTGCGACGGCGAGGACAACGACTGCGACGGCGTGGTGCCGGACGACGAGGTGGACGACGACTGGGACGGCTACCGGGAGTGCGAGGGCGACTGCGACGACACCATCCAGTCGGTCAACCCGGGCGCCACCGAGCTGTGCGACGGCCTCGACACGGACTGCGACGGCGACGTGCCCGTGGACGAGGGTGACGTGGACCTGGACGGGTACATGACGTGCGAGGACTGCGACGACGAGGATCCGATGGTGTACCCGGGCGCGGTCGAGACATGCGACGACGGTATCGACAGCGACTGCGCCGGGGACCTGACCGAGACCGAGGTGGACAACGACGGCGACTTCTACTCCGAGTGCGGCGGCGACTGCGACGACAGCGACGTGACCGTGTACCCCGGCAGCGGCTGCTGACCGGGCACACAACGACCCGTCCGCCCCGCCCACCCCTTGCATCTCGATCCGCGCGGAGGTGGTGATGGAACGCCGCAAGCGAGACGACTACGACGACGCCAGCTACCCCAGCCTGGCGGTCGAGGTGGATCGCCGCAAGGTGCTGGCCGGGCTCGGCATCGCCCTTGGCGGCGCGGTCTTCCCGGCCCTGACCGGCTGCGTGCAGCGGGACATCCAGGGGCTGGTGGCCGGCCCTGGAGTCGACGAGTGGAGTGTGAGCCTGCCCCCTGCGCCGGACGTGCAAACCCTGTTCTTCTACGACGAGGCGTTCATCGACTACAGCGTCGAGATCTGGGTCGGTGACGTCGACCTGGCCGACGCCATCGCCACCGACGGCGACGGGATCCTCGCGGAGATGGACGACCTGCTGGGGGGCCACAGCATCTACGAGTTCGCCCCGGGCGAGGACCTCACCGACCTCCAGGCCGAGCTGCTGGCGCTGGTCGAGGACCGCTTCAGCGTCTGGGTCGAGGGTGACCCCCACATCTTCGGGGGCCTGACCCTGAACCTCCACGCCTACGACGAGGGCGAGCAGATCGACGGGCTGGTGGGCTGAGCTACGGCTCGATGGTGACCGACACTCCGTAGTGATCCGACAGTGCTGCCGGGATCTCCACGCCACAGCGCTCCGACGTGATCTCCTGGTCCAGGATGCGGGCGCTCGTGGTCTCGCCGGCGAACCCGCTCAGCATCACGTGGTCGATCAGCTTCTCCTCCGTATCGCTGTCCTCGCTCTGCAGCGGGTTGTCCGGGCAGAACGTGCACTGCCCCACGTCCTCCACGTACGGCACGTCCATGCCCGAGGCGGCCAGCAGCTCCCAGTTCTCCTCCTCCTCGGCGTCGCAGTCGCCCACCTCGGGGCCGGCGTTCATGTCACCGAGCAGCACGCGGAGATCCGTGGTCGCCGTGCTGTCGATGTATGCGAGCAAGTCGCCGATCTGCACGGCCTGCTCCTCGGCCCACGAGCCCTCCTCGCGGGGGTACGGGATGGTGGAGAACACCGCGGTGAGGTGGGTGCAGTACACGTCCAGCGCGCCCATGGGCGTGTCGGCCACCGCGTGCAACACGCCACGCCGGTTGGTCGTGCTCTCCAGGTTGTACGTCTCCGTGCCCGACAGCGGGTGGGCGCTGAGGAGCCCGGTGCCGTACGCCCCCCCGTAGGCATAGTGGGTGTGCTCCGTCGTGCACGTCGCGTGGAGGTCATCCACATCCTCGCCCACGTTGGCCTGCACGCACTCCATGCAGGCCTTCTCCAGGGTGATGAACTGCAGCGCGCAGTTGGCGAACATGCAGTCCACCAGGTCGTCGAGGCACTCCACGTCGCAGTTGTCCTGGACGCACGTGATCAGCGGCTCGATGTCGTCCTCGGCGCAGGCAGGCGTGCTGTCCGTGGTCTGGCTGGGCGTGGGCGAGTAGGCGTGGGGGAAGGCCGTGGCCGAGGCCGCGACCAGGTCGTCCACGTGGTCGGACCGCCAGACCTCCTGCATGCACACGATGTCCGCGTCCAGGGCGGCGACCGCGTCGCTGACCTGGGGCGCGCGGTCCTCGGCGCCGGGCACGAAGCCCACGGCCAGGCCCGCGTTGTAGGTGATCACGGTCAGTGGCTCGGCCGCGGTGTCGTCGTCGTCGCCGGTGTCGCAGCCCATGCAAAGCAGGCCCAGCGCACCGAACAGGGCGGTGATTCGAACGGTCATGGTCTCCTCCCGAGGGCCGCTACCAGGCGGCCCGGTGATCCTCGCACACCCCCCACAGGTCATCGATGCGGAGCGTCTCCCCGCCCGCGGTCACGCTCCCGCTGAACGTGCCGTACGGCTGGTGGAACGACGAGCGCACCACGCCCAGGTTGGTGTCCTCCTTGCGCTCACCGTGGGGCACGAAGGTCAGCTCGACCGCGCCGTCGGCCGTGCCGAGGCGCCACGGGGCCAGCAGGTCGCGGCGGTCGAACTCGAAGCGGGCCGGGCCCAGGCAGTGCAGCCGGCCGTCGACCCACACCGCGTTCTCGTTGTAGCGGGCGTCTTCACGGTTGACGTTGCGCGTCAGGTTGAAGCCCACGGCGCGGCCGTCGGCCAGGCGCCCTGCGCCTGTGGCCCAGTTCCAGAACGTGCGGTGGGGGTAGTGGGCCTTGTGCACGTCGAGGATGGCCACGGCGGTGGCCGGGTCCGCGTCGTACGTGCGGTCCCCGACCGTGATCGTGCCCTCCACCGGCAGCGGCACCTTGTGGGAGTACATGCCGCGGTTGGGGCCCACGGGCAGCACCACCACCAGGGGCTGGATGGCGTCGAGGTCGTGCAGGCAGCGCAGGTCCGCGCGGACCGCGGGCAGGTCGCGGGTGGCGGCCACGTCGATGGTGACGCGGTGCTCGCCGCGGTCCAGGGCGCTGTCCACGGCCAGCTCGTAGCCGCGGGCCCGCAGCCAGGAGCGGTCGTCCCACAGCGCGCGGGCCACGCCCGCGTCGAAGGTCGGGCCCTTGCGCGCGTGCTCGAGGTGCTCGCCGTCCCGCTCGGCCACGTGCACCCACGAGGTCCATAGGAACTTCGCGTCCACCACCGCGAAGCTCAGCAGCAGCTCGGGCAGCAGCACGCACTGGTGGTGCCACTCCTTGAGGCGCAGGTCGGCCAGCCGCCGCGGCATGCGCATCCCGGCCTTGCGCAGCTCGGCCTCGTCCATGTTGACCCGCCGGAACGGGCCGTGGTGCACGCCGAGGCGTACCTGTCCGCTCGCGTCGACCGGGGACTCGGGGGCGGGGGTGGGGGTGATCATGTCTTCACCTCCGGGGGCCGCGGTACGGACCACGGCCCCGGCGGCTGCCGCGGGGGCGCTTCGCGGGCTTGCGGCCACCGGATGGCCGCTGACCTCCCCCGCGCTGGCGGCCGCGGAGCTGCGTGGGCGGGGGCGGCCGCTGGGACGGCGGATAGTCGTGGTCCAGCACCCGCGGGATGTGCATCTTGATCAGTCGCTCGATGTCCACGAGGTAGGGTCGCTCGTCGTCCGCGCAGAACGAGATGGCCGTGCCCTCGGCGCCGGCGCGCGCCGTGCGGCCGATGCGGTGCACGTACGTCTCGGGCTCGTTGGGCAGATCGAAGTTGATCACGTGCGTGATCCCGCCCACGTCCAGGCCGCGGGCGGCCAGGTCGGTGGCGACCAGCACGCGCAGATCGCCGTTGCGGAAACCCTCGAGCGCGCGGGTGCGGGCGCCCTGGGACTTGTTGCCGTGGATCGCGGCCACGGACTCGCCGTTGCGGTCCAGCACCTTGGCGATGCGGTTGGCGCCGTGCTTGGTGCGCGAGAACACCAGCACCCGTGTGCCGCCGCTCTCCTCCAGCACCTGGGCCAGCAGGTGGCGCTTGTTGCCCTTGTCCACGAAGCAGATGGACTGCTTCACCAGGTCCACCGGCTCGGCCAGCCGTTCCTCGGTCACGCTGACCGGGTCGTCGAGCAGGTCGTTGGCCAGCCGGCGGATCTCCGGGGGCATGGTGGCCGAGAAGAACAGGGTCTGGCGCTGGGTCTTCGGCGGCAGCATGGCCGTGATCCGCTTGACGTCGGGCAGGAAGCCCATGTCCAGCATGCGGTCGGCCTCGTCCAGCACGAAGAAGTCGATGTTGGCCAGCGAGATCTCGCCCTGGCCGATCAGGTCCAGCAGCCGGCCGGGCGTGGCCGTGAGGATGTCGATCCCCTCCCGCAGCTCGGCCTTCTGGGCGCGGTCCTTGACCCCACCGAAGATGACCGTGTGCCACATCTCCAGGTGCTTGCCGTAGATGCCGAAGCTCTCGTCGATCTGGGCGGCCAGCTCCCGGGTGGGGGTCACCACCAGCGCGCGGATGTCCGGCTCCTCGTCGACCTTGTCGTCGAGCAGCTGCAGCACGGGCAGCGCGAATGCCGCGGTCTTGCCCGTACCGGTCTGGGCGCAGCCGATGATGTCCCGGCCCTGCAGGGCCGGTGGGATCGTGTCGCGCTGGATGGGGGTGGGGGTCTCGTAGCCCGCGTCGCGTACGC
>CAZXHG010000109.1:8949-31027 GCA_964639985.1 uncultured Rickettsiales bacterium
GGGAGCAGCTCGGGGATCAGGTGCAGTTCGTCGAAAGTCACGGGGCTGTCTCGCATGTTCGGCCTCCGGGTGCAAGGCGGGGTCGCGAAAAGCGTCGCCGGCTAGGCTCGATCGGAGAGCTTCGACGGACGGATGGGCAGCTGAAACGCAGGTACATGGGCGACGAGTGCGGGGGCGATCAGGATCGCCGCGTGCACCAGTCCCCAGCCCCCCAGGACCAGCTTTGCGGAGGGGGCTTCCAGCCGCAGCAGCGCCCAGCAACCCGCGATCCCGGCGCTGCCCAGCCCAGCCCACAGCACATGGTCCAACGCCGCGTGCTGGCGTGTCCTCGGGGTGATGCGGAAGCGGGGGCGCAGGCCAGCCATGCCGCGAAGAGCGCCGACCACGTACGCGGGGGTGGACAGTACGGTCATGCCTTGGGCCGCCAGCACGTGGAAGTAGTGGTAGCCGCGTCGTCGCATGTCCAGCGCCAGGATCACCTGCCCCGTCAGGAAGGCGATCCCCAGCACCGCTGGCATCCAGCCCGTGTGCACGGGTCCGCGGGTGATGCCGGCCAGGATCAGCATGCTGGCGAACCCCACCCAGGCGAACCCGAACAGGTAGAAGCTGAAGCCGAACAGGTAGTCCAGCACCAGCTGGGCCTGGCGCACCTGGCGGTCGGCCACCGCACGGACCACACGGGCCAGGAGCCGAACCCCGCCCTCGGCGTATCGTGTGCGCTGGCGGAGGAACCCCCTCCAGTCCTCGGGGGCCAGCCCCCACGCCACCACGCGGGGGACGTAGCGTGAGCGGTGGCCCCGTGCGTGCATGGCCCAGGCCAGGGCGACGTCCTCGCAGACCGTGTCCTCTGGCCAGCCGCCCACCTCCTCCAGCGGGCCCACGCGCAGCAGGCAGTTCGAGCCGACGCACAACGCGCGATCCACAGCGCCGAGGCCCTCGTTCACGTGCTCGTAGAAGAACGCCTGCTGGCAGCGGGCACCGGCAGCCACGAAGCTGCCGTGGCCGTTGCGTTCCCTCTGCGGAGCCTGCACGAACGCCAGCTCCTCGTCGTCGGTCAGCTCCGGGACCAGCGTCTCCAGGATGTCGGGTTCGGGTGCGACGTCGGCGTCGAGGAAGAGCACCAGGTCCGTGTGGACCTCGGGCATCGCATCGTTCAGAGCGGCGGCCTTGGTGCCACGGTTGGCGACCCGCACGATGTCGAGGCGGTGGAGCGCGGCGAGCCTGGCTGCGGCCTCTCCTGCCTCTGGATCCGTGGAGTTCTCCACCACGAGGATCCGGATATCGGGCCAGCGCACGGCAGCCATGGCCGAGAAGCTCTCGTCCAGGACCGCGGGGGCCTCGTTGCACACGGGCACCATGACCGTGACCGGGGGCGTCGCCGACAGCCTCGCGGGGATTGGACGTGGTGCTCGCAGGGCGCGCCACTTCACGCGCACGAAGCCGAACAGCAGCCACAGGAACAGCAGGTCCAGCAGGATGCAGGCCAGTCCCACCGGACTGGCCAGCTGCACGGCTCGAAGCAGGGGTACACCGAGCAGGAGAGTGATGTACAGGCCGGCTGCTGTCGCGAGGAACCAGGTGTCTCGCCGGTCAACCGCCGCCATCGCCGCTGCCCCCTGCTGCGTATCGGCCACGGAGCTGCAGTCCCGCCACGAGCTCGCCACAGGGCTGACGGGCACAGGGAGCCAGGCTCTCGCCGCCCGGGTACGGGGGTGGCGTCACGCCGTAGATCTGGCGATGGACCTCGCGCTGGAACCACGACAGCGATCGGTTCGGGTCACCGTCGGCCTCCAGGCCATCGTCCACGCATCGTCCGGAGTGCACGTACCAGTAGATGGTCTTGAGGTCCGTGTGGGCCATCTGGTGGCACGCGTGGACCTCCTCGTCGCTCGCGGCCTCGTGCGTGCAACGATCCAGCAGCTCGAAGGTGTCCAGGGTCAGCTTCCAGTACGAGTCGAACCAGGTGACCCCCTCCACGGCGCCGAAGTAGGGGGCGACGTGGCACCGCAGCCACGTGTCGGCGAACACGCTCTCGGTCTCACCGAGCTCGTACATGTAGTGGTCGAATGGCGCCAGGGACTGGCCGATGGCGCCGAACGCTGCGTCCATCTCGGCCACGGCCTCCGCCAGGTTCTGGCGGCAGTGCTTCGTGCGACCGACGCAGGCCATGTCCAGCTTCACGCCGCCCGCGCGGTAGGCCCGCACCGCGTCCACGAGGTCCTGCATCGCCTCGTTGGCCTGCTTGCGGCGGGCCTCCTCGAGAGCCGCGCGTTCCATTGAGGAGGTGACCATGTTGCCGGCCAGCAGCAGGACCATCGGGATCAGCAGGGCCACGCCCAGCCTGCGGATCCCGGGGAGGGCGTAATACCGCCAGCTCGTGAACTGGCTGCACTCCTTGCACAGGCGCGCGCCTGCGGGCAGTTCCGCGCAGCACCAGGGGCATTTCTTGGGCATGTCGCGTCCTCCCTGTCGGCGAAGCTACCACGCCCCGCGCGGGCGATCACGGCCCCGGCATCCGCTGCATTGTCCGGTATGCTTGTTCGACTGGCATTGGATGAGGCGTGGATGGATCGGCGATCCAGGGCGAGTTCTACGACGCGGCGCTCAATGGCGTGACCGCGGCCGTGGGCCAGATGCAGCTGCACGTGCTGCTGGACCTGGCCGAGCCGTTCACGCGCGAGCAGGTGGAGGCGGCCGTGGCCGGCACGGTTGCGTCGTTCCCGGTGATGGGGTGCCGCTACGAGCATGGCTGGTGGAGGGACCGCTGGGTGCCCATGACCGAGGTCGCGGCCACGGACGTGGTCGAGGAGCTCGGCGGCGACCTGGACGAGGTGATGGAGGAGCTGCCGCGTCGTGCGCTGGAGCCGGCGGCCGGCTGGCCGTGGCGCGTCGCCATGATCCGGCGGGACCCGGGACAACGCCTGGTCCTCACCGTGGTGCACGACCTGGCCGACGGCGCGGGCGTACTGGCCGTGACCCGGGAGTTCGTCTCACAGCTCACCGGTGGGGGGAGCATAGCGGGCGAGGGGGCGATGGACCGGGGCTACGGCCAGCTGCTGCGGTCCCTCCGCCTGGTGGACCTGCCGTACCTGGTGATCGGTGGGATCGCCGAGGCCATGACCCCACTGCTGGTGCCCTTGCTGGGGCCCATCCGCTTGCGGACGGCCGAGCCGGCTCCGGCCGTGCCCCGGCCGGTGTTCCGCACCGTCAGCTCGGGGGTGGGGGAGGGGAGCCCGGTGCGCGCGCTGTGCGAGGAGGTGGGCTGCACGGTCAACGACGTGCTGCTGGCGTCGCTGGCCCTGCTCAACGCCTCTCTGAGCGGCTCGGGACGGCTGGGCAACTTCTTCACCGTGAACCTGCGTCGCCACCTGGCCGACGACGCGCCGCGGGTGAGCAACCTCAGCGGCGTGGACTCGGTGATCCTGCCCCGCGACGTGGCCGGCAGCCTGCCGGAAGCGGCCGTGGCCGTGGCGCGGCGGACCCAGCGCATGAAGCGCCGGCTGGTGGGGTTCGCGTTCTCGGCCATGCCCGCGCTGACCCTGATGATCTGCCCCCACGCGGTCGTGCGCGGCGTGGCGGCGTTCTGGGGCCGCTACACGTCGCTGCTGCTGTCTCGCGGGCTGGTCGTGACCAACATCGGGGCCATGGACCGCTACGTGCAGGCCCTGGGCGAGAACCTGGTCGCCGCGTCCGTGCTCGGACCGTTCGGCCGCGGCCCGCTCGTGCCCATCATCACCGCCACGGGCTTCCGGGACCGGCTGACCCTGCAGATCAACGCGCAGTCCAACCTGGCCGAGGAGGATCTGGAGCGGATGGCGAACGAGCTGTCGGCGATCCTGGGGGGCGGTGAGGAGGGGTGAGCGGGCGGACCGGTGTCTGCGCGCGGAGGACCGTCATGAATCGATGGCCGCTGTTCCTGATCCTGGTACCCACCCTGGCCTGCTGCGGGACGCGCGAGGCCCCGATCTGGGGCGTCTGATCACGTTCAACTCGAGGCGGGCCAGCGACTGGGAACACCCGCCCGACGTGGCCCTGACCCTGCGTATGGACATCTGGGCGCGGACCGGTGACGGCGAGTTCGTGCAGCTCACCCGGTACGACGACGAGACCCGCCTGGGCACGCGCGCTGTGACCTCGGACTACGCCTGGGGGCCGGACGGCCGCCACATCGTGTCGTATCGCGGGGAGGTCACAGTCAGCGGGGACGTCACGCAGATCGTGGACGTGCTGACCCTGGACGGGGACTACTGACCCCGTCGGCGTCGGCGGACGAACCACAGCCCACCCGCACAGACCCCGACGAGCACACCCGCGCCCAGGCCCCGGGACAGCCATGGCGCGCGGTGGGGCGTCCACCGGGGACGCTCAGTCCACGGCAGGGGAACGGCTCCCGGGAGCGACGCCTGCGATGGTTGCACCCGCTGGACGACCGGCTGCGCCTCCCTTCCGCGCACGAACACGCACTCTTCGTGGTAGCTCGAGTAGGGGGAGGTGGGCGGGTTCCAGCCGCGGTCGCCGACCATGGACAGGGCCACCCGACGGCCGGCGAGGTCCTCCAGGGCGACGGTCGGGTTGGCGAGCGCGTAGTTGCGGGCCACGTGGTCATACAGGTCCAGAACCGGTCCCTCGCCCTCGGCCGAGGCGGCAGCTCGCTCGACCGTGGCGTCGTCCGGGGTCTGCTGGAGGCCGGCCGCGAGGCCGGCGTTCATGGTGTACGGCTTCGCCGCCTGCGGCGTGCGGAACATGTCCGGCTCGGGGGGGCCGTGCACGAACGACAGGACCAGGGACGGAGCGGCGAAGTACTCCCCGTAGGACTGGCCGTAGGGATCGAACACGTCGGGGCGGTGGTTGGGGATGGTCTCGACGTACCAGGACGCCACCTGTTCGACGCCGGACAGCGGCTCGAACGGCCGGCGCGCGCCGTCGAACGGCGCCGGGTGGTGCAGCAGAGCCAGCTCGACGCGCACGGAGTAGGGCGCGTTGTCGTCGAAGTCGTGGCCCTGGGCCACGGTCACCGACCGGAGGGCTGCGAACGGGATCACGGCCACGTCACCGGTATCCAGATCCTCGACCGTGCCCAGCAGGAACTTGGACGCGCCGCCGAACAGCAACATGACCCTCTCGGACCAGCGCGCGAGGGTCATGGGCGTGTAGTGCTCGATCGCGGCGGTGTGGGGCTGGCCGTCCACCTGGATCCGCTCGGCGACCGGGGCGTCCTCGACCGTGAGGTGGAGCACCAGCGTGTGATCGCGCCCCTCGTGGCGGTACTCGACCCGCTCGAGCCAGGCCAGGGACGTGCTCCGGCCCAGCTCCGAGCGGGGGCAGGCGCCGGCCGGCAGCGCCGACAGCGTGGCTGCGGCGAGCACGGCGAGCGGCAGCACGTGGACAGACGGCCAGCGCATACCCTACCTCTTAGCCGCCTCCCGACAGGGGAGACAAACCGCGGGCCGCCATATGGAAGCAAGAGGAAGCAAACCCCGGGAAACCGGGGAGCGTGATCGGGGCTCGTCGCAGATGTAGGTCACGTCCGCCAGGTCCGGCGGGGTCGCAGTGTACGGGTAGCGGGCCATCACGTCGGACAGGTTCTCCAGGGTGATGCCGTGGGAGTCCAGCAGGGAGAACAGCAGCTCGTACTGGCCGATGTCCGTCTCGTCCACGTTGATCGCGTGGGTGACGAAGGCCGTGCTCCAGGCGCCGTCCGGAGAACCCTCGTACTCGGCGATCGCGACCGGCAGCTCCTCGTCGCGGACCTCGTCCTGGATCACGCCGCTGGTGTACGAGCGCATGCGCAGCTGCCACACCCGGTGGCCGTCGAAGTCGTAGACACAGGGCTGGCTCAGCAGGTCGCCGGGCTCGCCTGGGCCCACGTAGTCCTCGGGCCCACCTGCAGCCGAGTGGATCACGCCCCCGGGGTACTCCTCGGTGGTGGCCGACACCACGGTGCCGTTCGCGGAGATCGGCGAGATCAGCGCCAGCAGGTCCTCGGTGGTGCCGAGGAAGAACGGGTCCGGGCCGCTGGGCCCGCCGCCGTCGGCGAAGTAGGTCTCGTCCACGCCGTCGAAGTCGCGGTCTGCCTGCCAGCTCTCCTCGTCGGTGTAGCCGTCCCACGCGCCCTGCACGCCCTGGGGGTGGTGGTGCAGCGCGATCTCGTGGCCGTGGGCCTCGAACGCGCGGATCACCTCCAGACAGGTGCCGTACAGGCCGCCCTGGTACTCGTACTCCAGGTCGTCGTTGCCGTCGTCCGGGATCTGGCAGCTGGGCTGCTGGACGTGGTGCGCCCACTGGCCGGTGAACATCAGCGTCAGCTTGTGGCCGCCCAGATCGGCGGCGTTCACCAGGTCGGCGAGGTCCTGGAGGTACGCCATCGGCCGGCTGGCGTTGGGTCCGCCCTCCACCGGGTCCACGGGCGAGCTGCCCGGGTCGAGGTGCACGGCGAAGTAGCCGTACCGGACTCCTCCATCGTCGTCGTCGTCCGCGGAGTCGTCGTCGTCATCCGCGGTGGTGTCGTCGTCGTCGTCCGGGCCGGTGTCGTCGTCGTCCACGGTGGTGTCATCGTCACCCGCGGTGGTGTCGTCGTCGTCCGCGGTGTCGTCGTCGTCGGCCGGGTCGCAGCCGGCCAGGGCGAGGATCAGCGACATCGCGAGCAGGGACAGCAGCTTGTGGGACATGGACCCCTCCAAGGGTGCAGGGACCTGGGCCCTATCAGCGCTCCGCGCAGCGGTGCTCGGGGGCGGCCTCGTCCGGTGCGGTCCCGGTGTACGGGTAGTATGCCATCACGTCGGCCAGCCGCTCCAGGCGCAGTCCCAAGGCGTCGAGCTGGTCGAACAGCAGTGTGTACTGCGCGACGCCCGTGAGGTCGACCTCGAGCGGGTGGGCCACGAAGCCCGCGGTCCAGGCGCCGTCGGGCGATCCCGCGAGGTCGGTCACCGCGGCCGGTAGCTCCTCGGCGCGCACCACGTCCTGCACCTCGGCCTCCATGTACTGGCGCATGCGCAGCTGCCACACGGGGTGGCCGCTGGCGTCGCGGGCGCAGGGCTGACCCAGCAGATCGCCGCGGTCGTCCGGGCCGACATAGGGGTTGGGGCCTCCCACGGACTCGTAGACCAGGTCGCCGGCCGGGTACTCCTCGGTGGTGGCGGACAGCACCGTGCCGCTGGCCGGGATGGCCACCACCAGCGCCTGCAGGTCCGCGGACGTACCCAGGTAGTGGGGGTCCGGTCCGTGCGGCCCGCTGCCGTCGGCGTGGTAGGTCTCGTCCACGCCGTCGAGATCGCGGTCGGCCTGCCAGCTCTCCAGGTCGGTGTAGCCGTCCCAGGCGGCCGGCACCTCGAACGGGTGGTGGTGCAGGGCGATCTCGTGACCGTGTGCCTCGAATGCCCGCACCAGGGCCAGGCAGGTGTCGTACGCCCCGCCGTGGTAGGTGTAGGCCGGGTCGGCGTCGCCGTCGTCGGGGACCGTGCACACGAAGTGCAACACGAAGTACGCCCACTGGGCGGTGAACATCAGGGTCAGCTCGTGGCCGCCCGTGTCCGCGGCCTCCACCAGCTCGACCAGGTCGGGCCAGAACGTGCGCGGCCGGTTCATGTTCGGGGCCCCGGAGGCCGGATCCACGGGGATCGAGTCGTGGTCGAGGTGCACGGCGAAGTAGGCGTATGTCACGCCCGTGGGCTCCCCGGTCGTGTCGTCGTCATCGGCGGCGGAGTCGTCGTCGTCCGCGGTGGTGTCGTCGTCGTCCGCGGTGGAGTCGTCGTCGTCGGATGGGCCGTCCCCCGCGGGATCACAGCCCACGAGGGCGAGCAGCAGGATCGCCACCAGGATCGTCAGACCGTGCATGAGGCCCTCCCAGACCCCATCAAACCGCGGCGGGCGCGGTGTCGCAACCGCGAGCGCGGATCAGGGGGCGCGGTCCACGGTCAGCTCGACGGCGAACTGGTCGCGTTTGCCGCTCTCCCAGTCCTGCACGTAGGCCGGCCGGTCCTGGCGGGCGCCGGCCCAGCAGTCCAGCGCGGCCTGCTCGGCGCGGCAACGGGCGTCGTCCCCGCACTCGGCGGTCAGCGCGTCCAGCCAGGCGGCGAACGCCTGCTGCTGGCTCTTCTCCACGTCCACGTCGACGTCCACGCTGGGTTCGCCCGCGCGGAAGCGGCCCCCCACGATGTCCAGGTCGGCCAGGGAGTAGGGCTCGGCCCGGACCCGGTAGGAGCCGTCGGCCAGGGCCGTGACCGTGACCGAGCTGAGCACCTTGGGGAACTCCATCATCGACGGCATGGACAGGTGGGCGAACGGGTAGTCCTTGTCCCGTAGCCTCCTGCTGCGGGGCGGGATCCCGCTGTGGAAGTGGCCCGACAGCCAGGCGATCACCTTGGGGTGGTTGGCGAGCAAGCCCTCGAGCTCGTTGGGCTTCTCGTCCTTGGGCCGCTCGCCGGGCGACGCGACCCGCCACAGCGGTGCGTGCCCCACCACCAGCACGTGGTCCACGGCCGGATCGGCCTCGGCTGCGCCCAGGGTGGCCAGCAGCCAGGCCTGCTGCTCGGCGTCGATGGCCGGGCTGGAGGAGCGTACACCCAGCCGGCCGCGGCGGCAGTCCCGGAACACGTCCAGCACGACCAGGCGGGCCCGGTACCCTTCGGCCACGTCCAGGTCGACTGAATAGTACGAGGCGTGGTCGGTCGGGCCCGCGCTCACCAGGTCGCCGCCCACCAGGGGGGCGCTGCCGCCGCCGAGGTCGGCCACGTGGCCGGCGAACTGCTCGATCGAGCCGATGTCCTCGGGCCGGGGCCGCATCAGGGTACCGTCGCCGGCAGCGAACGATCCCCAGCGCAACACCTCGTGGTTGCCGATGGTGTTGAACACGAGGTGCTCGGGCGCGGTCGATGACGGAAGCCGGGACCGCGGCGTCAGCCAGCCCGAGCCGGTCCAGCACTCGACACACGGCGTGCCGTCGTGCGGATCGGCCAGCAGGAAGCGTTCGGTCAACGCGGTGTATGCCTCGAGCTCGTCGCGGGTGTTGATGTGCAGCGCGTCGCCCACGTGCACCACGAAGCGGTGGCTTCCGCTGTCGAGCATGTGGCGCATGGCGCGGAACATGTACGCCGCGTACAGCACGTCGGCGTGGTCCTGGTAGTAGTTGTTGCGCATGAAGCGCACGTGCCGGTCGACCGCCCGCTCCACGCCCAGGCCGAGGCCGGTGGTGCGGTCTCGCAGCTGCAGGTCCGCGAAGTGCACGAAGCGGTAGCGGTACGTGGCGTCCGCCGGTTCGGCCTCGCCGAACAGATCATCGAGTCGCCCGGACTCGATCTCGAACAGGCCGGCCTCCACCTCCTCGGCCGCCGGTCCCAGCAGCAGGTTGCTCACGCCCAGCGGAGCGGTCACGGCCGCGTCCGGCGCCAGGTGCACCGTGGAATGCGCGTCTCGCTGCCGCAGGTCCGGGGTGTAGTGAAGCCGGTGGTGGTGGCGCACGCAGCCGGTGAGGCTGGCCGCCGTGAACAGGGCGAGGGGCAGCAGGGCGGCGGGGCGCGTCATCCCGGGTCCTCCTGGATCGTCCTTGGTCGAGCGTAGCAACATCCGGGCAACCCGGGGGAGTGCGGCCGGATTCCGGGCGAGTTGGTGCACGGTGGGGCGCGGTGTACCATTCCCCGGGTCAGGAGGAACCATGCGCATCATTGCCGTGGCGCTGTCGTGCTGGATCGGTGTGGCCGTGGCCGCACCCGCGGAGGGAGAGGCCGTGCAGGGATCGGGGTTCATGCCGGAGGAGTTCGAGTCGTTCACGCTGATCCTGCTGCGGCAGGGGGAGGCGTGGAGCGACGAGGACACGCCCGAGAACGACCGGCTACAGGCCGAGCACCTGGTTCACCTCGAGCGGATGTGGCTGCAGGGCAAGGCCGTCGTCTGCGGGCCGTTCGACGAGCAGGACGATCCCGGCCTGCGGGGCCTGTGCCTGTACCGGGTCGGGGTGGAGGAGGCGCGGGCGCTGGCCGAGGCCGACCCCCGCGTACAGGCCGGGCAGCTGCGGGTGGAGGCGCTGACCTGGTGGACCGGCAAGGGGCACCTGGCCTTCCCGCTGGCGCCCACGGACGAGGTGCGGGGCACGGCCTACGACGCCAAGGGCGGCGCCGTGATCGAGGCGGCCGATGGCCGCGTGGTGTACGTGCAGGGGCTGGACTGCTGGCCCGAGGAGCTGTCCGGCAGTCCGGTGATCGCTCGCGGCCGGCTGGTCGAGGAGTCGTACCTCCCCGAGGCCACGGTGGCATCGGACGGGGCCATCTCCCAGGGGGTGACTGCGGGTAGCCTGCAGTGGGTGTTGAAGGCGGCGAGCTGGGAGGCCGCGCCCTGATCAGGTGAGCGCCGTGCCCTTGAACGGGGTCTTCGGCCAGATCGTGCTGGCCACGTCCCCGATGTCGGTGAGCACGGCCTTCATGTCGTCGTCGTCGCCGCTGCCGTCGTCGGGCGTCCCCAGCCATGCCCGGCGTGACGCGACCAGGTGGTCGGCCATCGGCTGCCAGTCCTCGTAGGTCTGCTGCAGGGCCGCGCTCTGGCGCCGCACCCGCTCCCACGAGGTGGCGTCGTCCATGAAGCCCACAGCCACGGCCGAGCGGGCCAGCAGCATGGCCCGTACCAGGTCCCACGCGCCGCCGAGGCTGGTCTCCAGCTGCTGCACGGTGGCCTCCAGCTGTGTCGCGTCGGCGATGCCCCAGGCGTCCTCCAGCATCACCCGCACCTGGCCGTCGGCGAGGTAGGCGTAGTCCTGCTGCGAGGTCAGCAGGAAGAATGCGCCCTGGGCCCAGCGCTTGCGCGGGTCCCTGGCGTCGACCATCCACTGATTCTCGGCCTCGTCCGGGCTGAGCAGCTTCCTGGCGATCACGATCAGCAGCACGAGCACCACGAGCCCGACCAGCAGGCAACAGCAGCCGCTGCCGACGTAGATCAACAGGTCAAGGGACATCGTGACCTCCTCCCTCGCCCGCCTCACCCTACCACGGCACCCGGGCGGGTCTGGCACGGGTCGTGCAACTGGAAAGGGGCACCGGGCTCGGGGGCCCGACGAGGAGGTGGTCATGGTGTCATTCGTCAAGTCCCGTGGACAGGATCGTCCACTGTCGTGGACAGCATTCGTGGTGGTCGTGGTGTTCGGGGTGGCGGCCTGGCCGGCAGCAGCCCAGACCGGCGAGGAGGTGGTCGTCTCCGCGCGGTGTGTCGATGCCGGGCTGGAGCTGGCGTCCGGGGCGATCGTGCCGCTGCCCGGTCCCTGCCTGGCGGCCCACGGCGACGCCGAGCGCACGGCCGTCGCGGGTGGTGATGCCGGCGCGTGGCTGGTGCAGCACCGTCCGGACGACATCCCCGAGGTGGTGCCGATCCCGGCGGCTGGCGCGGTGATGGCCGTGCGGCTGGACGGCGACCTGGTGGCCCTGAGTGAGCGGGTCGACGAGGTCCGCTGGGTCGACGTGGCCTACCTGGAGGTGTCGTCCGCGCCGGCCATGGTGGCAGCGCGCGGTGACGGGGGCGCGGTCGAACCCGAGCCTGCGTCCGAGCTCGAGCGGGTGCTGGTCGGCCACGTGTCGGCCGTGCGCGGTCCGCGGGTGTTCGTGGTCGGTCCAGGCGTGGCAGATGGGCCCGTCTCGGGTGCGCTGGTGGAGGTGGTGCACGTCGAGATGCCGCGGGTGGTGGACCCGGCCACGGGTCGGGTGACGGCCCGGGGTGAGGCCGGGTACGAGTCGGTGCTGGTGGTGCGGGGCAACGACGGCACCCAGCTCGTGTCCGAGCTGGGCCGGGGCGACCGGGCGGCCGTGGGCGACGCGGTGTACGCCGGGGAGGGCCTGGAACCCACGGAGAGTATCGTCGATCCGTACCCCACGCGTCCGCTGGCCCAGGTGGGCGTGGAGATGGTCCCCGGGGTGAGCCTCGCCGAGTCTGGGGTGATGGGCCTGGGGCGGGTCTGGGCCAGCTACTCGTTCCGCTTCCCCATGCGGGTCGAGGTCGCCTTGCGCCAGGGCATGCTGACCGTGCCACGGGACGACGCGGCCCGCGCCACCGGCGCGGCCGAGGTGCTGGCCAGCCTCGACCTGCCCGCCTTCGAGCTGGGACTGACCATGGGCTGGCAGTCGTTCAACGAGAACACCACCGGCTTGCTGCTGGGCCATTACCTGCGATGGGGGTACCGCGACGGCTTCCTCATCGAGGTGCGCACCCGCTTCCTGCTGCCGCCGGCGGACTTCTTCGGCGGCGTGGAGGGGAGGATGGTGATCCCCATGGACCGCAGGGCCTCGATGACCCTCGCCGGCGGCGGCGGCAGCTCGGTCGGCTTCGGCCTGATCGGCGTGCAGATCCACGCCATCGGCCAGGGGGGGAGGGGCAGCTTGCTGCTCAACCCGGCCGTCGGCTTCCTGCACACCCAGTGGTGGAGCGAGGGGCACGACGGCAGGTACCACGCCCTGACCGGGCCGGCGGTGTCGCTGCGGGTCGAGTACCGGCCTTGACGGGGATCACTCCTCGGGGAACAGCAGCGGCTGGCCGGTCTCCAGCAAGGTCTTCAGCCCGCTGAGGATCGGCGGCCAGCCCTCCTGCGTGGCCGACCAGGTCTCGTTGCGCGACTCGAATCCCTCGTGCACCACGGTCATCTTGACCATGTCGCCCACCGGCTCCATCTCGTAGCGCACCGTGGTCTGGGGGTCGTCCATGGCCGTGAAGGCGAACGTGTAGGCGAGCCTGCGCGGCGGATCGATCTCGATGATCTCCCCGCGCACGGCCACGCGCTTGTCACCGCCCTCGGTGAGCTCGTACTCGATGGTCGCACCGAGCTCCAGCGTGGAGTGGAAGTCCGTGCCGTGGAAGTACTGCCGGGTCAGGGCCGGCTCGGTCAGCGCCTCCCACAGACGCTCGGGGGTGGTGCGGACGTAGGTGACGTAGACCTGGGTGAGGGGCTCGGGGGTCATGGCGGATTCCTCCTGTTCGAGTTCGTACTTGAAGGACGTCAGACTCGACGCCCAGAGCTTGCTGTAGCTGGAGATCCAGCGGTCGTGCATGGTCTGGATGGGCACCACGTTGAGGTACAGCCGGCGCACCTTGCCCTCGCGACGGGAGACCACCAGGTCGGCGGCTTCGAGGATCTTGAGGTGCTTCATCACGGCGAAGCGGGAGTACTCGAAGTGCTCGGTCAGCTCCGACACGTTCATGCCCGGCCGGGCCTTGAGCAGGTCCAGCATGCGGCGCCTGCCCGGATCGGCCAGGGCACGGAAGGTGCGGTCGGTGATCTCGTCGTCGTGCATCTCGTTCCTCATGTGACTGTTTGGTCACTTTACTCGGGCGGGCGGGGGTGTCAAGGGAAAAGTGACCAGATGGTCACACATATTCCCTGCCCCCCAAGAACCCGTCTGCCGACTCCTCCGCAGCATCTCTCCCTTCGGGGTGACAAGCGAAGGGCGAGTCCGTGACGGACGAAGCCCGCGAGCGCCTCAGGGACGAGGTCCTGGAAGGACCGAGGACCGTGCCCCGAAGGGAGAGATGCAAGGAGGGGATCAGGCAGACGGCGCCCGCAAGCATCCGACGACGACGGTCCCCCCACGAATCCCGGCCGGACATCGGCCACACGTCGGGGGATGGGGGTGTATCCGGGGACTTCGCTCTCCTGTCGAGATGGATGGCCCAGCGCTGCTAGGATGGACCTCCCTACGGGAGGTATCGAGTTGGACACGCGAAAGTGCCCCAAGTGCAGCAGCGGCATGCAGCAGGGCCAGCCCGCGATCACGGACTGATGGCGCTGATCGACCTCACCGACGTCTGCCTCGCCTACGGCGCGGCCCCGCTGCTGGACGGCGTGCAGCTGCGCGTCGATGCGGGCGAGCGGGTATGCCTGCTGGGCCGCAACGGCACGGGCAAGTCCACGCTGCTGCGGCTGATCCACGGGCTCGAGACCCCGGACCGCGGCGAGCTGGAGCGGGCCCCCGATGTGCGTACCGCCCTGCTGCAGCAGGAGGTGCCGCCGGCAGTGGAGGGGCAGGTCGGCGTGCTGGTCGCCAGCGCGTCCGGGGGCGTGCCCGGCGAGGAGGCGTGGGAGGGGCAGCGTCGCACCGAGGCCGTGCTACGGGGGCTGGGCCTGGACGCGGACGCGCCGTTCGCCGAGCTGTCCGGCGGGCTCAAGCGGCGGGTGTTCCTGGCCCGGGCGCTGGTGCAGCGGCCGGACCTGCTGCTGCTGGACGAGCCCACGAACCACCTGGACATCGGCGCCATCACCTGGCTGGAGGACTACCTGCTGCGCCACGGCGGCGCCATGCTGTTCGTGACCCACGACCGCATGCTGCTGGGCCGGCTGGCCACCCGCATCGTGGAGATCGACCGCGGTGCGCTGACCTCCTACCCCGGGGACTACCGCAACTACCTGCGCCGCAAGGAGGAGGCCCTGGCAGCAGAGGAGGCCGGGCGGGCGCGCTTCGACCAGAAGCTGGCCGAGGAGGAGGCCTGGATCCGCAAGGGGGTGCGGGCGCGCCGGCGGCGCAACGAGGGTCGGGTGCGGGCCCTGCTGGCCCTGCGCGAGGAGCACCGCCGCCGCCGCGAGCGGCTGGGCTCGGTGCGCATGCACATCCAGGAGGGGGAGCGCTCTGGCAAGCTGGTGGCCGTGGCCCGGGGCCTGTGCTTCGGCTACGAGCCCTCCCGGCCGCTGGTGGACGGCCTGGACGCGGCCATCCTGCGTGGCGATCGCCTGGGCCTGATCGGCCCCAACGGCGTGGGCAAGACCACGCTGCTGAAGCTGCTGCTGGGGCAGCTCGAGCCGGGGTCGGGCAGCGTGCGGCTGGGCGCGCGCCTGGAGATCGCCTACCTCGACCAGCTGCGCGCGACCCTGCGCGAGGACTGGACCGTGGCGCAGAACGTGGCCGACGGCGCGGACTCGGTGCATGTACACGGCAAGACCGTGCACGTGATCTCGTGGCTGCGGCGGTTCCTGTTCGAGCCGGAGCGGTCCCGTTCGCCCATCACCATGCTCAGCGGCGGGGAACGCAACCGGCTGTTGCTGGCGCGCCTGTTCGCCCGCCCGTCCAACGTGCTGGTGCTGGACGAGCCGACCAACGACCTGGACACCGACACCCTCGACCTGCTGGAGGAGCGGCTGCTGGACTACCAGGGCACTGTGCTGCTGGTCAGCCACGACCGCGCGTTCCTGGACAACGTGGTCACCTCGACCCTGGTGTTCGAGGGGGACGGCACGGTGGTGGAGTACGCGGGCGGGTATTCCGACTGGCTGAGCCAGCGACACGAGCCGGACGGGGCCAGGCCCGAGCCCAGGGCGCGCGCCCGGCGCAAGCCGTCGCCGAAGCGGGACGGCCCACCCAAGCTGACCTATGCCGAGCGCCTGGAGCTGGAGGGGCTACCCGACCGGATCGAGGCGCTGGAGACGCAGCGGGACGGGCAGCAGGCGGAGATGGCCGAGCCCGCCTTCTACAAGCGGGGCCGGGAGGCCATCGCCGAGGCCATGGAGCGGCTGGCTGCGCTCGAGGAGGAGCTCGCGCAGGTCATGGAACGCTGGGAGGCGCTCGAGGAGCGCGCGGAGGAGGGAACATGAGCCGGATCGGATGGCTGTTCGGGGTGGTCCTGATCCTGGGCCTGGGCTGCGATCGGGAGGCGGCCGACGACGACCTGGCCGACGACGACGCGGCCGACGACGACGACGACGCCGAGCCGCCGCTCGACGACTTCTGTCCGGGCAGCGAGGACCTGGCCGCCTACGTGGATCCGATGATCGGCACGGATGGCTCGGGCAACTCCCTGCCGGGCGCGCTGGTGCCCCACGGCATGGTCCGGGTCAGCCCGGACACGGTCAACGACGACGGCGCGGTGGACGCGTACGAGTACGAGAACACCCACATCGAGGGCTTCACCCATACCCACTGGCAGGGACCGGGCGGGGGCAGCAACGGCTACTCGCAGATCCTGTTGCAGCCGTTCACCGGCCCGTTGCGGTCCGAGGTCGCGGACTACGCGTCGGCGTTCTCCCACGACAGCGAGTCCGCGTCCCCGGGGTACTACGGTGTCACGCTGGCCGACGACGGCGTGCAGGTGGAGCTGACCGCCACGGCCCTGGCCGGTGTGCACCGCTACACCTTCGGTGCGGGCGGCGATCCGGCCGTGTTGCTCGACCTGGGCCACTCGCTGGGGGACTCCAGGGACGGCCAGGTGGTGTTCGTCGACGACCACACGGTGCAGGGGTTCGGCCACTACAGCGTGCACCCGCTGATGGACCTGGTGTTCAACCAGGACGGCGGCACCACCGGTGAACGCACCCTGTACTTCCACGCCCGCTTCGACGAACCGTTCGCCGACCACGGCAGCTGGCAGCGGGATGGCGACGCGATCGAGTACGACGAGGGGGCCGACTCGGGCGACGGAGCCTGGCTGGGGGCGTACGTCACGTTCGAAGGCGTGGGCATCGTGGAGGCGCGCGTCGGCCTGTCCAACATCAGCGCCGAGCAGGCCCGGCTCAACCTCGAAGCCCAGGTGGCGGACGCCACCTTCGAGCAGGTCCACGAGGCCGCCCGCCAGGCGTGGAACTGTCGGCTGAACCGCGTGGTGCTCGAGGGGGGTACGGCCGACGACCGGATCAACTTCTACACCGCGCTGTACCACACGTTGATGCAGCCGGCGGACCACACCGAGGTGGGCGGCGCGTTCTGGTCGGCGGCCGACGAGGTGGGCGCGGTGTTCGAGGACGCTGGCCACCGCTTCTACACCGACGACTGGTGCGCGTGGGACACCTTCCGTACGTCCCGCCCCCTCGCCACCCTGATCGAGCCGGCCACCGTGAACGGCGTGGTCGCCTCCTACCTGCACCTGTACGAGCAGGGCGGCTGGCTGCCCAAGTGCACCTGGCAGGCCGGGGGCTACTCGCGGGTGATGATCGGCAACCACGGCGTGCCCATCGTGGTCGACGCCCTGGACAAGGGGTTCGACGGCTTCGACCTGCAGCTGGCCTGGGACGCGCTGTACCGCAGCGCATTCGAGGACAACGCCGAGGAATTCAGCGAGGGCCTGTGCGGGTACGCCAACCTGGGTACGCCGCCGGAGTACATCGAGCTGGGCTACGTGCCCCACGAGTGCGACACCTCGCAGTCGGTGTCCATGACCCTGGAGTACGCCTACAACGACTGGTGCATCGGGCAGGCCGCCGACGCGCTGGGGCACCCGGAGTTCGAGGGCGAATTCGCCGACCGGGCCGGTTACTACGCCAACCACTGGGATCCGGCGTGGGCGTTCATGCGCGGCCGCAACCGGGACGGATCGTGGGCCGAGCCCTTCGATCCGACCGACGACAGCGACTTCAACGACTTCTGCGAGGCGGACAGCTGGATCTACACCTGGTTCGTGCCCCACGACGTCGACGGCCTGATCGCCCTGTTCGGTGGCGAGGAGGCTTTCGTGGCGAGGCTGGACGAGTTCTTCGCCGACGGACACTTCGAGGTGTCCAACGAGCCGAGCTTCCACGTGCCGTTCCTCTACAACTACGCGGGTGCGCCCGAGCGGACCCAGGAGGTGGTGCGCCAGACCCTGCGCGAGGATTTCGCCGCCGATCCGGGCGGACTGCCGGGCAACGACGACGCGGGCGCGACCAGCGCGTGGTACGCGTTCGCGGCCATGGGCCTGTACCCGGTGGCGCCGGGCGACGGGCGGTACCAGCTGACCACCCCGCTGTTCGAACGGATCACGCTTCACCTCGACCCCGCGGTCTACGACGGTGGCTCGTTCGTCATCGAGGCGCCGGGCGCGGGTGACGTCAACCCCTACCTGCTGACGGCGAGCCTGGACGCCACGCCGCTCGAGGGCACGGCCGTCACCCACGCGCAGATCGTGGCGGGAGGCACGCTGGTGCTGGAGGTCGGGGACGAGCCGTTGGAACGGCAGGCGAGCGCCTCGATCCGGTAGGATCGTGATGCTGGGGGTGAAATTGGACCGCTACGGGCCACGGGCGTGCGGGATCGTGCTGGCGCTGTGCGCGCTGCCGTGGTTCGCCTCGGCCGAGGCGTTCGACCTGCGCCGCGAGGTCGTGCAGGGCCGCTACCTCGTTCACAACTGGGACCTCTCCGACGGGCTGCCGCAGGCCTCGATCACGGACATGGCCCAGGGGGGCGACGGCTTCCTGTGGCTGACCACCTTCGGCGGCCTGGTGTGGTTCGACGGCCGGGATTTCCGCTCCATGGGGGGTGCGGCCACGTCCGCGGGCTGGAACCCCCGCATGACCGCGACCGAGGCGAACCCTGGTGGCGGGCTGTGGGTAGGACTGCAGAGCGGGGGTGTGGCGCGGTTCGAGCGTGGCGTGTTCGCGGACGTGTCGCAGCCCGAGGGGTTGCGCAACGCCACGGTCTGGGATCTCGCCATCGGACCGCAGGGCCTGCTCGTGGCTGCGGACGGGGGCTGCTGGCTGCGTGGAGAGGACGGCTGGCACCGGCTCGAGGCCTCGCTCCGGGGTGCGGACGCCGGAGGCGCTGCTGTGGCATGGGACGCGACCGGGACCGGCTGGATCGGCTGGGCCGGGGGACTGGACCGGGTTGGCGCCGGGGGGCAGCGGGAGGCGTTCGTGGCCGCGGTGGAGCTCCGTGGAGTGTCGGCCCTGCGACCGGATCAGGCGGGCGGGCTGTGGATCGGGGGCGGGGGGACCGTGGCCTATGTGGTCGGTGAGGAACTCCGGGTGCACCCCGCGCTGGGCGGTGGGCTGGGCGCGGTCCGGGACCTCGTGGTGGACGGCGAAGGGGATCTGTGGGCGGTCTGCACGGCCTCGGTGTGCCGGCTGGGCCGGGCAGCGGAGGTCGCGAGAGCGCTGATGCAGGGGACGGCACCGCCGGCTCCCGAGGTCTGGGGCCTGCCCAGTACGATCCGGTGCGCATTCGCGGACCAGGAGCGCAACCTCTGGATCGGCACCGACGGCCGTGGGCTGTGGCGGTTCAGCCGACAGGAATTCGTGCGATTCGGCGAGGGCGAGGGATTGCCCTCACCGTCGGCCGGCGCCCACGTGGGGGATGGGCGGGGTGGGCTGTGGGTGGCCAGCGGCTGCCTGGGTCTGTTCCACCTCCGGGAGGGGCGGTTCGAGCCTGTCGACGAACCTCTCCCCACGAAGGGGTGCTGCAACGGCCTCCTGCGCGGGAGTGACGGGTCGCTGTGGACCGGGTGCAGCCGGCAGGCCCGTCGGTTCGAGACCCGGGACGGCGCGCTGGTGGAGACCGGCGCCTGGGAGGTGGGTTCCGCCATCACGTCGCTCGTGGAGGCCGCGGATGGCTCCGTCTGGGTGGGGACCGTCAGCACGGGCGCGTACCACGTGCACGACGGGCTGTTCGAGGCGTTCGGTGTCGAGCAGGGGCTCGGCGATCCGTATGTCAACGCGATGGCCCTGGACGCGGACGGCGCGCTGTGGTTCGGCCACCGCAGCGGCAGCACGCGGTTGCACGGCGCCGAGGTGACCGTGCTGGACGAGGAAGCCGGCCACCCGCCGGGTATGGTGCGCACCCTGCTCGCGGACGACGACGGGACCGTGTGGCTGGGGACCTATGGCGGCGGCCTGGCGCGGTATCGAGACGGCGCGTTCCAGCGCGTCACCTCCCGCGACGGCCTGTTCGACGACGTGGTGTCCCAGCTGCTCGACGACGGCGCCGGCTGGCTGTGGATGAACGGCAACCGGGGGGTGTCGCGGGTCCGCCGCGCCGACCTCGAGGCGTTCGCCGACGGCCGCGAGGATGCCGTGCGCGCGTCGTCGTTCCCCACGGGCGAGGGCAACGGCGGGTTCCAGCCCGCGGGCTGGCGGGACGACGCGGGCTGGTTGTACTTCGCCACCATCGACGGCGTGGTGGCGTTCCCCCCGGACGGGGTCCAGGCCAACGACGTGCCGCCGCGCATCCACCTGGACAGCGCCAGGCTGGACGACACCGATCTGCTCGCCGGTCCGGACATGCGGGTTCCGCCGGGCGACGGCGACCTCGAGGTGCGGTTCAGTGCGGCGAGCTTGCGCCGGCCCGAGCTCACCCGGTTCGAGTACCTGCTGTCCGGTCACGACGAGGAGTGGCAATCCGCGGGCACGCGGAAGGTGATCCGCTACACCAACCTGCGCCCCGGCTCGTACGTGCTGGAGGTGTACGCGCGCAACGAGGACGACGTGGTCTCGGACCGGCCCGTCCGGCTGGCGTTCACGCTGGCGCCGCACTTCTACCAGACCTGGATGTTCCGGCTGCTGCTGGGCATGGGCCTGGTCGCGCTCGGGGGCCTGCTGGGCGTACTCCGCACCCGTCGGGTGCGTGCCCACAACCTCGTGTTGCGCGGGGAGATCGAGCGGCGGCGGGCGGCGCAGGCCGCCCTGCGCGACCAGGAGCAGCACTACCGCCACATCGTGGAGGCGGCGTCGGACGGCTTCCTGCTCGCGGGCGACGATGGTCGCTGGATCGACGTCAACTCCGCGGCCTGTGCGCTGTTCGGCATGTCCCGCGAGCAGCTGCTCCACAGCGCCGTGACCGAGCTGTTCGAGCACGATCCCATGGCCGACGATGTGCCCCGGGCAGCGGACGACTCCGACCCGGCGCCGGTGGTGGTCTGCCGGCGGCCGGACGGCGCGACCTTCGCCGCCCACGTGCTCGCCGCCCGCTTCTCGACCGGCGGCGAGGCGCGCACCCTGCTCACGGTGACCGACGTCAGCGCGCTGATGGACGCGGAGTCGGAGAAGCGGGAGCTGCAGGCACGGCTGGCCGACGCCCACCGGCTGGAGGCGCTGGGGCGGCTCGCGGGCGGCATCGCCCACGACTTCAACAACACGCTGACCGTGGTCGAAGGCAACGCGGATCTGCTGAACATGGTGCTGCGGCCGGAGCCGGCGTCCCGCATCGACCACTGCTTGCACCAGATCCGCGAGTGCTCCCACCGGGCCAACCGCATGATCCGCCAGCTCCTGGCCTTCGGTCGCCAGCAGACCCTGGAGCCGGACTACCTCGATCCGGGCGGTGTGGTGCGCAACCTCGAGTCCATGTTCCGCCGGCTGCTGCGGGACGACGTGGAGCTGAGGATCGCGGTCGAGGAGGACGTCGGCTTCATCTACGTGGACCTGTCCCAGGCAGAGCAGTCGCTGGTGAACCTGCTGATCAACGCCGGCGACGCCATGCCGGATGGCGGCCAGCTGACCGTGTCGGTGGGCAGGGTGACGCCCCACGAGGTGCGGGCCGCGCACCCGGACATCGAGCTGTTCGCCGACCACGTGTGCCTCTCGGTCGAGGACACCGGTGAGGGGATCCCCGTGGAGCTGCAGCAGCGCATCTTCGAGCCATTCTTCTCCACCAAGCCCGTGGGCAAGGGCACTGGCCTCGGCCTGGCCTCGGTGCACGGCTTCGTGACCCAGTCCGAGGGACAGCTGGGCGTGCGCAGCGACCTGGGTGTGGGGACCCGGTTCGACATCTACCTGCCGTGTGTGGACGGGATCCCCACGGGCGAGACCGTGCTGCCCGCCTCCGGGGCCATCCCCCGGGGCACCGAGACCGTGCTGCTGTGCGACGACGATCGCATGGTCCGTCAGAGCGTGGCCGGCGTGCTGGCCGAGCAGGGATTCGTGGTGCTCGAGGCTGGCCACGGCCGCGAGGCGCTGGAGCTGCTGCACGAGAAGAGCGAGCACATCGCCGCGCTGGTCACCGACGTGGTGATGCCGGAGATCAACGGCTACGAGCTGGCGGCCATCGCCCGCGAGATCCAGCCCGACATCCGGGTGCTGTTCGTCACCGGCTACGCCCTGGACGTGGAGATGGAGAACCTCGGTGACGGGATCCAGGCGGTGCTGTCCAAGCCGTTCTCCGCGGCCAGCCTCGTGCAGGAGCTGCGCGATCTGCTCGATCGCTGAGCGCGTGCACCCTTCCTATAATGTCGACGAGGGAAGCCTCGCTCACGCGTGCGCCTGGAGGAACCGATGACCATCGCCACCGCTCTCCGCCTGCTCCGCCTGCTCGTGCTCTCGACCGCCGTGACGCTCCTGCTGACGGGCTGTCCGGACGAACAGGACGACGACACCGTGGATGACGACGACACCGCGGACGACGACACCGCGGATGACGACGACACCGCGGACGACGACGACACGGCC
>CAZXHG010000110.1:0-30895 GCA_964639985.1 uncultured Rickettsiales bacterium
CCATCTGCACGGCCTTGATCTCGCGGCCGGTGTCCGAGCCGCCGCCCACGTCGTAAACCACCTCGCGCAGGGTCAGGCCCATGGGTACCTCGACCAGGCCGCCGCGCTTGACGCGCCCGGCCAGGGCGAAGACCTTGCTGCCCTTGCTCTTCTCGGTGCCCTTGGCCGCGAATGCCGCGCCACCGTGGGTGATGATCCACGGCACGTTGGCCAGGGTCTCGACGTTGTTGATGTTGGTCGGGTAGCCGAACAGGCCCCTGACCGCGGGGAACGGTGGCCGGAACCGCGGCATGCCGCGCTCGCCCTCGATGGAGGCCATCAGCGCGGTCTCCTCGCCACACACGAACGCGCCGGCGCCTTCCTTCACACGGATGTGGAAGGAGAAGTCGGTGCCCATGACGTTGTCGCCCAGCAGGTTGCGCTCCGTGGCCTGCTCGATGGCCAGGTTGAGTCGCTTGACTGCCAGGGGGTACTCGGCACGACAGTACACGTAGGCGTAGGCGGCGCCGATGCTGAGGCCACAGATGGCCATGCCCTCGAGCACCGAGTGGGGATCGCCCTCGATGGTCGAGCGGTCCATGAACGCGCCGGGGTCGCCCTCGTCGGCGTTGCAGATGACGTACTTCTTGTCCGCCTTCGATCCCCGGGCGAAGGTCCACTTCAGCCCGGTGGGGAAGCCGGCGCCGCCGCGGCCGCGCAGGCCGGAGATCTTGATCTCCTCGATGGTCGCTTCGGGGCCGATGTCGATGGCCTTGCGCAAGCCTTCGTAGCCGTCCCGGGCGATGTAGTCTTCGATGTTCTCGGGGTCGATCTTGCCGCAGTTGCGCAGCACGATCTGTTCCTGCTTGAGGTAGAAGGCGCCCGCGTCGTCCTCGGGGTCGGTCGGGTCGAAGGTCCACTTGGTGACCGGTTCGCCGCCGATGACGTGCTTCTTGACGATGTTCTTGGCCTTGCCCTTGTTGACGTTGCCGTAGAACCACGTCTTGCCGGCGGTGTCGTGCACCTCGACGATGGGCTCGGCATGGCAGTTGCCCATGCAGCTGGTGATGCCCATGTCGACGGTCAGGTCCGCGGCCTTCAACTCATCGGCGATCAGGTCCTGGATCTTGTTGGCGCCGGCGGCGATGCCGCACGTGCCCAGACCCACGACGATCCGGCTGACTTCAATGGTGGTGGGGTCCATCGGGGGGTCCCTTTCTGCGGACGCCTAGGCGTCCACCGCCTCGGCGCCGTACTCCTTGGTCATGACGTTGGCCGCGGAGGTCCGGTTGAGCTTCCCGTGCGTGTCCTCGTTGACCATGATCACCGGTGCCAGGCTGCAGCAGCCCAGGCAGGCGACGGAGGATAGGGTGAACTTCATGTCGCCGGTCGTGCCGCCGTCGGGCACGTCGAGCACCTCTTCCAGGGATTCGGTGATGCCCTTGGCCCCGCTGACGTGGCAGGCTGTGCCCACACAGACCTTGATCAGGTACTCGCCCACCGGTTCCAGCCGGAACTGGGTGTAGAAGGTCACCACGCCGTAGATCTGGGCAGGGGTGATCTCCGTCTTCGTGCAGAGGTAGTCCATGGCCTCGATCGGGACGTAGCGGTACTCGTCCTGGATCCCCTGGAGCAAGGGGATCGCCGCGTCCCGACCGGTGCCCCAGCGCTCGATCAGCGCATCCACCAGGCCGGTATCGAAATCCATGCGGTTGGTCCTTCGCGAAAGGTTGATGGCTCGTCTTTTCGTACGTGGCGCCCACCCCGCGCGTTCTACGAACCGGGGTGGACAAGGGGGCCTTTATAGGGGGGGAGGGGGTGGAGCGTCAACTCATGTGCGGGTGCGCGGGAGCCACGCGGCGAACTCCGTTCGCCCAGGCACGCTGGTCACGTCGATGCGTCCGCCGTGGGCCTCGATGAGCGTGTGCACGATGGACAGTCCGAGGCCGCTGCCCCCCCGGTCCCGGGCGGTGGTGAAGAAGCGGTCGAAGATCCGTCGCCGGTTGCCCTCGGAGATGCCCGGGCCGTCGTCGATCACCCCGATCCGTACATGGTCGCCGTCGGCCCGGGCGGCCACGGTCACGTGGGGGCCGCCGTGCTGGCGGGCGTTGTCCAGCAGGTTCGCCAGGATCGACTCCAGCACCTCCCGCTCCACCGCGACCGGCGGTAGCCGGTCGGCGAGGTCCAGGGCCGGGGCGTTACCGTCCGAGGCCAGCCGCTCGACCAGGGCGCGCAACACTGGCGTCAGCGCCGTGCTGGCCCCGGCCGGCTGCAGCACGTCCGCGCGGGCCAGCTCGGTGAGCCGGTTGACCAGCCGGTCCAGCCGCTCGGCGTCCGCCTCGAGGTTGCCCAGGAAGCGATCCCGCTCCTCGGCGGTCATGCCCTCGAGGTGATCGCGCAGCAGCTCGACCGTGCCCCGGATGGAGGTCAGCGGCGTCTTGAATTCGTGCGAGACCCCGGAGGCGAACGTGTTGATGTAGTGGGCGCGGGCCTCGAGGGTCTCGGCCATGCGGGTCACGGCCTCGGAGACCTGGCGCATCTCCAGGGTGCCCGGGTGGGCCAGCGGCGTGGCCGCGCCCGTCTCCCCTCGCGCCACCCGCTCGGTCTGGTGGATCAGCTCGTCCATGGGCCGGCCGATGGTGCGTGACGTCAGCAGCGCCACCAGGATCACCAGCACGACCAGGAGCACCACCCCGGCCGGGATGTGCCAGCGCAGCCGGTACAGGGACTGGCGCACGCTCATCGGGGTGCGTGACAGCACCACCGCGCCCCAGACCCGCTCCCCCTCCACCACCGGCATGGCCACGAACACCCGGATCCCCGTGCCCCGGCTGAGGGAGTCCGCCGGCGGGCGTGGCTCGTCGGACACGCGCTTGCGCATCACGCTGACCGGTCTGCCCTGCAGGGCGCGCGCGACCTCCTCGCGGTGGATCAGGTTGAGGCCCAGCTCGCTGCGGGTGGTGGCCACCACCGTCCCCTCGTGGTCGACCACGCGGATCCCGGCCAGGGTGACCTGCTGTGTGGTCTCGAGCACTGGCGCCAGCCGGGAGCCCGCGGCCGTGACCCAGGGGTCGGCCGGCGTGGCCGGGGGCAGCGCGTCCGGCGGCAGCGGAAGCACCTGGTGCGTGGCCAGGTCGAGGTCGGCGGTCATCGGCTGCAACGCATCGGCCGGGGACACCTGCACCTGCGGGGCCTCGTCGCGCTGGCCGCGCCTCAGCGGCACGTGGCGGGCGCCGTCGGCGACGCCGTACACCGTGGGGGCCGGCGCGTAGGTGTCCGAGGCCAGCTCCCGCCGCAGCTCCTCGCGGAACGCGGCCGCGACCACCGCGCCCTGGGCGATCAGCTCCCCCTCGGTGCGGCGGATCAACGCGCTCTCGTACAGCCGCAGCAGCACCACACCGCCCACGGGCACGGCCAGGATGAGGATGTTCACCGACATCAGCACCGTGCGCAGACGGGGTTTCCAGCGCATGGGCAGACGGCTCCGGTCGTCCTCAGGAACAGTCCGTGAGCCGGTACCCGACGCCGTGCACGGTCTCCACGGGATCACCGCCCGCGGTGGAGAACTTGCGGCGCACGCGGCGCACGTGGCTGTCGATGGTACGCTCGGAGACCACGGTCTGCTCGCGGTAGCCGCCATCCATCAGCTCGTCCCGCGAGTAGACCTTGCCCGGGTAGCCCAGCAGGGTGCGCAGGATGCCGAACTCCGTGGCGGTCAGCACCACCTCGTCATCGCCCCAGAAGGCGCGGAAGCGGACCAGGTCCATGCGGAGCCTGCCGTGCTGCAGCATGGCCGGGCCGTCGGGCTCGGTCGAATCGGTGGCCGCAGCTGGCGAGGTCCGACGCAGCACGGCGCGCACGCGCGCCACGAGCTCCCGCGGGCTGAACGGCTTGGTCACGTAGTCGTCGCCGCCCAGCTCCAGCCCGACGATGCGGTCCACCTCCTCGTCCCGCGAGGACAGGAACACGATGGGCACGGTCGAGTCGCGCCGCAGCTCCCGGCACACCTCGGTCCCGTCCATCTCCGGCATCAGGATGTCGAGCACGACCAGGACGGGCTCGATGCGGCGGAAGGCCTCCAGCGCCGCCAGGCCGTCCGCGGCCTCCACCACTTCGTAGCCTGCCTTGGTCAGGGCGAAGCGGACCACCTCTCGGATGTGCGAGTCGTCGTCCACCACCAGGATCGTTCGGTCACTCATGGTCAGGCCAGTGTTTCGCGATCCTCGGCCGAAGACAACCGCCTGCACCGATTCTGCACGGCGATTCCCCGGCTTCTCCGCGACCCCTCACCATGGCTGCCCATTCCTCCCGTCATGCTCGGAGCGTGTCGTGGATCTCCCCAGCCCTGCTGTCGCGCCGTCGCCTCGCCGTGGAGCTCGGCCTGGGGGTGGCCGCCGAGGTCGCCCTGGAGCTGGGGGGTGACGAGATCGCACGGGCCGGTCTGGGCAGCGGACTCGGCCTCGAACTGATCGTAGCGCTGGGCCTCGGAGTGTACTTCGGGCTGAGGCGCTGATCCTGGAGGACCCATGCACCCCATCGTTCGATTCTTCGGCGTCGCCGTCGTCTTCCTCGTGGTGACCGTGGCCTGGTTCATCCTCGGAGGTGTGATGAGCGAGCGGACTCACTCACGCTCCCACGAGCTGCACGGGCGAGTCGCCGATCTGTGGGGCTCGCCCCACGCACAGCAGGCGCCCGCGTTCACCTTCCACTGGACCACGACCCGCGTGGAGACCCGCACCGAGGTCGAGGACGGGGTCTCGCGCCAGGTGCAGGAGAACGTACGCGTTGCCCACCAGCAGGCCATGCAGCCCTCTTCCAGTGACCTCACGGCAGACCTCTCGCTGGATCAGCGTCTGAAGGGCCTGATGTGGTATGCGCTGTATGACGTCGAGTTCGCGGGCACATGGACCTACCGCCACGAGCAGGACCGCGCCGGGACCCTGGAGCTCGGGCTGCAATTCCCGGATGTCAACGGCCTGTACGACGGCTTCCGCTTCGTGGTGGACGGCGAGGATCTGGCCCGGACCCTGCGGCCGGAGCACGGTGCGGTGTCGACCCGCATCCCGGTCGAGCCCGGCCAGGAGGTCACGCTGGCCGTGGCCTACGCCAGCCGGGGCATGGACAGCTGGCGCTACGTGCCCGCCCCGGATGTGGCCAACCTCGAGCGGTTCGACCTGCGCATGACCACGGACTTCGAGGACATCGACTTCCCGCCGTTCAGCATGTCCCCCTCGACCCGCAGCTACAGCGACGAGGGGTGGATCCTGGCCTGGACCTTCGAGCAGATGGTGACCGGTCACGACATCGGCATGGTCATGCCCGTGCCGATCCAGCCGGGCGAGCTGGCCGCGCAGCTGGCCTTCTCGGCGCCGATATCGCTGCTGTTCTTCTTCCTGTTGCTGCTGGTGTTGAGCCTGATGCGGAGCATCGACATCCACCCGATCAACTACCTGTTCCTGGGGGGTGCGTTCTTCGCCTTCCACCTGCTGTTCGCCTACACCGTGGACCGCGTGCACGTGGTGCCGGCCTTTGCGCTGTGCAGCGCGGTCAGCATCGTGCTGGTGGTGAGCTACCTGCGGCTGGTGGTGTCGCCACGGTTCGCGTTCGTGGAGGCCGCGTCAGCCCAGCTGGTGTACCTCGTGGGCTTTGCCGTGGCTCACTTCTGGGACGGATTCACGGGGCTGACCGTGACGGTGCTGTCGATCCTGACCCTGTTCATCCTGATGCAGATGACGGGCCGCCTCCGCTGGTCGGAGGTGCTGTCGAGGGCGTCGCAGGATCCTCCGGTTCCGGATCCGGCGAGCTCGCCCTCGACGACGTGAACCGCCCCGTGCGTGTGGCGTCGCGCTGGAACTGGGGCCACGGTGCGTCCGCAGGGCCCCCGGCCCCGCCCTCGAACGCGTACAGCGAGAAGTCCCACGACGCCACGTAGACCGTGCCGTCGTCGGTCAGCGCGACCGAGGAGCGGATGTCGCGGCCGACCCGCTCCTGCCACACGATGTTCCCGTTCTCCATGTCCAGCGCGTACAGGCCGTTGTCGTTGCAGCCGACGAAGCACACGCCGTCCTCGGCGATGGCCGGCGTGCCGTACACGCCGTCGGAGAACTTGCGCGACCACACGCGTTCGCCGCTGGGCGCCAGCGCCACCACCTTGCCTGCCCGCGTGGCCGCCAGGATGCCGCCGTCCGGACCCACCGCGCACGCCGCGTAGATCTGACCGTCCAGGGGGGCGTTCCACAGCAGCTGCCCGTCCAGCGCGGCGTACACGAACCCGTCCCAGGAGCCGAGGTAGAGCGTGCCGTCGGGGCCTGCGGCGCCCGAGGCCACGATGGGTTCGGCGGCGAGCTGAAGCCGGGTGCCGTCCGATCCGTACAGCCGACCGTCGGCCACGTAGACGTGCCCGTCGATGCACACCGGCGAGGCGGCCAGCAGGTCCGAGACCCGGATACGCGCCAGGCGCACTCCCCTCGCGGACACGCAGTAGAGGTATCCGCCGTCGTCGCCGAACCACAGGTTGCCGTCGTCGTCCACACACGGCGTGGTCATCACCGGTGAACCGGTGTCCACGGCCCACAGCAGGGCTCCCTCGCGGTCCACGGCGCGGACCTCGCCGTCGTAGCTGCCGAACACCACGAACCCATCGGGGTGTGCGCAGGCGGCCGCCTCGATCGTGCCCCTGGTCGTCACCTGCCAGCGCAGTGCGCCCTGGGAGTCGACCGCATACAGCCGTCGATCCCGGCATCCCACGTAGCAGGTGCCGTCCTGGTCGACGGTGGGCGAGGCGCCGAGAATCCCCTCGGCCTTGAACGACCACTTGAGGCGACTCACGCCGGCCCCTCCTCGAGGCAGTAGAACGTGCCGTTGCGCGCGCCGACGTGGATCCGGCCCCCGCCGATGCAGGCGGACGACACGATGTACGAGCCGGTCTCGAAGGTCCACACGCGCTCGCCGCTGGTGGCGTCGATGCCGCTCAGGACCCCGTCCCAGTCGCCGATGACCACCATGTTGTCCAGCACCGTGGGCGAGGCCCAGGTGCCCGCGGTCAGGTCGGAACGCCACACGGCCTCGCCGGTCCGGGCGTCCACGCAGTGTACGAGGGCGTCGTCCGACCCGGTGAACACGCGGCCGTCCACCACCGCGGGCGTGCTCCAGATGCCGGCCCCGGCGCGGTAGCGCCAGACCATGCGGCCGGTGTCCCGCTCGATGGCATAGAGGAAGCCGTTCTCGCAGCCGATGTAGACGCGGTCCCCGACCACAACCGGGCTGGAGTCGGTGTCGTCGCCCGTGGGGAACTTCCACACCAGGTCGCCGGTATCCGCTCGCACGCAGTGCAGGTAGCCGTCGTACGAGCCGATCCAGGCCCGGTCCCCGACCACCGCGGGGGAGGACTCGACCGAGCCGCCGGTGGTGTAGCTCCACAGCACCTCACCCCCGGCGTTGACGCAGTACAGGTGCGTGTCCTCGGTGCCGAACCAGGCCCGGCCCCCGACCACGGCCGGCGTGGAGTCCACGTCCTGGCCACCGCAGGCCAGGCGCCAGCGCTCGGCGCCGTCCTCCCGGGCCAGGCAGTGCATGTGATCGTCCCGGCTGCCGAAGAGCAGCTGGTCGTACCACAGCGTGATCGATCCCTTGATCGAGTCGCCCACCGCGGTCTGCCAGATCGCCTCGCCGGTGTCCGCGTCGCGGCAATAGCACACGCCGTCCAGCCCGGGTATGTAGACGCGTCCGCCGGCCAGCGCGGCCTGACCGCTCCATCCGGTGCCCTTCCAGGTCCGGTGGCCACCGCTGGCGAGGGTCTCGACCCGCTCTCCCGTCTCGAAGCTCCAGCGCACCACCGGGTTGCGTGGCACCGTGCCGGTGCCCTGCACCGAACGGGTCGCGTCGCCGCGGAAGGTGGCGACCTCGGGCAGGTCGATCAGCGCGGGGGTGAGTTCCTCGGGCTCCTGCGCCGCCGCGCGCAGCCCTGGGAGGGCGGCCGTGGCCGCGACCGTACCGGCCGCGGTGAAGCAGAAGTCGCGGCGGCTGAGGCGCGCGCGCGTGCGAGGTCGACTCGGGTTCACGCAAGCGATGGTAGCGTGAGCGCCGTCTCCCCGCCAGCGATCGCACCTCGGGCCCGTTCGGATCCCCGAGGAGTTTGCACCGAGTCGCCACGCTCCCGTATCCTGGATTCGAGCCGGGGGTTCCGGCGGTCCGGAGGACGTGTCGTGGACAAGAAACTCACCCAGACGATCGTGGATCAGGTCTTCGACCTGGGAGACACCCAGGAGGTGCCCGGGGACCTGGTCGCCACCCTCCGTGTGATCGAGGGCCCGGATCGGGGCGTCAGCCTGAGGCTCGACGGGCCTGCCCAGAGGATCGGTCGAGCCTCCAACTGCGGCCTCATCCTGTCGGATACCCGCATCAGCGCGACGCATATCGGCATCAGCTTCCGCAACGGTGAGTTCCGCCTGAAGGACCTCGAGAGCACCAACGGTACGCTGTTGAACGGCTCCCCCGTGACGGAGTTCGCGCTCAAGGACGGCGATCAGATCCGGATCGGCCGCACCGTGCTCCGCATGGAGATCGACTTCGAGATCGAAGAGTAGGGTACCCCGCCCGGGTCAGGGCTTCTCCAGCACCACGTAACGCCAGGTCATGTCGCTGAAGCGGTGCACGTACAGCAGCACGTGATCCCCGTCCGCGCCGAGCACGCCACGGGCGATGTCGATCGGGTAGCGGACCTCGGTCCCCTCCACCTCCAGGATGACGTCGCCGAACGTGATCTCCGCCCGGTGGGCCGGGCTGCCGGGGCGGACCTGCGTTACCAGCAGGCCCGGGTCGTCCTCCGCGCGCCCCATGCGCACGTTGACCTCCGGTGGGATCACGTCGACGTTGACGCCGATGTCGTCGCCGGTATGCTCCACCTCCGCGTGCTGTGTGTCCACCCTGGCGTGCCGATGCCCCACGGTCAGGCTGGCTCGCTCGCGCTTACCCTCGCGCAGCCAGTGCACGTCGAGCGAGGTGCCAGGCGCCGTGGCCAGGAAGGTATCGAGCAGCGCGTGGGCGTCGATCACGTCTGCATCGCCGACACGGGTGATCACGTCGCCGCGGGACAGCCCCGCCCGGGACGCCGGCCCGCCCGCGTCGACTCGACAGACCACCACCCCGCGGGTGCCGGCGGGCGCCCCCAGGCGCTCGGGCAGGGGCGGTTCGCCGTCCTGGAAGGTCATGCCCGGATCGCCGCGCTGGACCTCGCCGTCCGCGATCAGCGCGGCCGAGACCGACTCCGCGATGTCGCTGGGGATGGCCAGGCCGATGCCCGTACCGAGGCCGATGATCATGGTGTTGATGCCGATCACCCGACCTTCGATGTCCACCAGCGGGCCGCCGGAGTTGCCCGGGTTGATCGAGGCGTCGGTCTGGATGAAGTCCTGGATCGGCAGGTCGCCGACCGCGCTGCGGCTGCGGGCGGACACGTGGCCCACGGTGATCGAGTAGCGCAGCCCGAAGGGGGCGCCGATCGCGATCGCCCACTGGCCGATGTGCACGTCCTCGGTGGGCGCGAAGGCCGCGGGCTGCAGGTCGGGCGCGTCGATGTGCACCACGGCCAGGTCGCTGTCCGGATCCTCGCCCACGATGGTCGCGGGGAAGGTGCGGTTGTCGTGTAACCGGACCGTGATCTCGATGGCCCCCTCGATGACGTGGTAGTTGGTCAGCACGTGGCCGTCGGTGTCGAGGATCACGCCCGAGCCCGCGCCGATGACCAGCGGCCGGTACCCCCCGGGGCCGGAGTCCATGAACGGGGTGGCGGCGCGTACGTCCGGACCGACCTCGCTCTTGACCTCGAGGTAGACCACCGAGTCGCTCACCCCCTCGGCCACGGTGATGAACCGCTCCTGGAGCTGCTGCGCCACGTCATCGGCCAGCGCGGGGCACGGGAGGAGACCAGACACGGCGATCAGCAAGACGGGCAGGCGGAGCATGCGTGACACCTCCTCGCGCCGGGCGTTGGATCAGCCGACGCGCGTAGCAGTACCATGGGTCAACACCGCGGGTGGCACGGGCCATCCCCCGGAGGACTTGCCGATGATCGCACGAATCGCGACGACTCTCCTGGTGACCGCGCTGGTCACGCCTGCAGCCGCGGAGGAGGCGTACTTCTCCATGGGCCGGCTGCAGTCCGCCTCCCGCCTGTTCGTCCAGGTGTCGGAGGTCAGCCAGAAGAACAACGAGCGCATCCAGCGCGAGGTGGTGACCACCGGCGGCGCGCTGGACGGCCTGGGCGACGGCCTGGCCGCGGCGCGGCTGCACACGGGCGACGCCCCCGCCGCCCTCGTGGAGCGGCACGCGGCGCTGTCGACCGCATTCGACGCCGACTGGCAGGCGCTCAACCGGTTCGTGGACCAGCTGGTGCTGGACACGGACCAGGCATTCATGGGCGCGCTGACCCTGCACGTGGCCGCCATCGAGGAGGCCGAGGGCATCACCCTGGGCACCTGCGAACCGGCCGGGGGCGTGCTCGGCATGGCCATGGGGCAGAGCGCCTGCGAGGGCCGTGACCTCACGGACGCGCTGATCGGCGCGCTGGATGGGGACGATGCGCTGGCCGCGGCCGTGGCGGACATCGTCTCCAGGGAGTGGCCGGCGATCCGGCCCGCTCGCCAGCCGGTCGTCCCGCAGGCGCTGTCCGGCGGCGCGCCCCTCGCCGAGGCCACGCCCGCGTGGACGCCGCAGCAGGTCTATGGCCGCGCAGGGATCTGCGCCGACCTCGAGTCCGTGGTGGACGAGGCCTACCGGATGGCCAGTCGCGAGCTGCAGCGCGCGCAGGAGGACCTGGAGGTCAACCGGCGCATGTTCGTCAGCGAGATCGACGCCCTCGACGAGGCGGAGCTCGCAGCGCGTCAGGCGGAGCTCGACGCCGAGCTGGTGCGGATCAAGGCAGCCAGCGAGCGCCTGACGACCTGGCGCGCCGACACCGTGGCCGGCGCGTTGGCCCTGCTGTGGGAGCTGGCCCAGGGGCGGGAGACCGCGGCCCTGCGCGCCCTGGGCGAGGAGGGCGTCGGGGTGTGCCTGCAGCCCGCGGACCTCGGCGGCTGCACCGGACCGGACGTGACCGACGCCATGGCCGGGTTCCTCGCTGAGGACAAGAAGGTCGTCAGGGCCCTGGAGCGCCACGCCGCCGGGATCGAGGGGCCTGACCTGGGGCTGTGACGGGCGTTCAGCCGCGGCCCTCGCGCAGGCTGTCGAGGATGCGCAGGTAGCCCTCGTACCGCTGGGCGGCGATCTCTCCCCGGCCGACCGCCTCGGTGACCGCGCAGTCGGGTTCGGTCCCGTGCCCGCAATCCTCGAATCCGCAACGCCCCGCCAACGGCGCGAACTCCGGGTAGTGGGCACCGAGGGATGCCGCGTCCACGTCCACCAGTCCGAAGCCGCGGATCCCGGGGGTGTCGATCAGCCACCCGCCGTCGGGGAGGTGGACCAGCGTGGCCGTGGTGGTGGTGTGGCGACCGCGTCCGGTGACGGCGTTGACCTCGCCCACGCGGACCTGCAGCCCGGGGACCAGCTGCGCCAGCAGCGAGGACTTGCCCACGCCGCTGTGGCCCACCACCACCGACCGGCGGCCGGCCAGGGCCGTGGAGAGCGCGTCGATCCCCTCGCCGGTGAGCGCGCTGGTCCTCAGTACGGGCACGCCGAGCGGGACGTACGGCGCCAGCAGATCATCGTCGCCGGGCTCGGACAGGTCCCACTTGTTGACGCAGAGCACGGCCCGCAGATCGCCGGCGGCCGCGGCCACCAGCAGCCGGTCGGCCAGGCCGGCCCGGAAGTCGGGCTGGTGGATCGACAGCACCGCGACCACGGTGTCCACGTTGGCCGCCACCACCAGCGGCGGCCGCCTCGGAAGGCGGTGGGCCCGCCGCAGCGCGTGAATGCGAGGCTCGCGGTCACGCACGATGCCCTCGTCTCCGCTGCGCTCCAGCGTCACCCGATCACCCGCGGCGAGGGGACCACGGCGCCGCAGCAGGGAGCCCACGGCGTGGCACGGCAGCAGGTCGCCGCCCACCTCGCAGATCACCTGCCGACCGAACACGGCCACCACGGTTGCGTCCCAGGTCATACCCGGGAGGTTCTGGCAGATCGCGCGCGCCGTCTCAAGGGATTCGTGCCGCGCACTACACGCGCCACGTGCGCGATTGAGATTTCGGTGACGTTGCCATAGCCTGTGGCGGACCGGGAGGAGCCATGCGTGGAGTCCACTGGATCGCCTGCTCGCTGGTGCTGGGGCTGTCCCTGCCCGTCGCGGCGACCCCTGCGGGGGAGAGCGACGACGGCACGGCCCAGGCCGAAGAAGACACCGCCGATGGACAGATCGAAACCCCGACCGCGGCCGCCCGCAGGACGCGGGACAAGCGCGCTGCCCTGATCTACGGCCCGCTGGCCACCACGGTCAGCCGCAGCGATGTGCAGGCGCTGATCGACGGGCGGCTGGGCACGGACCTGGGCATGCCTGCGCGGGTGTCGAGCCTCGACGAGATCCCGTTCCCGATGGGGGCTCCGCTGTGGGTGATCGGTGGTGAGGACGACGCGGCCTGCGGTACGGGCGTGCCCTCGCCCGACTGGGCCGCCGTGGTCGACACGGCTCGGGATCAACTCGATGCGCTGGAGACGCTGGCGGCCCAGAACACGCTGGACGCCGCCCTGGAGAACCTGGCCTGCGCCGACGCGGTGGTCGAGCGCGATCTGCTGGGCACGATGTACATGCTGCGCGGGCTGGCGCGGTACTACGAGGAGCGGGAGGAGGCCGCCCGCCAGGACTTCCGTCGCGCGGTCACCGTCAACCCCAGCGTGGAATGGAACGCCGACTATCCGCCGGAGCCCCAGCAGGTCTACCTCAAGGCCCGGGAGGACATCTACCTGCCCGGTCGCGGCCGCATCGAAGCGGTGTTCCTGCAGGGTGAGGTCACCCAGGTCGTCGTCGATGGCCAGTCCGTGGCCGCGGGCGAACCCGGCGGACTCGACGTGCACCCGGGCTTCCACCTGCTGCAGTACATGATGCCGGATCATGAACTGCGGTCCCGTGTCACCTACCTCGAGGGAGGAGAGACGCGCCTGTTGATCAGCCGCGCGGGCATGGAGCAGGCGGTGCTCCTGGGTGGCTCCCAGCCGGCCAACGCCCCGGTCGCCCAGCTCCTGCTCAACCAGCTGTGCGCCATCTGGCAGGTGGACAACATCTACGTGGCCGACGTCACCGCGGGAGCGGGGGACGAGGCCTACGTGTACCGTTTCGCCCGCGAGGGGGCGCGCTTCGAGCGGCTGCTGCCGCCCACGGCCGCGGTGTCCGACGCCGGCGCGCAGGACCTCGAACCGACATCGGCCATCGAGGGGCTGCTGGTGCTGCCCAACGCCGTGGCCGAGGGGGCGACCTCCACGATCACCATCGAGAGCGCCCAGCTCGACGGGGCCAGCCGTGTCTACCTCGGTCCCTACGAGGTGCAGAACCTGACGCGCGTGGGCGTGCGCAGCACCTTCGACCTCCCCGACAGGATCCCGGCGGGGGTGTACGACGTGCGGCTCGTGGATCCGGCCGGCGGCGAGATCACGTTCCCGCGGGCGTTCAGCGTGATCGGCGAGACCCGGACCACGCCCGACCACACCCAGGTGGTGTACGTGGAGCCGCAACCCCAGCTGAGACCGGAGCCCGAGGAGCGTCTGCGGGTGGGCTTCGCCTGGGGGTTCGCCTCCTACCGGGGCACCTGGGCCACCATCGACCTGGAGATGGACGTGCGCCTGGGCGAGGGGTTCTGCCTCGATGGCGGCGTCGGCACGCGCATGGTCGACGGCTACTACCCCCACGCCTACTGGCGCGCCGGGTTCAAGCTGCGGTGGTATCCGCGCATCGTCCAGGTGTACCTGTCGTTCAACTTCCAGCAGTTCTTCGAGGACCTGCACATGGGGCCGCGTGGCGCGCTGGGCGTGAACGTGGTGATCCCGTCGATGAAGAACTTCTACCTGACGCTGGAGACCGGCGGCGGCGCCATGTTCGAGACCGGCAAGGACGTGTACGGCTGGTACCACCTGATGGGTGGCACAGGGATGCGGTTCTGAACCGCTCCCGACCGGTGGACGCGTGGGCGCGTGGCGCCCTGTTGCTGGGCTTGCTGGCGCTGTTGCCGGCGTGCCGCGATGCGAGCAGCGGCAGCGTGATCGTGGAGGAAGCGCCGGGCCCGGTGTGGGTGCCGCCGCCCCCCTACGTGTTCGGGGGATTGCGAGATGTCGGCCCCGACGTGTTTGCGGACCTGCGCTGGGGGGTGGACCAGGAGGGGACGCTGCGCAGCGCGTTGCACCTGGAGCGCTACGAGGTGACCCCGGCGACCTGGGGGACGGGCGAGCGGACGGTGCCCGTGCTGGAGGTGCGCACCGCGCGGCAGTCGTCGACCACCGCGTTCCTGTTCGACCCGGGGACCGCGGTGCTGCGTACGGTGGTCGTGCGCGACCTGCCCGAGGTCCCACCGTTGCAGGAGAACGTCTTCGGCTTCCTCGACCACCTCGGCGCTTTCCCGGGCAAGGTGCTGGTGTGCACCCTCGCGGACGAGGCGCGGATCGAGGGCATGCCGGACCAGTTCCTGCTCTTCCCCGGCCAGGGAGTCAAGGTCGGGCTCGGTGACGCCGGGGACGGCCAGCTCTACCTCGACCACGTGGAGTACTACGATCCGGACTGGAGCATCGACCAGCTCGCGGAGTTCAAGTACGGCGGTCAGCTCCAGCAGGTGGGTACGATCACCGCGGCGGAGCGAAGGTGACGGTGCAGACGCATGGGCGGTGACTCACCAGGGTGCCTCGGGGGTGCGGCGCTCGCGGTCGGGGCGGTGGTCCTCGCCCCGTTCCTGGCGTTGTACGCGCTGATCACGGGCAGACAGATGAAGGAGGCGGCCGAGCGGCCTCGGCTGCCGTACCTGGCGACCAGCCGCATGCACGCCAAGGACCGCCCAGCCCTGGTGCGGGCAAACAAGGCGGCCGAGCAGTGTATCGACGCCGTCTTCGACGGCGGCGGGCAACCGCGCGAACTCGGCGACCTGGCCGCGCGCGAGGTGGCCGGCGAGGTCCAGCAGCTCCTCGGCAGCATTCACGACCTGGGCGGCCAGCTCGCCGAGGCGCGTGCTTATCGGCGCAAGCACGATCCGGACGCGATCGCGCGCAGCCAGGCCGATCTGGAGATCCAGCAACAGGAGGCGACCTCCGATGCCGAGCGCGCGAGCCTGGCCGAGGCCATGGCCGCCCTGGAGGAGCGTGCGCGCCACGCCGCGACCGTGAGCCAGGAGATCCGCACGCTGTCTGCCCGTCTCACGGCGGCGGCGCACGTGCTGGAGACGCTGCAGGCCCGGCTGGCCCGCTCGGTCGCCGATCCCGCGGACGCGTCCGCGAGGACCGGCGCGCTGCTCGAGGACATCCGACAGCACCAGCAGGACGCCAGCCGCGCGCTCGAGGCCTACGCGGCCACGGCCCGGGAGCTCGGCCGGAGGCCGTGAGGGTCCGCACTTGGCACGCGGTTTGTGAACCGTGGTACCATCCGGCTCAGCGGTCTTCCCGGCTCCAGCCGGAGCCATGAACGGACGACCGGCGAGCCGGTCGGAAAGGAAGGAAAAGGAATGTTGCGACGGATTCTGTGTGTAGGAGTTGCGTTGACCTTCTGGGCGTTGATGGGCTGTGGCGGAAGCGAGACGGCCAAGCCGGAGGAGAAGCCCGAGAAGCCGCCGGTCGAGAAGCCCGAGAAGGAGGCGCCGGAGGCCGAAGAGGCAGCCACCGAAGGTGAAGAGGCTACCGAGGAGGGCGCGGAAGAGGGCGCCGAGGGCGAAGAGGCCGCCGAAGGCGAAGAGGCTGCCGAGGAGGGCGGCGAGGAGCCGGCCGCCGAGGGCGGTGACAGCGGCGGACGACCGGACGAGGGCGGCGCCGGCTTCAAGAAGTCCAGCGACGGCTCCGGTGATGACAGCGGCGGGCGACCCAGCGGCGGTGGTGGCCGCGAGACCACCCAGGTCGCGACCCCGAACAAGTAGTCCACCAACCGCGGCATCGAGCCGCGGTCCGTCCCGGGCGGCCGTGTCGGCGGGCGGGTCCGACCCACCGTCGTTCACGGCCGCCCGCGCGGATGGACAGTGACGGTGTCGGGAGGCCGTGGCCGCGCTCCGGCGGTGGAGTGGGGCGGCGGCTTCGTCGATCAGGACCCGGAATCATGAACCAGCTCGACTTCCACTGTTCGTTCGAGTCGCTGATGGACTTCCTGGAGGCCTATCGGGCCGACATCCGCGACGGCTTCCTGAGCGTCCCGGCCGAGGGCGAGTTCGACGCGGGCGCGCCCTGCACCGTGCTGGTCGACGTGCCGGTCTTCGAGGAGCGGACCGAGATCGGCGCCGAGCTGGTGGATGTGGCCGAGGAGGGGGTGGTCCTCCGCCTGGACGAGACGGCCGAGGGCTACGAGTACCTGGGCTGGCTGTACGACATCTGTGGCCGCTTCATCGAGGACATGCTCGCCAGCGGCCGGTTCAAGATCGCCGGACGTCCGCCTACCGAGGCCACGCCCGAAGGGGCGGCCCCGACCGCCATGTCGGCGACGGAAGACGGCGTGCCGATCGGCACCGAGCCGATCGGCTCGGGGGAATTCGATCCCGAGATCTGCCGCGAGGTCCTGATGCGGGCCTACCGTGACCAGTTCACCGGCATCGTGCGCGTCGATCACCCCCTCGGCACCTCGACGATCTTCTTCGAGAAGGGCGGCCCGGTGCAGGTCAAGGACGACCCGGTCGTGGTCGACGAGACCCTGGGCGTGATGCTGGTGCAGGCCGGCCGCATCACCGAGCAGCAGTTCCAGAAGTCGCTGCAGGAGATGAACCGCACGGGCAAGCTGCAGGGCGAGACCCTGATCGACATGGGACTGCTCAACTTCCCGGTGCTGGTGATGGCGCTGATGAAGCAGACCGAGAACAAGGTGCTGCGCATCTACTCCAGCGCCGAGGGCTCCTACGCGACGTTCCCGCTGGAGAAGCACAAGACCAAATTCATCACGCCACCGCTCAAGGTGCCGGCGGCCCTGTACAAGATGATCCGTGGCCGCATCCAGGTGATGACCCCAGAGGAGCTCGAGGATCGCCAGACCCCGTTCCTGGACATGTACTCGCGGCTGGATCTGGACTTCCCGGTCGACGACCTGCAGATGAAGAAGACCGAGCTGGAGTTCCTCCAGATCATCGGGCGGCGCAGCTACCGCCTGCGCGAGATCTTCGCGGTGTCGAACATGGGCCGCGCCGTCACCGCGATCACCGCCCTGACCCTGATGGACATGGGCATCCTCGTGTTCCAGGACGACGAGGACCTCACCCAGGTGGTGGAGAACTTCCGCAGCCAGTTCACCACCAAGCTCGCCACCATGGAGGAGCAGAACCTGTTCGAGCAGCTGGAGGTCCACTGGTCCGCTCGCACCGAGGACGTGGAGCGGGGTTACAAGCGGCTGCGCGCCAAGTGGGAGAAGATGGGGCGGGACAAGAACCTCCCCGAGGACATCGAGGCCATGCGGGGCCAGGTGCAGGACGTGATGACCAGCGCCTTCAACGTGCTGCGCAACAACAGCGCGCGGCAGGACTACCGCGCCGAGGTGTACGAGAAGCAGCAGATCGCGTTCTCGGCGGACATCTTCTTCAAGCAGGCCGAGCTGCTGATGATCAGCGAGCGCTGGAACGACGTGTACGAGAACCTGCAGCGCGCGGTCGAGCTGGTCCCGGACAACCGGAAGTACCAGCAGGTCCTGGATCAGATCCGCAAGAAGATCGGCGCGCGGTAGGCGACTACCGCTCCCCTCCCACTCCCCAGTCGTCCCGCGAGGGGCGGTCGTACTCCCGCCGGTTGAGCAGGTGGCACGACATGCCCGTGAGTACGGCCAGGCCGTTGCGCAGGCAGGACTCGTCCAGGTCGAAGGTGTTGGTGTGCAGGTCCAGCGGCGCGCTGCCCACAGGGGTCGAGCCGAGCCGCGCCATCAACCCGGGCGCGTGGTCGAGGTACCTGCTGAAGTCCTCGCCGCCCATGCTGGGCTCCACCCAACGGCTGCGCTCGGCGCCCAGCAGCTCGGTGACCAGGGCGCGCATACGGTGGATCAGCGCCGGGTCGTTGATCACCGGGTCCGACCCGCGCTTGAAGTCGAGGTCGAAGGTGCCGCCCCAGGTGGCCACCGCGGCCTCGGCGAGGTCGTGCAACAGCTGGGGCACGCGGTCCATCTGGGCGCCAGAGGCCGTCCGCACCGAGCCAGCGAGGCTGGCGCGTCCCGGGATCACGTTCGCCGCCCGGCCCCCGTGGATCTCACCGATGGTCACCAGCACGGGCTCGCGAGCGTCCAGGCGGCGCCCCATGCCCAGCAGGATGTCCTGCACCAGCCTGGCAACGATGAATACGGGGTCCACGGCCAGGTGGGGCCGGGCCGGATGACCGCCTTCACCGTGTACGGTGATGCCGAACGCGGCGACGCTGGCGGTGATCGCCCCGGGCCGCAGCCCGATCGTGCCGCTGGGCAGCTCCGGGTAGATGTGCAGTGCCAGGACGGTATCGACACCGTCCATCACGCCGCGGCGTACCATCTCGTCTGCGCCTCCGGGGTGACGCTCCTCCGAGGGCTGGAAGATCAGTCGCACCGTACCGGCGAAGCGCGACCGCATGCCCACCAGGAGCTGTGCCGCGCCCATCAACATGGCCGTGTGGGCGTCGTGGCCACAGGCGTGCATCACCCCGTCCACGGTGGAGCGGTACGGCACGTCTTTGGCGTCTGGGATGGGCAGGGCGTCGATGTCCGCGCGCAGGGCGACCAGGCCGCCCTCGGCGTCGCCGTGGATGTCCACGTACAGGCCGGACCGGCTCGGTTCCAGGATCGGGCGCAGTCCCAGAGCGCGCAAGTGGCGGGCCACGTAGGCCGTTGTCTCGACCTCCTCGGTGCTGAGCTCCGGGTGGCGATGCAGGTGGCGGCGCCACCCTACCATCGGCTCGGAGAGCTCGGCGCTGACCGCCAGGATGTGGGCGCGGTTCTCAGGATCCAACATGGGACGGTCCGAACAGCACGTCGTTCATCGAGTAGCGGCCGGGGAGCCGGCCTGGCGCGAGGAGCCAGTCCACAGCGCGTAGCGCGCCCAGGGCGAAGGTGGTGCGGTCGGTGGCCCGGTGGGTCAGCTCGATGCGTTCGCCCTCGCCGAGCAGGTATACGGTGTGCTCGCCCACCACGTCCCCGCCGCGCAGTGCCTGCACGCCGATCTCCCCGTCCGATCGGGGCCCGACCAGACCTGCGCGCTTCAGCACCGGTGCGTCGTCCACGCCGGCGGCGCCGGCCAGGTCCGTGGCGAGCGCGAGCGCAGTGCCCGACGGGGCGTCCACCTTGCGCCGGTGGTGGATCTCCACGATCTCGGCGTCCCAATCGGCGCCGAGCACGGCCGCAGCCTGTTGCACCAGCCGGCGCAGCACGTTGATGCCCAGGCCCATGTTGGGCGCGATCACCAGCGGCACCGCGTCGGCCAGGCGAGCCAGCGCCAGCTGCAGGTCTTCGGGCAGGCCGGTGGTGCCCACCACCAGGGGCCGGGGCCGCTCCAGCAACGCGGAGACCAGGGTGGCGGTCGCCGGCGGCGCGCTGAAGTCGATGACCGCATCGGCCCGGTCCAGGGCCGCGTCCATGGACGCCGTGACGGTCACGCCAGGGGCGATCTCCGCGCCGAGTTCGGGCGCGTCCGCCGCGGCGATCGCGCTCACCACCTCGAACCGGGGATCGGCCACCGCCTCCCGGATGATCACCGAGCCGGTCGTGCCAGTGGCGCCACAGATCACGCAGCGCAGCGGTTCAGCCAAGCACACCCCCCTCGACCATGGCCGCGTGCAGCGCGTCGCGCTCCTCGTCCGACATGCGGACCAGGGGCAGGCGGACCTCGTCGCTCTCGATCCATCCGCGCATCTGGGTGGCCGCCTTGACGCCCACCGGATTGACCACCCTGTACAGCGCCAGGATCACCGCCAGCCAGCGGCTGTGGATCGGCCGTGCCTCGCTGACCGTGGACCACTTGTAGGTCTTGTACAGGCTGACGAAGGCCTCGGGGATGACGTTGGCCGCGGCCGACACGATCCCCCCCGCGCCCAGCGCGAGCAGGGGGAGGAACACCGCGTCGTCCCCCGCCATCACCGCGGCGTTGTCGCCGCACGCCTCGGCCACCAGCGCGGCGCGCACCATGTCGGTGGTGGCCTCCTTGATCGCGTGCACGTTGGGCAGTACGGCCAGTGACTCGATGGTCTCCGGGGCCAGGGAGATGGCCGTGCGGCTGGGCACGTTGTACAGGCAGATCGACGTGCTCGGTGAGACCGCCGCCGCCACCTCGCGGAAGTGCGCCGCGAGACCCGCCTGGCTTGGCTTGTTGTAGTACGGGGTGACCACCAGCAGCCCGTCCACGCCGAGCGCCTCCATCCGCTGCGCTCGCGCGACCGTGGTGCGGGTGTCATTGGTCCCTGCGCCCGCGATCACGGGCACGCGGCCCTCCACGTGGTCGATCACCAGCTCCACCGAGGCGGCCAGCTCGGCCTCGGACATGGTGGCAGCCTCCGCGGTCGTGCCGTTGACCAACAGCCCGTCCACGCCCGCCTCGAGCTGGGCGTCGAGCAGCGACCGCATACTCGCCTGGTCGATGGCGCCGTCCCGCATGGGGGTGATCAGCGCGGTGAAGACTCCCTGGTACCTCATGGTGTCGGTCCTCCCTCCGGACTCGATTCGTTGATCGTGACCTCGCCGTGGAACACCCGGCGCACAGGTCCACTCAGCCACAGGTCGGCGGGCATGCAGCCCTCCCAGGTCACCCGCAGCGTCCCCCCGGGCATCTGGATGTCCAGCGGGCCCTCCATCTCGTCGTCGTGGGCCAGCGCGGCCGCGATCGCGCAGGCACCGGAACCGCAGGCGAGGGTCTCGCCCACGCCCCGCTCCCATACCCGCGCCCGTACACTCGAGCCGTCATCCCACGATGCGATCTCCACGTTCACGCCGTCGGGGAAGCTCCCCTCGGCCTCGTTCGATAGCGCGGACAGCTCGAATGTCGCCGGATCCACGCCGATGTCCACCACCAGGTGGGGGTTGCCCATGGACACGGCAACTCCTGTGTACTCACCCACGTCCACCCGGATCGGATTCGAGCCGGAGCCCGGTGGCAGGTTGGCTGCACGGAAGCGAGGCGGCCCCATGTTCACCTGGATCCTGCCTCCTCGCAGGCGCGCGGCGACGGGTCCCGCTCCGCTGAGCAGGTCGACCTCGCTGTCGGGGCTCACGTGGCCACCCAGCAGCAGGTGGTGGACCGCGCAGCGCAGCCCGTTGCCGCTGGTCTCGGCGATGCTGCCGTCGGCGTTGATCACCGCCACGGCCCATGTCCTGTCGCGGTGAGTGACATGCAGCACGCCGTCCGCGCCCACACCGCGGCGCCGATCACAGAGGCGTGGTGCGTTGATGGCGAGCTGGTCGATCTCGGGGGCCGGGTCGTGCGGGACCAGGAAGTCGTTGCCCGCGGCCTCGTACTTGGTGAACTCGATCGACGCCACCGACGACTCCCGACCTCGTGTTCCCTGCCGGCCGCAACGTGCGGCGATCCGTCTCAGAAGCGGATGATCCCGCGGACCTCCGTGCCCACGACCGTCTCGCGACTCGGCTCGAACATCGGCCCGGGGAACATCACCCCCACGGTCGCGCCGAGCTCGAAGTTCTCGTACAGCGTCCAGGCAGCATCGAAGTCCAGCTCCACGCCCAGGTGCATGTCCTCCGGGGCCACGTCCAGCTCCGCGCTGACCACCCGCCGCGCGGCGATGAAGTCCAGGCGTAGCCGTACGTTGTCCCTCGGATCGAAGAAGAACGACGGCTTGAGGTAGAACGCGTTGCTCACGCCCTCCTCGAGCACGGCCTCGGTGGTGTCGATGCCCATGTTGTCCGGGCTCGGATCGAGGTGGCGGTACGACGGCATCGCCCGCTCGAACAGGAACAGGCCCACGTCGTGGTCGCGGTCGAAGCTGAAGGTGTGGACCTCCTGGTCGGTCGGGTCCTTGTCGCCGGTGGCGATGCCCAGCTCGACCTCGCCGCCGATGGGTAGCACCTCGATCCCGGCGTGGAAGGCGCCGCCGCCGCTGAGCAGCTGCAGGTCCTCGATACCCAGGTCGGTGGCGTTGCCCTTGCCGTACACCAGCACGCCCTCGAGTTCGAAACGCAGCGGCCCCAGTCGGGTGCGGCCCCAGAGGTCGGCGTAGAGGGAGTTCCAGCTCTCGGACGGCATGCGGCGCCAGTGCACGTACAGGCCGGCCGAGTGCACGTCGCTGAGGAAGCCGCCGGCCAGGGTGAGACCCCAGACATCGTCCCCGTGGTTGATCCAGCCCTCCAGGAAGGTGTCGAAGGAGAGGCTCAGTAGGACCGGGCCGATGCGGCTCAGCAGCTGGACACGATCCACGGTGTCGCCGTAGTAGGAGCGCTCGCCGTTGCCGTCGTTGGCCAGCAGGCCCATGCCCCAGTGGTTGCCCATGCGGCCGAAGCGGAAGTCCACGTAGGGGGTCCAGATCTCGCCCCAGGCGCGCCGGACCACGGCGTTGCCCGCGTAGTCCTCGCCCGGCACGACCGACTGGGTGAGCTGGTCAGGCTCGCTGTACTCGTTGCCGGCCGCGTCTTCGAGGCCGGTGGCGAGCAGGACCTCCGCTCCCGATCCGTACAGGGCCAGATCGAGAGCATCGAGCTGGGCGAACACGTGGATGTGCGGGTTGATCTGCAGGTGCGGGTTGAGCCGCAGGCGGTGCTCCAGGTAGCTGCGAGTGCCCTCGGCCTGCTCCGCGTCCCGGTCCAGCGAGAGGTTGTTGTAGGCACGGAAGAAGGTGCGATCGTACCCGTCGAGCTGGAACTCCACGGCGGTCGCCGGGGCAGCTGTCCAGGCCAGCAGGACGAGGATCGCGACACACGATGGTCTGCTCAAGAGCTTGCTCCAAGAAGGGCCGGCGAGCGGCCCGGGACTGCGTACCACCGGCCCCAGACAGTGTCAAGGAACGCGCCCGTGCGGGCGAGCGGCCTGCAGCCCGGTTCCAGGAGAGCGAAACGCCTCGACGGACCGTGTTCTTCCCGCTCGCGGGGTATTGGGGTCACGCCACGAACAGGAAGTGTTCGACCTCGCGGTAGCGGGTGCGGGACAGGTGGTTGCGGATCAGCGCGCGCGCCCCACGCGCGCCCACCGCGACCAGCAGGAGGTCGATGTCGACCTCCTCCACCTGCTCGACGCTGAGCACGGGGGCGCCCTGACGCGTGCGCCCGATCTTGGCCGGGTCGATGTCGAAGGCGGCGACGAGGTCCAGGCCGTGTTCCCGGATCGCACGGAGCCATGGCCGCCCGGCCGAGCCCGCGCCCCAGACCGCCACGCGGGGGCGTGCCCGCAGCCGCGTGGCGGCCAGGTGCTCCCACTTCAGCGGGAAGAATGCGCTCCGTCTGTAGCGAGGATCCGTGCGCGTGGCCCGACCCTCGCCGTCCCGCCAGCGCACCAGACGGCGGGGCAGCTTGTGGAACCGCGCGCCAGCGCGCAGGCAGCGCAGCCACAGGTCGTAGTCCTCGGGGAACGGCCCATCGCGGTAGCCCCCCACCTCGCGCAGCAGGTCCGTGCGGGCCATCACCGCGGGGTGGATCACCGGATTCTCGACCAGGCACTCACGTTCGAAGTCCTCGTGGGTCTCGATGGTGTTGACCCACGCCTCGTAGGCAGCGAAGCCTCCCCCGATCGGTCCGTCGTCGCGGAAGATCTCGACCTGGGTATCGCAGACAGCCACCTCCGGGTGCTCCGTGAGGAACTCGACTTGCGCACCGACGCGCCCTGGATCACACAGGTCGTCGCCGTCGAGACGAGCCAGCAGGGGGCCGCGAGCGCAGGCGAGACCGCGGTTGAGCGCCGCGACCAGACCCGCGTGACACCCCAGCCCGACCAGGTGGATCCGATCGTCCTGCATCGCAGCCACCCGATCGGCCGTGTCGTCCGTGGACCCGTCGTCGACGACGATCAGCTCCAGGTCAGCATGGTCCTGCGCCAGGATCGACGCCACCGCATCGCACACGGTCGCGCTCGTGTTGCGCACGGGCATGACCACGGACACCAGAGGGGAGGGGGGCATGGGCGACGCCTGGACTCAGTCCGTGGGCAGATCGCGAACCCGCGACCATTCGTCCTTCTGCCGCGCGGACTCGGTGTCCGTGGCGAGCTGGTCGAGGACCAGCCGGGACGTACGGCGGATGGTGACCTCGTTGGTTCCCAGGTCGCGGTTCAGCACGACCTCCGTGAAGCGGTCGCACCACGTCCACAACCGCTGCAGGATTGGCCGCAGGTGGACCTGCTGGGACGGGAACCCGCCGCGTTCGGTCTCCTTGTGCGTGAACGGGCCGTACTGCTCGGTGTACGGCACCAGGAGGCTGGACTCGGACAGTCCGATGTAGTCGGCGTGGAGGTACTGAGTCACCTCCATCAGGCGGTCCTTGTAGAAGGTGTACCGGATCGTGACGATGGCCGCGTCCTCGTCCACGGCCGGTTCGTCGAGCTGGTACACGTGCTCGTTGGAGGCGTCGCCGTACCGCACCATCTCCTGGCCACGCAGGAGCTGGACCTGGGCCCCGGTCATGCCCCATCGCACGGCTTCCAGGCCAGCCGGCAGGTTGGCGTCGCTCAGGTCGTGGGGATCGGGCGGTCCACAGGTCTCGGCGCGGGATGCGCCCGGCCAGGCGAGCGCCATGGCGGCCATGGCGAGCGAGACGAGCCCGGGGTGGAATCGCGATCCGACCATGGCACCATCATACCGCTGTGATACCGTTCCGTCTCATGGTCCCGGAGATGCCGAGGTGGTCGCTTCCGTTCGCCTGCGCGCTGCTCGCCGGCTGTTTCTTCCTGCCGTTCCGACCCCATGACGATCCCGATCCCTGGGGGGACCTTCCCTACGGCAGCGATCCCGACATGGACGACGACCGGGACGGCTTCACCGAGACCGAGGGGGATTGCGACGACGGCGACGCCCTCGTCTTCCCAGGTGCGGTGGAGGCTGCGAACGGCGTGGACGACGACTGTGACGGCGAGACCGACGAGCCGCCCGAGCCCGTGGACGAGGACGGTGACGGCTGGACCCCGGAGGACGGGGACTGTGACGACGCCGACGCGGGCGTATACCCCGGCGCTCTCGACGCATGCGACGACCTGGACAACGACTGCGACGGCCTGCTGAACGAGGACGCCTGGGAGGATGACCCCCAGGAGCCCAACGACGCGGATCCGTACGGGTTCGGCGACATCACCGATGGCGCGGCCTCCGTGGCCGGGTACCTTCACAACGCCGACGACGTGGACAGGTTCAGCTTCCGGGTGACCGATGGGCTCTTCGATGAGCCCGAGATCGAGGTCAGCCTCAGCGGTATCCCCGGAGACGCAGATTTCGTGCTCGAGCTGTGGTTCGGCAACGACCTGATCGGGGTCAGCGACACCAGCGGACCCGAGGAGGTGAGCCACGAGGGCTCGATGGGGCACGAGGACGAGGGGACGTACGAGGTCGTCGTGTACTCGGTGCTCGGGTTCGCGTGCTCCGACCCCTACCTGCTCGAGGTCGTCGAGTTGGACTAGGAGTGCATCGGTCGATCCCCGACGCCGTCCGAAGTGGCACACGTGTGCCACCACCATCGAGTCCAGGTACCTAGCGACAGATACTGTCGTTGTCAGCTGCTACGGTCTCTCCGGACCGGATACCAACGTGGGACGCCCCCCTCCAAACCGCCGCACCTCTCAGGAGGTGGGAGGAGGACGTTTGCATGCCTGCCAGCAACTCGGAACCAGAACCGTCCGCGCCGTCGAACCCACCTTCGCCGCCCACCGTGAACCCGGCGGCTGCATGGGCCGCGCCGCAACTGGAAGCCAGACGTCTGCATGAGGCGATCCAGAGCGCAGTGGTCAGTGAGAGACGCGCGATCCGTGACATCGCGCGGGGCCTAGCAGCGATGAAGCGAGGCAAGCTCGAACGTGAACTCGGGTTCGCCGACCTCGTGGAGTACGGAGAGCAGTGCTTCGGGTTCGGAGCGAGCAAGACACGTCAGCTTGTCCGACTAGGGGAGCGGTTGCCCCACTTGCCGGCGCTGGAACAAGCCCTTGTCCGTGGTGAGCTCGGGTGGACAAAGGCGAGGTCCGTCTCCCAGGTTGCCACCCCTGAGACTGATGGCGAGTGGGTTCTCGCCGCGTTGCAGAACACCAGCAGGGATCTCGAGGAGCTGGTCGCTTGCTCGCGCCACGGCGATTCACCTCCCCGACCATCCGATGAGATCGATCCACCACGATACGTCTGGGCGAATCTCCGCTTCGAGGTTCCGCACTACGAACTGCTGATGCGCGCATTGACGCGAGTGCGAAAGAGCCTGGGGGATCCGGATCTCTCGCTCGGCCAGCTGATGTTGATCATGGCGGAGCGGGAGCTGGACCGCGGAGCCTCCCAGACCTGTGCCGAACCTGTGGAGCCGGTCTCAGGGGACGTCGAGGAGGGCAACCTCAACGCCTGGCGGGCCCAATACCTCATCGTCGCGCACCGTTGCCCCGAGTGTCACGTGGCGTGGATGGAGACGCAGGCTGGCAAGGTAGAGCTGTCGCGCGAGACCCACAGCATGGTGGAAGACGACGCGGACGTGGTCAACGGGGACGACAGCGCCGGACCGGTGGGGCACCTCGGGAGGACCATTCCACCAGCCACGAGGCGCGCGGTGCTCGCGAGGGACGGCTGCCGCTGCCAGGTGCCGGGATGTAGGCACGATCGCTTCCTCGCACTTCATCATGTTCATCCTTACTCGCACGGGGGATCCCATGCGGCAGATAACCTGATCACGGTCTGCACGATCCACCACGACCTGCTCCATCGCGACGTGTTGAAGGTGTGCTACCGGGAGGACGGGAAGTTGCATTGGTCACGTGGGTCCGGTGACCCTCTGGCGGCGGTCGTCTCCCTGGACGGAGATCGATCTGAACTCGACCACGCCTACCTGGCCGAGTTCGAGGGCCCCGCCGGCTCGTGGTCCCTGATGGACGACAAGGACATCGCTGCGGCCCGGGCGTTGGAGCGATCCCGTTCACCGTGGCGAAAGGACGTGTCGGATCTCCGGACCCTCAGCCAGGAGGAGAAGCTGGCGGCGTCGTGCGCGGCGAGGTTTCCCGTCGGGCGATCCCAGATACGCGCGGGATGTGGGGCGCGACCTGTGCCTCTGTGGATGAGGAGGCCCGCCGACGTCAGCTGACACCTCATTGGAAGTGGAAGATCTCCGGATCATCCCAGTCGGGTACGCCGACCTCGGCGGAGTCACGCTGTTGCACGTAGATTGGGTCGAATCCCAGCCAACGGGCGGTCTCCAGGACCTCGAGATACTCGTCGTCGCCAAGGGAGCGGCCCAGGAGGGGATCTCCGGTTGCCCGGTGCAGCGGTGTGTACTGGCGAAGCAGGCTCAATCCGCAGTCGGGCATCGCGTCGGCCAGCCAGGCCAGCAGATCCAGCGATCCGGCTGCGTCCCCCGGCAGCACCAGATGCCGTACGAGCAGTCCCCGAACCGCCAGCCCGTCGTCGTCCAGGTCGAGTGGCCCCACCTGCGCGGTCATGGTCAAGATGGCCTCACGGGCCACCTCGGGGTACCAGTCCGCTCCGCTGTAGAGCCCGGCAAGTCCAGACCGCCACCACTTCAGGTCCGGCAGGTACACGTCGACCAGCCCGTCCAGCAGGGCCAGCGCCTCCGAGGTATCCACTGCCGAACCGTTGTGCACGACCGGAAGATGCAGCCCTTGCTCACGCGCCATGCGCAGTGCGGCTGCAATCGAAGGCGTGAAGTGGGTAGGGGTGACCAGACCGATCGTGGCGACGCCCGCGTCCTGGAGCCGAAGCATCGCCTCTGCGAGCGTGCGCTCGTCGACATCTCGCCCCCGCCCTCCTTGGCTGATCTCGTGATTCTGGCAGAATAGGCAACGTAGGGAGCAGCGGGAGAAGAACAGGTTGCCCGTGCCGCGCTCGCCCGCGACGGCGGGCTCCTCGCCCCGGTGGACCACGGCGGCGGCGAGCCTGGGGCGGGAGGAGGCGCCGCACGCACCGCGCCGGACGGTCCGGTCCACGTCACACGTGTGACCGCACAGGCGGCAGCGGCTGTACGGGCCCGTGGTACCATGGTCCACCGCTCGAGGTGCGCCCGACGTGAATCCGCTGCTGCTCGCCCTGCTCATCCTCGCTGCCTACGTCCCGATCGTGTCTGCCGTGCACGAGGGTGGACACGTCCTCGGCGGCCGGCTCGGTGGGTATTATGTGGCAGCTTCCGGTTTCGGGGGAGGCCGCAGGTTCTGGACCCTTCCCCTGGGGCGTGGCTTCAACCTGTTCTTCGGTCCCGAGGTCTGGGCCGGAGGGGCTACCGTGGCCTTCCCCATGCGGGTCCCGGTGGACCGCTTCGGCGCGTTCGCCTACCACTACGGCGGGATCGCGGCCCAGCTGCTGTTGCAGCTGTCCCTGCACGCCATCTACGTCACCTGGCCGGAGACCCGGCCCTTCGTGCTGCCAGGCATCCTGTTCAATGCACTGGTGATCGGGGCCAATGTGGTCCCCTACCGCATCCCGGTCGGCGACCTGGTCCTGGCCAGCGACGGCGCGCGGGTGCTCGCAGCGCTGGGGACCTCGCGCTCGCGGCTGCTGCCCCAGGCCGGGCTGGCCGCGGCGACCTTCGAGCCGGTCGCGGCCCGGATCGACACGGAGGTCGGGGAATTCGTCTTGCGGGTGTGCCGCTCCAAGGTGGTGGATGATCGCCTCACGTGGGACTTCCTTGGTACGGCCCAGGTGCCGGCTGGTTGCCCCCAGATCTACGTCGAGGAGTTCGAACAGCTCCGTGATCGATGGGCCGAGGATGAGACCACGGCGGGCGATCCGACGGTGGACGAGAACACCCTCGAGGAGGCCACCTTCGACGAGCCCAGCCGGGCCTAGAAGAGGCTCCCCTGACGCCGTCGGACGGCCAGCTCCTCTCGCAGCTTGCGCACCGTATCCCAGCGGGTGCGGACGAACGGCGGGAGGGCTGCGTCCTGCTCGAGGAGCTCCGCGAGGAACCGTCGCGTCTTCGGATCCGAGGGGTAACCAGATCCGATGTCCCCATACTCGTCGCGCAGCGCTGCGATCGCCGCGTCTCGCTCGACCTTGGCCAGCACCGACGCCGCACCCACGGCCGGGAAACGGTCCTCAGCCTGGTTCGCCACCTCGATGTGCTCCACCGGCATGTCCAGCAACGCCGCCATTCTGCGACGGAAGCGACCCAGCCCGGCCGGGGGCACTGGCGCGTCGATCTGGACCCTGTCCGGCCGGAGCTCGGCTGTGACCTGGGCGAAGGTCTGTTCCTCGAGCGCGTTGAGGTTGCCCCGGTCGATCTCGGCGGCAGACAGCGCCACGGTGCGGTGGTCCAGGGCCAGCTCGACGAGGGCGGGCACGATGGCCGCGCGCCTCGCCGCCGTCATCCCCTTGGAGTCCCGGCCACCGGCCTCCCGGATCACCCCGACGTCGTCCTCGTCGAGCAGGTAGCCGCCCACCAGCATCGGCCCGAGCACGCACCCGCGGCCGGCTTCGTCGAAACCCAGGATCCGCATGGCCACCATCCTAGCGCTCCAGGTTCACGTCGTCCCCGGTCAGGGCGCGTTTGCCACGCATCGATAGCACCCCTCCCTCGACGAGCCTCCCTGCTATAATCACCCCGCGCGCGAGTGCGTGGGTGGTCGGGTGTACCTCCAGACCGCGACACGCCGAGCACGCGGGCCATCAGATCGGGGACGAGGGTTGGGCATGAGACGAAGACACTGGATCGCCGCGCTGGTCGTACCGTGGATCCTCCTGCTGGGCCTGGGTTGTCCGGAGGAGACGATCGAGGAGACCCAGATCCCCACGGTTCGGCTGGCCCCGCCCGCGGGCGGACTCGGCATGACCGTCGAGGTCGAACTCCGCGGCACGAACACCAACTGGGACGACGAGTGGCCCCAGCTGGACATGGGCGGCGACATCGAGCTCGGCTCACCGCGGATCGAGGGGCGCACCCTGTGCTACTTCGACGCAACCATCTCCGAGACGGCCATGCTGGGGCGACGTGACGTGATCGTCGAGTCCGGCGGCCACGAGCTGGTGCTGGACGACGCGTTCGTCGTACAGACCGGCGGCATCTCCATTGACCCGGGCCGCGCACGTCTCGGCGAGTCGCTGGACGTCGAGGTCACCGGGTACAACACCGTGTTCCAGGACGGCTACACCCAGGCCAGCTTCGGGGACGGGATCTGGATCGACTCGGTGGAGGTGCTCACCGAGACCTCGGCCATCGTGCGTATCAGCATCGATCCGGCCGCGGCACCGGGGGACCGGGACGTGACCGTGTTCAACGGCTCCACGGCCTGGACCCTGTTCGACGGCTTCCTCGTCGACCGCAGCGCGGTGACCTTCACCTTCGATCCCCCACAGGCCTACCAGGGAGAAGAGGTGGACTTCACCGTCAAGGGCACGGACACCGCGTTCGTGGAGGGCGACACCGACCTGATCATGGGCGACGACATCATCGTCGACTTCATCAGCGTGATCGGCCCCACCGATGCGTTCGGCCGCATGACCCTGTCCAACGCCGCCACAGTGGGCACCCGCGACGTCACCGTCGAGTCCGGCGGCGAGCTGCTGATCGTGCACGACGGCTTCGAGGTGCTGCCGGTGGCACCCGACGTGACCAACGCCCTGGTGAGCTACACCCTGTCGGTGTCCCGCATGGTGGACAACAACAGCTGCGCCATCGGCGAGGGCTACTCGACGTACATCCTGTTCTACGAACCCCTGGACCAGCCCTGTGGCGAGTCGCCGCCACCGACCATGGTGTTCCCCTACG
>CAZXHG010000111.1:0-30859 GCA_964639985.1 uncultured Rickettsiales bacterium
ACCTTGCGATTATGAGTCGCACGCTCTAACCAGCTGAGCTACTGAGCCACCGGCGGAGGGGAGATCTAGAGCAAATGGCCGGCGGCTGTCAACGCCGATCTCACGGCTGCACGTCTGCCTCTTCCCCGAGAGCCTGTTCCACGGCCGCCAGGTTGCGCTGCACGCGGTCCGCGTAGGTGCTCTCCGGGAATTCTTCGACCAGGCCGGCGAGGATGGTCCGCGCCTCCTCCAGCATGGCCCTGCACGCGTCGCCGTCGCCCTCCTGCTGGGCGGCCACGAACAGGTCGCCGGCGCGCTTGCGCTGTTCGCGCACCAGGATGTCCAGGGTGCGCGCGGCCTCGGCCGCGGCCCGCTCGGCCAGGTCCGTGTCCGCGAACCGTCCGTACACGGCCGCGGCCTCGCGGAACCGCTCCTGGGCCACGAGCTCGGCGGCCTCGTCTGCCGCGGTCGACCAGTCTGCGTCCTGTCGTGCCGCCTCGGCCGCCTGCGCAGCCGCCTCTGCTGCGACCTCGGCCTCCAGCTGCTGGCGCGAGTCGGCCAGCACCAGCTCCGCCTCGGACACCAGGTAGCCGGCCTCCCGCGCCACGTCCCCGTCCGCTGCGTCCACGGCCAGCGTGCGGCCGATGTCCGCCGCGCCAGCGGCGTCCCCCATCTCCAGCAGCGCCCAGCCCCGCGCCAGCTCGTCGCGCTCCGGTCCCGGCGGCAGCATGGCCAGCAGGTCGAGCTGCTCGGACATCAGCCGGGCCTGCTCGGATTCGTCCAGCAACCGCTGCACGGCCCGGTTGGAGCAGGCGAACGACTCGCGCGCCGCGTCGAATCGGCCGGCCGCGAGCTGCCACATGCCGATGCGGTAGCACAGGTAGGAGGTCAGCGCCGCGCCGTGGCGTTCGGCGGGCAGCCGGTCCAGCACGGCCTCGGCCACGCCCACGGCCAGCTCGTAGCGCCCCCCGGCCGCGGCCTCCTCGGCCGCGTCGAGCAGACCCTGCAGGGTGACCGTGACCTGGGTCGCCTCCGCGTCCGCGCCCTCGCGTTCGGGCGCGGGAAGCGCCAGCGCGTCCAGCCCGGCCAGCAGCTGCGCCAGGATCGTGGCCTCCGCCCGGCGGCCCTCCTCGTCGCTCAGTGGCTGCCTCTGCAACGACGACAGGTCGCTCCAGAACGTGGCCGTCAGCCGGGCGACCTCCCGCTCCAGCCCCTCCTCCGTGGCCAGCTGACGCTGAGCTTCGCCCACGCGTGAACGCACCTCGTCCCGCTCGAACAGGGGTTCGTAGGCGCGGGCTGTGGTGTCCACGGGGTGCACGGTGCGGCAACCCGCGACAGCGACCAGCACCAGGCCCAGGTTGAGGATCGTCCACTTCATGGGTTCCTCCCGGGCTCGAACGGCGCATACACGCCGCCCTTGCCCTGTGCGCGCAGCAGCGGGATCCCATCGGAGCCCTCCTCGAGCGGCAGCCCGCTGGACGGATCCACCTGCACGGTCACCAGCCCGTCCCCGACGACCAGTGCCAGGCCCGCGGGAGGATCGCCGTGGGACGAGGCCACACCCCTCGCGGCGCCGAGCCAGGCGGGCAGGCTGCCCGTGGCGCCGGCCAGCCGGATCGAGCCGCGGGACATCTTGCGGTTGTCGTCGTAGCCCACGTAGCTGGTCACCACCATGCCGTCGGCCAGGGACCAGCCTCCGTCGACGGGCGCGGGCACCACGCCGGCGAAGGCGGCGTTGCGGTAGCTGTTGGTCGTCCCGGTCTTGCCCGCCAGCGGCACGTCGGGCAGGGCCGAAGCCGCGCGCTTGCCCGTGCCGTGCAGCACCACGTTGCGCAGGACCTGGCCCACCTCGTGGTGGGGCACCCCCGGTACGATGGACGCTGCCCGCCCCTCGGCTCGATACACCACCGTCCCGTCCCGCAACCGGATCTCGCCGATCATCACGGTGCGGGTGTCGCTGTCCCGGCCGTGGTACGTGACCACGCGTCCGTCGGCCAAGCACTGGTACATCAGCGCCAGCTCCTCCAGGGTGATGTCGCTGCTGCCCAGGGGCAGGCTCAGCCCGGTGGCGAGCTCGCTGCGCACCCCCATGCGCCGGGCCAGGGCGATCACGTACCGCATGGCCACCAGGGTGCGGAAGTCGCGCACCAGCGACAGGGTCGACATCTCGTACAGGTCCGTGTCCCCGAGCGCCTCGAGCCGGTCCTCGACCTCCCGCCGCAGGGTGGTCACGGTCGCCAGCGATAGCTGGCCCTCGATCATCACGGCGTCGTCGGTCAGCAGAGGCTCCAGCTCACCGTCGTCCAACAGCGCGGCCAGGCGCGCCGCGCCGAGGCGCTGCCACGCACCGTCACCCTCGCCGCATGACAGCGTCACGCGGCCGTCGACGTTGCCCACGAACGCGTCCCGCGGCGCCTCGGGCGTGCCTCCCTCGGCGGCCGCCGCCCGCAACGGCGCGATGGCCGCTGCGCACGCCTCGGCGCGGTCCTCCAGGCGGAGGAACGAGCGATCGAGGATGGCCCTCTTGACCGCGTCGCCCTGGCGGCCGCGCTCCTTGCGGAAGCCCAGGCCGTAGTGCAGGCGGTCCAGGACCTCCAGCTCGGCTGTGCGGCCGTCGAACTGCAGGTCCACTCGTACGTCCTGGCGGGCGGCGTCGAACAGGCCCTCGCGGATGCGATCCTCGGTCGGGATGATGCCCTCACGGTCGCGGATGCGGGCGATGTAGTCGTCCCGGCTCTCGCCCCGCTGGCGGGTCAGCCCCGCGAGCTCGGCGACCTCCGCGAACTGGGCCTCGTTGAGGTGATCGGTCAGGTGGTACAGCAACCACACGCTGGCCACGTTCTCCGAGGTCACCCCGGCCCAGGCGAGGCTCACCTCGTCGGGCGCACCCTGGTGATCCGGTCGCGGGTAGTAGAAGCTGCCCTCGAACGGGAACACGTCCCGTCGGTTGTCCAGCGGCTCGGTCAGAGACCAGCCCAACTGCAGGGCTGCGTAGTAGACCAGCGGCTTGAACGTGGAGCCAAACTGGCGCCGCGCCTGCAGCGCGCGGTTGAAATCCCTGTTGCGGTTGCCGCCGACCATGGCGCGGATCGCGCCGTCCTGCAGCACGATCACACCGCCCTGCAGCTCGGTCAGCGTCTCCACGTCCAGCAGGATGCGGTCGCCCTCCATGGTGCGGATCGAGACCCAGACGCGGCGGCCGCGTTCGATCTGCTTCAGCAGGGCGGTGGTCTCGCTGCGGCTCGCCTCGGACCAGCGGTTGCGCTGGTCGGAGCGCTCCAGCAGCGTGGCCAGGCGCGTGCAGCCCTCCGCGTCGACCGTGCCCTGGACTCCCCCGAGGTCCACGGTCATCGTGCGGCCGCCCGCGTCGACGTCGACCACCTTGCCCCAGTGGAACGAGTGAACGCGCAGGTCCGCCCGCGCGACGGGCCGGATCTCCTCGGTGGTCCCCAGCATGTCCGACAAGGTGACGCCCTCCAGCGGCACGCCGACGTCGGTGAGGTGGTGCCGGAGGCCGTACAGCGCCTCGGTCTGGATCGCGGGATCGAGCGTGGTCACGATCTCGATGCCCGCGGTGGACGGGTTGTCGATCCCGTGCTCGTCCAGCACGTCGAGGAAGCGGTCGCTGCCCAGCTCCCGGGCGACGGCCTCGAGGATCACGTCGTAGGGGTAGCGGAAGCGGCCGCGGTCGAACGGGATCTCCCGGTCGGCCAGCTCGGCGCGATCCGCCGCGCCCAGGTACCCATCCTCCACCATCCGGTCCAGCACGTAGGCGGTGCGCTCGTGGGCCCGCCGGCGGGCATCCTCGCGTTTGTCCGCCGTGTCACCGATGAACGGATCGAAGCGGCTGGGCGACTGCACCACGCCAGCGAGGAATGCGCACTCCAGCACGTCGAGCTCGGCCACGTCCTTGTCGAAGAAGTAGCGGGCGGCGATGCCCAGGCCGCGGCCGTTGCCGTTGACGTAGAACTGGTTGGAGTAGAACTCGAGGATGTCCTCCTTGGTGTAGTGGTGCTCCAGCCGCAGGGCGTCCACGGCCTCGCGCGCCTTGTCCTTCCAGGTGAACGCGCGCTGCGCGAAGAACAGGTTCTCGGCGGTCTGCTGCGTGATCGTGGAGCCGCCCTCGACCACCTTGCCTGCCTGGATGTTGTGCACCATGGCGCGGGCGATGCCCGGCCCGTCGAATCCCGGGTGCTCGAAGAAGCGCTTGTCCTCCGACGCGACGATGGCGTGCACGAACCCCTCGGGGATCTCCTCGTACGGCACGTACTGGCGGTGCGCCTCGTCGAAGAACACGCCCAGCTTGGTGCTTCCGTCGCGGTAGTAGACCGGGCTCTCCTGGGAGATGGCCGCGAGGATGCTGTCCCGCTCCAGGTGGCCGCCGGGGTTCTTGACGACGTGGTGCTGGTAGGCCACGGCCAGGGCGGCGAGGCCGAGCGCCAGGATCACCAGCAGGGCGGCGAGGCGGTCGAACCAGCGCCGGAGGAACGACTTGCGGGATCTGCGGCTGCTGCTGCGCTTGCGCTTGCGTGTTCGACCGCTCAATGGGTGCCCCTGCCGGCGCCGGCCAGCTCACGGTAGATGGCCTCGACGCGCTCGAAGTTGGACCGATCCCGGTGCTCCTCGGCAGCCTCTCTCGCGGCGATCCGAAGCGCTTCCGGGTCCGGGTGATCCAACAACGCGCAGAGCGCTGTCGCCATTCCTTCGTCGTCCTCCGGGTCGTCGACGACACGCACCGCCGGGCAGTCGGCCACGGCCTCGACAGCGCCGTTGGCGCCGCTGGTCACCACGGGGAGCTCCGACGCCAGCGCCTCGAGCGTGACGTTGGCGAACGGGTCGTAGCGGGTGGGCAGCAGCAGCGCGTCCGCGGTCGCGTAGACGCGCTCCATGCGCTCCACCGGCCCGGTGAAGTACACGTTCTCGTACACGCCGAGCCCGCGAGCGAGCTCGGTGTAGCGGTCGAAGCGTCGGTCCTCGCCTGCCACGAGCAGCTTGACGTCCGGGCGGTCACCGATGCGCGCCATCACCCGCATGGCCACGTCCAGTCCCTTGCGGTCCCAGTCGGTGCCCACGAACAGCACCACCGTGTCCTCGGGCACGAGGTGGTATTGCTCCCGCGCCTCGGTGAAGAACAGGCCCCGGTTCTTGGGGTGGAAGCGCTGCGTGTCGACCCCGTTGTGCAGCACCTCGAGCGGAGCGCTGGAGGCCTCGGGGTAGCGCTCGAGCAGCTCGCGACGGTTGCGTTCGCTGACCAGCAGCATGCGGCGGACGCCCCGGTCGAGCAGCTGGGCGCGCTCGATGCGCAGCATCAGCCACTGGCGGGGATCCCAGCGCAGCCGGAATCGCTCCCAGGAGGAGGATGCGCGGGCCAGTGCGCCCTCGAGGTACGCCCGATGGCAACCCCCGCCGAGGCGGTGCACGTGGTGGCCCGTGGTGCGGCCGAACCCCTGCACCACGTCGAATTGCTCTCGCCGCACCGACAGCCGGGTCAGCAACCACATGCCCAGCAGCTTGATCAGGCCGCCGAGCCGCGGCACGCGCAGGGGGTGGAAGCGGATCCCGCGCAGGCCGGAGAGCACCGGGTCGACCCGGGAGCAGTACACGTGCACGTCGTGGCCTCGCTCGGCGAGGAAGCAAGCGAGGCCGACCAGGTACCTCTCGGTCCCGCCCTGGAGGGTGAACTGCTTGTGGACCAGCGCGATCTTCACGGACTCGAATACTCGACCACGAGCGCTGGATCGGTCAAGGTGGCTCTTCGAGCCAGCGCTCGCGCAGGGCGCGATATCGGGTCGCCACGTGCCACGCGCCGAGTCCGCAGATCAGCAGGCCCCGGCGCCCCTCGAGCACACCCAACCGCAGCAGGTAGTTCTTGAGGAAGTGGCCCAGGGGGCGCAGGGTCGTGTCCCAGGGCCGCGCCCTGCGGCCAAGCGCGTGCATGCTGTCGGCCCACACCGCGGCCAGCCGGCGAATGGCGCGTACGTGGTCGTGCACGTCCTGGTAGGAGCGGTGCTCGAGGTCGCCCGGGAGGAAGCCGACCGGCCCGTCGGTCTGCACCGTGTCGTGGGGATCCGGCCCGATCCAGCGGCCGTGACCGCGGTGGAACAGGCGCACCCGGCGGTCCGGGTACCACCCGCCCCAGCGGATGGGGCGGCCCAGGTAGTGATTGCGGCGGTTGCAGGCGAAGGCCACGTGGTGAGCCGGCGCCTCGAGCGCGACCTGCACGCTGTGCGCGAGTTCCTCGGACAGAGCCTCGTCCGCGTCCAGACCGAAGATCCAGTCGTGTCGCGCCAGCTCCACCGCGCGCTGCTTCTGGCTGGCGTACCCGTCCCAGGCGTGCTCCTCGACGCGTGCGCCCAGTTCGCGGGACAGCTCCACGGTGAGGTCCTCGCTGCCGCCGTCCAGGACCAGGATCTCGTCGGCCCAGGAGACGGAGCGAATCGCGTCGGCGATCCGCGACTCCTCGTCCTGCGCGACGATGGTGACCGTGACCTGCTCCCGTGCCATGGTCGGCACTGTAGCAGCTCCCGCACGCATCCACGCAGCGAGGCCTTGACAAGCCCGATCGTTCCGACGATCCTCCCCGACGGCTTTTCCAGCCGCCCTGGTGGCGCCGTAGCCAAGTGGTAAGGCAGAGGTCTGCAAAATCTCCATCACCGGTTCGAGTCCGGTCGGCGCCTCCATCCTCAACCTCCTCCTCCCCCGCCCTCCCGCCCCAGAGGCTCGCTGCGCTCGCCGGTAGGAAACTCGCTTCGCTCGTTTCGGGGAGGCTGTAGCGGACCGGATCGGGGCTTCCCGTCGGCGCCAACCCAAGCTCGAACCGCATCGGCTGGGGTCAGTTCGCGATTGGTGGTCGTCCGACTGCATCCGATGCACGCCGAACACGTCCGAAACGAACACAAGTCGCGATCTGAACCCGTTCCGCCTCCAATCACCTGACCGGATCCGTGCGGTCCCTACCGAACTGATCCGGTTGATCTGCCTCATCGGATCTGTACACTTGTTCAGTATGTCTGATCCCCCCAGGATCCTCGTCGGCTGCTCCGGCTACTCGTACCCCGAGTGGATCGGCCCATTCTATCCCGAGGGCACGCCCCGCAGCCGGTTGCTGGAGCGGTACGCCGAGCACTTCGACGTGCTGGAGATCAACTACACGTACTACCGGATGCCGTCGGCGGCCTCCATGGAGCGGATGGTGTCGCGGACCGGCGGCGGCATGACGTTCGTGGTCAAGGCCAACGGAGCGATGACCCACGAGCGGGAGGTGAACCCCGCGATCGTACGCACGTTCGTCGAGGCGCTGTCGCCGTTGAGGGACGCGGGTGTGCTCGGGGCGATCCTGCTTCAGTTCCCGCAGTCCTTCCACGCGGACCGGGCCTCGGCGAGGTACGTCAACTGGCTGAACCGGGAGCTGGGCGAGCTGCCGCAGGTGATCGAGCTGCGCAACGGTGGGTGGGCGCGGCCCGAGGTGTACGCGTGGCTGGAGCGCAAGGGCATCGCCCTGTGCAACGTGGATCAGCCTCGCCTGCCCGCGCTGTTCCCGATCACGGCGATCGCCACCTCGCCGCTGGCCTACGTGCGCTTCCATGGTCGCAACGCGGACGCCTGGTACCAGCACGAGGACCCGGGGGACCGCTACGCCTGGCGATACGACGAGGCCGAGCTGCTGCCGTGGGTCGAGCGGATCCGTGAGCTGATCGGCAAGGGGCGGACCACGTTCGCCCTGTTCAACAACCACCGGGACGGATTCGCGCCGGCCAACGCGCACCAGTTCGCCGGCCTCCTGCGGCGATCCGGCCTCGATATCTGAGACGCCGCGAACAGACCTCCACACCATCCTGTGGAAAACTCTGTGGGTCGTCTGATGATTGTGGCGAGAACCTCACGAACTACGGACAGTACCGTCAGATTGCCTGAAAAACAGGCATTTCAGGATCCCTGTGAATTCAAGCATTTGGGGGGGGGGCGCGCGGAAGCGGGTCGACGGACAGCTTTTTCCCACCGGCCGGCCGGCCAGGGGCTATCATGCGGGGCCGTGAGAACGCTCCGCCTGATCCCGTTGCTGTCGCTGCTGCCGTTGCTCGCGTGCAGCACCGTGTACCGCTCGCTGCGCTGGAACACGCCCGACGACACCATCCTCCACTACACCTTCGAGAGCCGTCACGAGGTGGACACCGACCTCGTGCGCCTGCCGGCCGGCGTGGACGCGTCCGAGGTCGCGGCCCTCCAGCAGCGGTTGACCGGGGCCCGGTACGAGCTGCAGGGTGCCCTCGAGAAGTTCAAGGCCCAGTACTTCGACGACGGTACCTCCGGGGTGGTTCTCCGCCTCGAGAGCCTCACCGGCGGACAGCGCACGGACGAGGGCCTGGTCCCGCTGGACACCGAGGGCCTGATGGGCAAGTCGGTGGCGCTCCGCACGTTCGACAGCGGCGAGCTGTTCGAGACCCTGGGCTTCGAGCACTTCTCCGGATTCGGTCGTCACGGTGAGCTGTTCGTCGACCTGTTCACCCTGTTCAACGGCCTGCTGCCCAACGAGGTCCCGGAGCCGGGCAAGCCGAAGTTCGTGCGGAGCACGCGACCCGTGCGCTACGACACGTTCACCCAGGTGGAGCAGGTCCTGCAGCTGACCTTCGAACGGATCGAGGGGGATCCCGTCCCGTGCCTCGTGGGGGAGGCCTGCGTCCAGCTGCGCTACGCAGGCACGGTGCGCGAGGAGGGGCTGGGCAAGGACCCGGCCCACTACACGGCCATGGAAGGGGAGGGCACCCTCAGCGGCACGATGCTGTTCGCGCTGGACCGGGGCGACTTCCAGCAGCACGACTACGACCTGGCCATGGAACGCAGCTTCGTGATCTACGAGGCCCCGTTCGACCCGGACGAGGGGGAGCGGGGTAGCGTGCGCGCCGAGATCCACCAGGTCCATGACACCCACACCTCGGTCAGGAGGACCCCGTGATGCGCTTGCTGCCCACAGCGATCGCCGCGATCCTCGCCTGCGCGCCTGCCGCGCCCTCGGCCGCCGCCTCGCGGCTCGGCGAGACGGGCACGCTCACCGACCGCTACCTCACCGTCAGCGAGGTTCGCGACGGGCTTCACGACGCCAACGACCGCATGCAGGGATGCTTCCTCGAGTACGTGGCCGCGGTGATGCCCGGCGAGATGACGCTGTCCTTCGTCGTGCGCCGGGACGGTCACCCCGAGGAGGTGTTCGTCGATGTGGACCCGCAGTTCGAGGACCTGCGCCTGTGCGTGATCGAGCAGGCCGCGTCGCTGCGCTACCAGGAGCACGACGGCGATCCGCTGGAGGTGGCCTACCCGCTGGTGTTCCATCGTGACGAGAACGGCAGTCGGCTGGTGCGCTACCCGATCGTGTTCGCGCGTCCCCGCCCGCGGAGCTTCCTGATGATCCCCCTGCCGCTCGCGCTGACACCGGAGGAGCGGGCGCTGCTGGCGGGCTGGCTGTACCCGTAGGCCGCCGTCCGTGGGATAATGTCCGACCGATGAGCAAGGTCGACGATCTGTCGCAGGTGCTGGCCCGCTGCAGGTACCTGCGCAACCGCCGTGACCTGGAGCGCACGCTCCCGGGCGTGAGCGCGGCCGTGCCTCCGCTGACGCCGCTGTCCCTGACCAGCGACGCGGTGGGGGACGTGTCCTACGGGTACCCGGTCGTTCCCGGGCCGGAGCTGATCGAGCTGCTGACGCTGTTCCTCGGCACCGCGGTCTCGGACGTGCGCGACGACAACCCCCGGGGCGAGACCCGCATCCACGGCGAGATGGAGCTGTTCCAGGAGGAGCCGTACTTCGCCGAGCTGGTCAACCTCGTGGCCGAGACGCGGGCCCACGGCACGGTGTTCGGCCTGGACGGCGTGCTCTGGATCCACCTGGCGGACCTGATCAACCGGCTGCTGTACCCCAACGAGGAATTCCTCAACTGGGTGCGTGAGGTCTGTCCCGGCGCGCGGGACGAGGCCCTGGGCGCACTCGCCCGGCTCGGCACCGACGCCCACGACCCTGCCAGCATGGAGCTGCGTCGGGAAGCTCTGAAGCGCCTGATCGCGCGCAACGAGTTCGCCAATCGCACGGTGTCCCGGATGGTCGGGGACGCGCAACCCAACGCGTTGCACCAGGCCATGGTCGGTAGCCGCCTGCTGTACCTGCTGCCGCCGTGGTTCCTGTCGTCATTCCACCCTCGGTCCCTGGTCACGGCGCGGGACTTCAAACTGCGTGCGACGCAGGTGGGTGACCTGCTGCTGACCTTGCGCTCGCTCGTGGAGGACCTCTACCGCCACCGCGACGACCGCGCCCTGGCCGGCGCGGAGCAGTACTTCGTCTCCCAGTACCTCGACGAGCAGATCGTGCAGCACGTCTCGTCGTTGCCCGTGAGGCTGTTCTCCGGGCACGAGACGGTGAACGAGGATGACACGCTGCCGTTCAAGCTCGGCTGGAACCTCGCGCTGGACGAGTCCGCTCAGCGGTTCCTGATCGGCCAGATCGAGCAGCTCAACGTACGCCGGGCCCTCAGCGGCCAGCTCAACCAGGTCTCCAGCAGGTTTCGGAGGGACCTGGCCAGCCCCGAGCGGCTGCGCGGTCAGCTCGAGCAGGTCACGGAGCTGGCGCGCCAGGTCCGCGCGCTGGACTTTCTCGACGCGCTACGCTCGTTCCTCACCCCCGTCGAGGAGCGGCGCGGCGAGTACTTCCTGCGCGGTGAGAAGCTCCGCTCCAGCGCCGTGCCGCTCGACCTGGGCAGCTACTACGAGACGTTCCGCCGAAACCGCAGCGGGACCGCGGTGTTCATCGACCTGATCGGCTTCACCAACCGCTCACGGGAGCTGTTCTTCGGACACAGCCGCGGCACCGCCGCCGGCGAGATGGAGCAGTCCGAGCGAGGAGAGCTGGCCGCGCTGGCGCTCGAGCGGTTGTTCATGGTGCGGCAGCGGGTGCGGGAATTCGGCGGTCGGCCCGAGGGATTCGAGGGCGACGCGATCCTCGACATCTTCCCCGAGCCGCTGAGCGCGCTGCGCTATGTGACGTACTTCCGGACCAACTTCCTGGACAACGAGGAGGTGCAGTTCCGGCCGTTCTCCAAGCCGGTGAAGAACCCGTTCACCGGCGAAGGCTTCCGGGTCGGCATCGCCACCGGCGACTACACGCTGGTCAACATCCCGGACGTGGACGTCAACGGCGAGTTGCGTGCCCGCCTGCGCACCATTGGCCCGACCCTGAACAAGGCCAGCCGGCTCAACACGGGCAAGCGCGGAGCGGTCAAGCAGTACCTGACCCGGACCCGGGACGACCTGCTCGTGGAACGGTTCGATCCGCTGGGCCTGTTCCAGGTGCAGGTGCTCGACGAGGATCTCAACAACACCGGCATCTGCATCGATCTGCCCACGTTCGAGGAGCTCCGTACGCTGGTGCGGCGGGAGAGGCTCCCGTACTGGATGCCCAACGACCGTCGGGAGTTCACGGTCCGCGGCGAGCCGGGTGTGCCACAGGCCTACAACTTCGACCTGATCTTCACCGATCCGTTGTCGTCGGCGGTGCTGGCGATCAAGCGCCTGCGTCAGGTCCCCCGGTTGAAGGGCCTCAACCGCGCCGATTCGGTGGTGCTCGAGGTCCTGGTGTTCGGCGAGGAGGAGTACCTCGCATTCCTCCACCAGGATGCGCAGCAGGAGGACCGCAGCGAGGCGCCCGAGGCGCTGGGCGAGGTCGGCCGTGGCTTCGCGGCGGCCCAGAGCTCGTCGCCGGGCCGGGACCACCTCTCCGACGAACTCCCGGACTACTTCCTCGGCAGGGTGGGCGAGCCGGGCGAGGACCTCTCGGCCCAGGCCGCGCCGGTGTCGGCCCAGCCGGCGGAGCCGCCCGCGCCGGCGGACGAGCCCGCCATCACCTCCGACTCCCTCGACGAGCTGTTCGCCGGTGACGACGGGGTCTCCCTCGACGCCAGCGGCGACGACGGCGACACCTCGGCCGACCTCGCGGCCATGCTCGCTGGCGACAGCTGGGACGACTCCCTGGCCGGCGAGCCGTTCAGCGAGGACGACTCCGAGGACGTCCCCCGACCGGTGGTGATCACGCCGCCTCCACCGCAGCCGCCGTCCGAGGCATCCGAGGACGCCAGCGTGGACGAGGAGATCGACGACGTCCAACTCGACGCGTTCATGCAGGACGTGCTGGCCGACCTGGAGACCGAGGCCAGCGAGGGGGGCTACGACGAGGACAGCGCAGCGTTCGGCGAGGAGGACCTCGACGCCTTCGCCGCGGACGTGTTCGGCAGCGACGAGTGGCAGAGCCTGGAGACGGATCCGGAGCAGGACGTCGTCGAAGCCGCCGCAGGCCCGCCGCTCCAGCCGCTGCCCGAGACGCCGACCGAGCCCGAGGTGGGTGAATCGACCACGCCATCCACGCCGCCAGCGCCGGGCGAGGCCGCGGAGGAGACGGCGGCCGTGCACAGCCTGCTGGGGGAGCTCGACGACGGGTTCGCCCAGCGCCTGACCGCCCTGCTGGGCAACGCCGGCCCGGTGCAGGTCGCGCCGGACGAACCGTCGGTCACCGTGACGTCGATCCAGTCCAGCCGGGGCCCGCGAGTCACCCGGCGGCAGATGGAGCAGCTGCTCACCGGCTATCACATGGTGGTGCGCATGCTGGAGGGGCGCATCGAGGTGTGGTTCGGGCGATTGTCCCAGGGGTCGTTGTTCGACCACCACCGCTACGTGCTACCGGTCAGCTCGGGCCAGGGGCTCGACGTGGATCAGGCCCTGCGGTTGTTCCTGGAGGACAAGCAGCGGGAGGAGTGGATCGCCTTCGGGACCCGCTTCGCGGCCCTGCCCGAGGACGGATCCGACCCGGTCCCGGTCCCGCTGGACCGGGCGGCCATGGTCCTGCAGATCCTGGGGACGAACTAGAGCCAGCGCGAGAGCGCCGGGAGGTACGACATGAGAACTCGCCTGGTCATGCTGACGCTGGCACTGTCCCTGTTCATCACCGGTTGTCCCGGTCCCGATCCCGAGGTGCCCGATATCGGCGGCAGCTACCCCGTGGTGGTGGCGATCGTGGACGGCGACTGCATCGCACAGGATCCCTACCTGCCCAACGACTCGTTCCTCACCTGGATGGGGGGCGACGGACAGTGGGGTACCCTGGCCATCGATCAGCAGGGGAGCGACCTGATCGTGGGGTTCGGCGAGTGTGCGCTGGCGGGCACGGTGGACGCCGCCGAGAACCTGTACTTCGGCGGCAGCTGCACCACCAGCGACGGGGCGGACATCGTGGTGACCGCCACCGGCACGGCGGGACCGGACGACGAGGAACCGCTCTACCCCCGCCTGCAGGCATCCGTGCTGGTCGAGGTCGACTACCTCGACGGCAGCGGCTCCGAGGTCCCGGACGGCACCGTGGACTGCAGCCGCGAGGTGGCCATCGACGGCCTGGGCCAGTAGCCCACCCTCGGCCCCACCCGCGGGTGGACACCCGCTGGCCGGCGCTGCTACAACTCTCTACGCCCGCGTGCGCACACAGGGAGGACACCCATGGGATACGTTCGATCGGGATGGCTGGCGTTGCTGATCGTGAGCCTGCACTGCATGCCTGCGTGGGCCCAGGAGGTGGATGGCCGCCCCGCGGATGGCCGTCCCGCGGATGGCCGCCCCGCAGCGCCCGCCGGCGACGGTGAGCAACACTTCCGCATCGGGTTCAACGGGTATGCGACCTTCGATCACTTCGGAGACGACCACGCGGCGATGAAGATCGGCGCGGCCGTGGTGTTGCCCCACTTCGGCGTGATGCTCAAATACGGCCTGGGCTTCCGCCTCGGCTTCGTGGTGCACTACCATCAGGCGGAGAACGGCAGCGTGGGCAACACCGGCGAGATCGCCGGCGTGGACATCTCGTATTACGAGGAGTACCAGGACCCGGAGAGCGTCACGACCGCCGAGCGGGTGCCTGGCTACATCTTCTCCTACGGCATATCGATCAACTTCAAGTACGAGGTCACGGTCCCGGAGACCGACCCCTCCTACCGCTTCTTCAAGTGGGTGCAGCCCTACTTCGGGACCGGCGTGGTGATCAGCTGGACGCGCACCCACACCGACATCCCCAAGGAGATGTCGGTGCTCATCGAGAACGAGGCCTACCGGGGTGCGGACCCGGAGGCCGAGTACGACCCCTGGTCGAACCAGCTGGCGCCGGCGTTCAACCTGTTTGGTGGCATGCACTTCAACGTCGACCCCAAGTTCCGGATCAACCTCGAAGTCGGCTACTACCTCGTGGACGTGCCCGAGGCCGAGCTGATGTACGCCACGGCCGGGCACGAGGCGGTGCACGAGCCCTACAAGCTCAACGACTTCAACCTCGGCGGTGGCTTCGAGTGGAAGTTCTGAACCGTCGACGCGGGTGACCGCGCGCGGTACGGGAAGGTGAAACGTGAGGATCTATCGTTCGCAGGTTCCGAGGCTCGCCGAGGAGATCGTCGCCATGCTCATGCACGAGGACGATATCGAGGTCGAGCCCGACAACGTGACCGAGGCGGTGCAGGACGTGCGCGCGATCATGGACGAGCACGGCCGGCAGGAGGCGAAGATCGTGCGCGAGGTGCGTGACTTCATGCACGAGCGGCAGATCACCTATGACCAGTTCGGCAAGATCAAGGGCCAGCTCTGCGAGGAGCGCAATCACCCCACGGGCGACGACGGCGTCCGGTGGATCATCGGCCAGATCATCGAGAGCTTCCTGATGAGCAATCACGTGGAGGAGGTCTACGCCGAGGACTTCCTGATGCGCCGCAAGATGATGGTCGTGTTCCGGCGGATCCTGATCGACGAGGCCGATCTCGACCGCGAGGCTCGCACCAAGATCAGGAACGTGCGCGAGGGTACGGCCGAGTGGGAGTTCGAGTACAAGAAGGCCCTCGAGGAGATTCGCAAGAAGCGCGGTCTCGACGAGTGAGCGGCTCGCGGCGGTCCGTCGCGCTCGCGGCGGCGCTCAGCGTGCTGGGTCTGGCCTGCGCGGACGACGAAGCACCCGGGGCTGACGGCGAGCAGCCCACCGCCTCGGAGTCGACCCCCGCCACCGACCCCGAGGAGCCGATCCCTGGCCGTCCGGCCGACCAGCCCCTGAGCGTGGATCTGCAGCTCGAGGGGCTCAGTCCACTCTACAAGGGGTTCTTCTCCGACAGCCCGCTGGTCTCGGCGCTGGGGTCGGACCTCGCACCTCACGTGCGGTCGCGGTCGGCCACGGTGAAGGTGATCTGGGTCGAGTCCACGGTGAGCGGGTCGATCCAGATGCTGGTCCCGGATGGGGAGGAAGCCCTGGCCGCCGTGGGACGCAAGCTCGACCGCGACGAGGTCGTGGACCCGGCCCCGCTGCTCCCCTACGTCGAGGGCATCGGCGGCTACCGGCGCGCGGTGGGCGAGCGCTACGACCTGCGGGTGCTGAGCTTCTCACTGGCGCTGGAGCTATGGGACCCCCGCTCGCAGAGCCGGTGCCTGTGGCCCGTGGTCGGCGGCAACGGTGCGCCCCTGGACCTGGGACCGCAGGTGACCTGTCGCGACCCGTTCGGCAACGCGCTGGAACTGGAGCGATCCGGCGACCGCTGGCCGGCGAAGGTCAAGGGCTCGAAGAAGGCCCGCAAGGCGCTGCTGGGGGCGCTGGGCCAGTAGGGGGCGGCCACCCGCGGGGCGGCCACCCGCGGGGCGGCCACCCGCCTACTCGGTCTCCCCATCGACCACACCCAGGACCTGGGCCATGTCGATCTCCACGCCCAGGCTCTTGAGGATCGGCGTGACGTCGGTGAAGGCCACGTTGCGGTTGAACTCCTTGTTCTCCATGCCCCACAGGATGAAGCTGCAGTAGTAGGGGCGCGCCTCGTACCACTGGAACTGGTACCCGAACACCTGCGGCAGCTGGTGTCGGGTGCCCGTGGTCGTGTCGAGCAGCCACAGCGTGGGCGGCTGGACCTCGGTGGGCATGTACTTGGGTACGGCCATCTCCGGGGAGGCGGTCGAGCCGCTCTCCTCGGCGGCGACCGCGTCCTCCTCGGTCTGCTGATGGAAGATCGGGATCGGCTCGCCCGGGCCCTCGATGGCCAGGAATCGTCCGTCCGCGCTGATCGAGACCCGCTCCATGCCGGGGAAGGTGTGCACGACCTCGCCGGTGGCACCCACGGCCACTGTCACGCCGTCCCCGCCCGGGATCTGCCACGCCACCAGGTCCTGGTGCCGGTTGTAGGTGTAGTCCTCGACCGGGTCGGTCATCCAGGGGAACGCCGGCTCCACCTTGCCCGTGTTGGCGGCCAACCTCCACACCTGCTGGGGCACCACGTCATCGGGGTTGGTCGAGTCGGGCTCGCGGTCGGCGGCGAGGTACAGGACCTCGTCCACCTCCTTGCCGTTGACCAGGGTGTTGGGGGAGACCTGCTGCAGCCCGGTGATGTTGATGATGTTCTTGCGTACGTCGTACACGTCGATGTTGTACGACTTGACGCCCTTCTCCGGGAACGCCACCAGGTCCTCGGTGAACCAGATCGCGTTGCTGATGGGGAAGCCCACGGGCAGGGCGCGGTGCTCGCCGGTGTCGCCGTTGAGCAGCCAGGGGCCGGCGTTGGTCTGGTAGAACAGCTCCAGGCCGTTGGGGGACCACTGGTAGGCCAGGAAGTTGTTGCTACCGCACGGCTCGAACACCAGCTGCAGGTTGTGCTTGGCCGCCAGCAACCGGATCTCGTCCCCCTTGCACGCGGCATAGGTCGCCTTGATGTCGTCGGCGAAATCCTCGGGGTTGCTCTTCCAGATGCCTGTGGAGGCCCACACCAGGATGAGGGCGCCGGTGCCCAGCGCCAGCAACACCCACGGCATGCGCGATCGCGGGATGCGCGTGATCTCTTCTTCGTCAGTCATGTCGGCAAGGTACCACGGTTCGGGGGCGCTCAACCATGGACCGAGACAGGCGGGGCGCGTGGTTTATTCCGCGTCCCCGTCATGCTCGGGTTCGGGCGGTCGCGGCAGCAACCCGTCGATGTGCGCGAGCAAGGCGTCGCGCTCGGCCTCGAAGCGGGGCATGTCCTCCCCGGACACCGGCTCGGTGTTGGGGAACTCCTGCTTCATGAAGTCCACGGGGTTGCCGTTGACCCTGAACTCGAAGTGCAGGTGCGGGCCGGTGGACATGCCGGTGGAGCCCACGTACGCGATGACCCGGCCCTGCTCGACGTTGGTGCCGGAGCGGATGCCCTTGGCGAACTTCGTGCAGTGGCCGTAGCGCGTGCTGTGGCGCTCGTCGTGCTGGATGATCACCAGGTTGCCGTAGCCGCCGCGCCAGCCGGCGAAGGTCACGCGGCCGTCTCCGAGGGCCCGGATGGGGGTGCCCCTGGGCGCGGAGAAGTCCGTGCCCCAGTGGGGTCGGTTGGTGTGCAGGACGGGGTGGAAGCGGCTGCGGGAGAACCCGCTGGCCACGCGGCTGAACTTCAGCGGCGAGCGCAGGAACTGCTTGCGCGTGGACATGCCGTCGTCGGTGTAGTAGCCGGGCTTGTCGTCCGTGGGCGTGAAGCGCAGCGCCTCGGAGGCCATGCCGTCGTTGATGTAGCGCGCGGCGAGCACGTTGCCGTACTTCTGGGGGCTGCCGTCGAGCGACAGTTCCTCGATCCAGACGGCGAGTCGATCCCCCTGCCGGACCTCGGTCGCGAAATCGACGTCGTACTCGAAGATCTCCGCCAGGGAGAGGATATCCGCGTCGTGCAGCTTCATGTGCTTGCACATGGCCCAGAAGCTGTTCTCGTCCGGTGTGACCTCACCCGTGAGCACGGCGTACCCGACATCGTAGGGGATGGCCTCGATGGACGCGGTGTAGGGAGCGCCTCCCTCGCCGCGCATGACGATCCAGGAGTCCTCGTCCAGGGGGTAGGCGAGGTCGAGCAGGACGTCGGTCTGCGGGTCGAAGCGCATCTGGAGTACTCGTCCGATGCGGATCCGGGTCAGCTCGTGGATCTCCTCGCTGGCCTCCACCATCTGCAGCATGTCAGCGTACGGGACGCCGTGCTCCGTGCAGATGTCGCCGAACGTCTCGCCCTGGCCCACCACGTGGAAGACCTCCACCGATTCGCTGACCAGCGGGGGCTCGGTGCGGGGCGCGGTGACCTCGTCGGCGACCCGCGGATCGTCGCCGCCGCACGAGCGCAGCGTGGAGATCACGGCACCGACGAACAGCAGGCCGGCCACGACCGCGGCGATCCGTACCTGCCGGGCGGTCATCCGGGCTCCTCGTGGTAGTGCAGTCGCGGGCCGCCGGTGCCCTCGATCACCGGCACGTCGACCTCGCAGGCGGCCACGCGTTCGTCGTCAGGGAGGTCGTACATGATCTCCAGCATCGCGTTCTCGAGGATGGTGCGCAGCCCGCGCGCGCCCGATCCGATGTCGTGACTGCGCCGGGCCACGCAGCGGAGCGCGGCCTCGGTGAACGAGAGGTCCACGTCGTCCATGCGCGCGAGCTTCTGGTACTGCTTGACCAGGCTGTTGCGCGGCTGCACGAGGATGTCGACCAGGTCGTCCTCGTCGAGGTCGTCGAGGCACGCCACCACGGGCAGGCGTCCGATCAGCTCGGGGATCAGCCCGAAGTCCTCCAGGTCTGCGGGGGTGACCCGCCGCAGGATGGCCGAGTCGTGTCGCTCCGGGGACGTGACCTCGGCGCCGTAGCCGACCCGCTTGCGCCCGATGCGGCGGGAGATGATCTCCTCCAGCCCCTCGAACGATCCGCCGCAGATGAACAGCACGTCCGCGGTGTCCACCTGTACGGTCTCCGGGTTGGGCAGGCGCCGGCTACCCTTGACCGTGACGTTGGTCGTCTTGCCCTCGATGATGCGCAGCAAGGCCTGCTGCACCCCCTCGCCGCTGACGTCCCGTGAAACGGTCTGGTGGTAGCTGCGGCGTGCGACCTTGTCGATCTCGTCGATGTAGACGATGCCCTTGGAGGCGCGCTCCACGCTGCGGTCCGCGGACTCGAACAGTTGCTGGATCATGTGGTCGGCGTCCTCGCCCACGTACCCCACCTCGGTGAGGGTGGTGGCGTCGGCGAGAACGAGCGGCACGTCGAGATATCGTGCCAGGGTCTGGGCCAGCAGGGTCTTGCCCGTACCGGTGGGACCGATCAGCAGCACGTTGCTCTTGGCGATCTCCACGGCGTCCTCGTCGTCCGAGCTCTCCCGGTCCCGGTCGAGGATGCGCTTGTAGTGGTTGTGCACGGCCACCGACAGGGTCCTCTTCACCCGCCGCTGTCCGATCACGTACTGCTCGAGGTGCTCGTCGATCTGGTCGGGTCGGGGCACCGGCCCGGCCGCGAGCCCGAAGGACTTGCGCGCCGGGGTTTCGTGAATGATGTCGTTGCACAGGGCGATGCACTCCGAACAGATGTACACTCCGGGACCGGCGATCACGCGGGTGACCTCGCGATGGCTCTTGCCGCAGAACGAGCAGCGGGGATCGGTGTGGCCGTCGGGTGTTTCCATCATTCCGTCCGGTGGACGCGAGAATTATAGGCACTCGGCGCTACGATTGCGGGGCTGCCCTCGATGATTATCCTTGGGCGGGACGACACGAACGACGGAGGCAAGGGCGTCCGAGATGGCGAAGCGTGATTACTACGAGATCCTCGGCGTGGGGCGGAATGCCTCCGACGACGAGATCAAGAAGGCCTTTCGCGCCCTGGCGCGCAAGTACCACCCGGACGTGACCGGCGGTGACAAGGCCGCCGAGGACAAGTTCAAGGAGATCAACGAGGCGTACGAGGTGCTCTCCGACGAGGACCTGCGGGACAAGTACGACCGCTTCGGTCACGAGGGGCCTCGGGCGGCGGGGTTCGATCCCAGCGCCGGGTTCGGCGCGGGCCTCGACGAGATCCTCGGTCGGTTCGGGTTCGGCCGCGGCGGCGCGGGCTTCGGGGGTGCCGGCCCGTTCGACGGGTTCTTCGACGGCAGCACGGGCGGGCAGTCGTCCTATGGCCCCGATCCGGGTCCCGCTGGACCGGGCGGCTCCTTTGGCGGCCCGACCGCGAACGAGCCGCCGCCCACGCGGGGCGCGGACCTGCGGCTGACCGTGGCCGTGGACTTCGCCACGGCGGCGCGGGGCGGGAAGACCCCGATACGGTACCGACGCCAGGTGCCCTGCGACTCCTGCGGCGGGTCGGGCAAGGTGCCCGGCGGCGCGCTGAACACCTGTGGTCAGTGCGGAGGCCGCGGCAAGGTGACGGTCCGGCAGGGTCCGCTGCAGGTCGAGCAGACCTGCACCAGCTGCGCGGGCACGGGCAAGACCAGCCTCACCACCTGCGGCAAGTGTGGCGGCGACGGACGGGTCGACGGCCAGGAGAGCCTCACGGTCACCATCCCCGAGGGGGTGGGGGACCGCGGCAAGATACGGCTGGGGGGCAAGGGCAACGCCGGCACGCGGGGCGGCTGGCCCGGTGATCTGATCATCGAGCTGGAGGTGCAGGGCCACCCGTTCCTCCAGCGGGACGGGCGGGACGTGTCCCTGACCTGCCCGATCACCCCCTACGAGGCCGTGGCCGGTGCGAAGGTGACCGTGCCCACCCTGGATGGCACCACCCGGCTGACCATCCCGCCGGGAGTGCGCTCCGGCCAGCGGCTGCGCCTGCGCAACAAGGGGCTCGCGCCGCCGCGCGGCGGCAGTGACCGGGGCCACCAGTACGTGGAGCTGCAGATCGTGTTGCCTCCGGACCTCGACGACGGAGAGAAGGACGCGCTCAGGGCGATCGACGAGCGGACCGGGTTCGATCCCCGCAAGGGGGCCTGGAGCTAGCTACCACCACGCGTCGAGCAGCTCGAGCCGGACCGAGGCCACCTCGATGGCCTGGGGCATGCTGCCTGTGGTGGCCTGCGTGGCCGTGGCCGCGATCTCGCCGGCGTCGACCGTGAACGCGCCCACCTCACGGTCCCGGCCGTCCAGCGCGGTGACGAGCACCACGGCCTGGCGCACCGGTCGGGCCGCGCGGTTGGTCAGCTCCAGGTCCACGATCAGTTCACCGTCGCCCACGCGGGAGGACACCGCGCGGATGTCCAGGTAGGGCTCCACGTCCAGGGTGCGGCTGGTCTGCCCCTCCCGGGGCTGCAGGAACACGGTCTGTTCCAGCGGGTCGATGGTCAGCAGGTAGCCCTGCCAGACGTTCAGCCCCATCAGGCCCACGGCGTCGCCGACCGCGCACGGTTCGCAGATCCAGAACACCACGCCCTCGCGGCGCTGCCCCCCCACGGTCACGGCGTCCACCAGCACGAGCCGGCCCTCGGCCTGGCCGCCCGCGGTCTGCATTCGTTTCACCGGTGCATCGGCCGGGATCTCCAGTCCGAGCGTGGCCAGGGCGGCGCCGTTCAGCGTGGAGTACGACGCCCCGGTGTCCAGGATGAAGGGCAGGGGATGGCCTTCGCCCACGGACGCCTCGATCAGCATCTGGCCACCGAGGGACTCGAACGGCAGCGGTGTGCCTCCCGGGGGCACCGCGGCGGGGCGCACCTCGACCGGCTCGGCCGGCTCGGTCGGCTCGGCTTCCGCCCCATCGAGGGCCGGCGTGTGCGGCGTCGGGGTACCGGTCTGTACCGCCGCTGCCGTGCTGGTGTCGGCCGGGTCGTCGGGGCCGACAGCCACCACGTCGGCGTGACCGCCCACGCGCGCGGCGATCCAGCGCAGCCCGCCCATGCCCTCGTCACCGATGGCGTCGACATAGGTGCCGGGCTCCTTGACCCCCACCCACAGCAGCACGGGGAGCGAGACCATCGTGGCGAGGGTGAGCACCCCGAAGCGGGCCTTTCCACCGGCGGCAGCCACCTTCCTCCGGATGAGCTGGTAGAACGTCACGGGAAGCCCGCAGCACAGCACCAGGGCCGCGGCCAGCTGGAACCAGCCGTTGGCCCACAGCCCTCTCATCCAGTGGGCGACCACCAGGCCGCCCAGCACCACCATCAGCAGGCGCGTCAGGATCCATGCCACCCGGACCACGGTGGACCGTTCGGCGGGCTCGGGAGCGTCTTCGTCCAGGGAGTCGTAGTCGTCGTTCATGGTCCTGCCTACGGGGCCGAGGTGCGCGGTATTTCAGCGTCGGGGGCCTCGAACGCCACGTCGAGCACGTCATCGATGCGCTCGACGAACGTGTATTGCAGCGTCTGGCGCAGGCCGGTCGGGATGTCCAGCAGGTCCTTGTCGTTCTCCACCGGCAGGAGCACCTGCTTGAGGCCGGCGCGCCGCGCCGCCAGTACCTTCTCCTTGATCCCGCCCACGGGCAGCACCTTGCCCCGCAGCGTGATCTCCCCGGTGGCGCCGAGGTCGGCGCGGACCTTGCGGCCGGTCAGCAGCGAGATCAGCGCGATGGTCATGGCGATACCTGCCGACGGGCCATCCTTGGGAATCGCGCCCGCGGGTACGTGCACGTGCAGGTCGGTCCCGTTCCAGAAGTCCGGGTCGATGCCCAGGGCCCGGGCGTTGGTGCGGATGTAGCTCAACGCGGCCTCGGCCGACTCCTTCATCACCTCGCCGAGCTGGCCGGTGACCCGGAAGTGACGGTTTCCCGTCATGCGGGTCGCCTCCACGAACAGGATCTCCCCGCCGGCAGGGGTCCACGCCAGGCCCACGGCGATGCCGGGCAGGTCGATGCGCTCGGCGATCTCCGGGAAGTACCTCGCCGGCCCCAGCAGGTCCGCCAGCCCGTCCGGCGTCACCACCACCTTGCGGTGGGTCTTGCGCACGATGCGTCGGGCCACCTTGCGGCAGCAACGGGCCAGGGCGCGCTCCAGCCCGCGCACCCCGGCCTCGGACGTGTAGCGCCGGATCATGGCGGCCATGGCGTCGTCCTCGAACACGATCTGGGTCCGCTTCAACCCGTGTCCCTTGACCTGCTTGGGCGCCAGGTGCTGGCGGGCGATATCGAGCTTCTCCTCGTCGGTGTACCCCGGGATCTCGATGATCTCGAGCCGGTCGTGCAGGGCCGAGGGGATGGTGTCGGCCACGTTGGCCGTCAGCAGGAACACCACCTGGGAGAGGTCGAGTGGAACGTCGAGGTAGTGGTCGATGAAGGCGTGATTCTGCTCCGGATCCAGGGCCTCGAGCAGGGCCGACGCCGGGTCGCCACGGAAGTCGGCGCCGACCTTGTCTATCTCGTCGAGCATGATCACCGGGTTGCGCTTGCCCGCCCGCCGCACCGCCTGCACGATGCGGCCCGGCATGGCGCCGATGTAGGTGCGCCGGTGACCTCGGATCTCGCTCTCGTCCTTGAGGCCGCCCAGCGAGATGCGCTCGAACCTGCGGCCCATGGCGCGGGCGATGGAGCGGCCCAGCGAGGTCTTGCCCACCCCCGGCGGGCCGAGGAAGCACAGGATCGGCCCCTTCATGTCCGCCTTGAGCGTGCGCACGGCCAGGTACTCGGCGACGCGCTCCTTGACCCGCTCCAGTCCGGCGTGATCCGCGTCCAGGATCGACTCCGCGTGCTCGAGGTCGAGGCGGTCGCGGGTGACCTTCTTCCATGGCATCTGCAGCAGCCAGTCGAGGTAGCTGCGCGACACCGTGTACTCGCCGGACTCCGGGTGCATGCGCGCCATGCGCTCCAGCTCACGGTCGGCCTCGGCGCGCACGTCCTTGGGCATGCCGCTGCGGCCGATACGCTGCCGGAGCAGGTCCACCTCCCCCTCGAGATAGCTCAGCTCACCGAGTTCGGCGCGGATCACCTTGAGCTGCTCCTTGAGGTAGTACTCCCGCTGGCTGCGATCCATGGCCGCTTGCACGCGTTCGCCGATGTCGTTGCGGAGCTGGGCCAGCTCACGGCGCTGCGTGGCGGTCTCCAGGGCGGCGCGTAGGCGATCCGACGGATCGGCGATGGCCAGGAACTCCCGGGCCTCCTCCCACTCCAGGCCGAGGTTGCCCATCACGTAGTCGGCGAGGCGCCCCGGATGCCGCTCGCTCGGCAGCAGCTGTTCGATCTCGGAGGGCATGCCCGGCATCATCGGGAACAGTGCCAGCCACGCCTCCCGCGTGGCTCGCGCCAGCGCCGTCACGTGGGGATCGTGCTCCTCGGGCAGGTCGTGGGGTCGAAGGGCGACACGCAGTGCCGGTGCGCGGCCCGCGATCCGTCCGAGTCGAACGCGGCAGAACCCCTCGACGAGGAACCGGCAGGCGTCGCCCTCGAGCTGCAGGGAGCTCACCACACGGCCGAGGCAGCCCACGTCGTGTAGGTTGGTACGGGCGATGGAGTCCCGCTCGGGATCGAGCACCGGCGTCAGCGCGACCGGCAGGTCGTCGGCCTGGGCGGCCAGCACGGCGCGGACCAGTGCCCTGCGCTCCAGGCGCACCGAGCCGATGGCACCGGGAAGGAGCACATCCTCGGCCAGGGGCACGACAAGGGCCTCTTCCGGGATCGCGGGGGAGTCGTCGGGTCGAATGGTCACGCTCATCGGTCGCCTATCGTACCCACAGCGGGAAGATCGCCCCGCGGCGGCTGATCAGCAGGAGGTGTCGGCCCGCCACCTGCAGCTGGCCTGCGAACTCCTCGGGGTCGAGCACCGGCTCGTAGTCGAGCTCCACGATCACATCGCCCGGCGCCAGGGAGCGGGATGCGGGGCCGCCGGGTTCCACGCCGGTCACGGTCAACCCACCCTGGCGAGCCGCCAGGCGACTGGCGCGGCGGTCCTCCTCGCTGGCGGCGCGTACGCTGATCCCCAGGGACGGGATCGTCACCTCCGCGAGCTGGCTGAGCGAATCGTAGTCGCCGACCACGACCGAGGTGGTCAGCGTCTGGTCGCCCCGCTGGAACTGCACGACCACCGCTGTCCCGGGGGGCGTCAGCCCGACGAACCGGGGGACGTCCCGCGTGTCGCCGAGCGTGTGTTCGCCCAGGCGGAGCAGCAGATCGCCCGCCTGCAGGCCGGCCTCGGCCGCGGGTGTGCCTTCGTGCACGGCGGCCAGCGGGATCCCGCCGCCGGCGTGCTCGGGGTGGGCGGCGGCCAGGGATACGCCGAGGTAGCCCCGGCGAAACTCGCCCCGCTCCCGTAGCACCGGGACCACCGTGCGCGCGATGTCCACCGGGATGGAGAACCCGATGCCCTCGGCGTCCCCCAGGATCGCGGTGTTGACCCCCACCACCTCGCCGGCGAGGTTGAACAGCGGCCCGCCGCTGTTGCCCGGGTTGATCGCGGTGTCGGTCTGGATGAAGTCGAACAGCAGCTCGTCGTCCCCGGCGGGCCTGCCGATGTAGCTCACGATGCCGGTGGTCAGGGAGTGGTTGAGGCCGAACGGGTTGCCGATGGCGAACACCCACTCGCCCACCTGCAGGTCGTCGGAGTCACCCAGCACCGTGGGCTGGAGCGACAGTGGCTCGTCGCTCTCGATCTGCAGCAGCGCCAGATCGGTGGCCTCGTGGGAGCCGACCACCGACGCGGGGTAGCTACGCCCGTCCGCGAGCTGCACCTGGACCCGCCGGGCGCCTGCCACCACGTGGTGGTTGGTCAGCACCGATCCGTCCGGCGTGAGGATGAACCCCGATCCACGGCTCTCCCGCAGCGGAACGTAGCTGTCCATGCCCACGCGTCGCCGCTGCTGCTGGCCAGCCACCAGCACGGCGATGTTGACCACGGACGGGCTCAGCCGCTCGTACAGCTCTGACAGCGCCGGAAGGTCACGATCACTGGCGGTGGGGGAGGCCACGACGAAGGGGATCTGGGCGACTGGATCGGTCGGCGCCGCGAGCTCGGGCGGCGGCGGTGCGGTCCAGCGGTAGACCGTGGGGGCGGCCCACAGGCCCGCCACGAAGGCGACGACGGCGATGAGGATGACCCAGTGACGATGCATGGCTCTCGGTGTGGAACGAGACACGGATGTTAGGCGTCACACCGCGTTTCGGCAACGACATTAATGCTCGCGCGATCTAGAATCGATCGCCCGGGCGCGTGGCAGCTGCGCGCGAGCCCCGAGCGCGGGGCGTGTGGGAGCAGGGTCAGGGCATGTTCGAGCCGGTGCGTTTCGGCAAGTACCTGCTGATCGAGAAGATCGCCACGGGCGGCATGGCCGAGGTGTACAAGGCCAAGTCCTACGGGGTGATGGGCTTCGAGAAGCTGCTCGTGATCAAGAAGATCCTGCCCCACCTGTCCCTCAACGAGGAATTCGTCTCCCTGTTCATCAACGAGGCCAAGGTCTCGGTGTCGCTCAACCACGCCAACATCATCCAGGTCTACGACCTCGGCGTGGTGGGGACCGACTACTACATCGCCATGGAGTACATCCACGGCCCGGACCTGATGCGCACGATGCGCAAGGCGGCCCGCGCCCGCAAGCCGCTGGGGGCGGCCATGGCGTGCTACGTGGTCACGGAGATCGCTCGCGGCCTCGACTACGCACACAACCTCAAGGACCCCACCGGCCGGCCACTCAACGTGGTGCACCGGGACGTGTCTCCACACAATGTGATGCTGGGCTATGAGGGCGACATCAAGCTGCTGGACTTCGGCATCGCCCAGGTGGGCCAGGAGGTGGTACCGGAGGGGCGGCCGGCGGGCGGCAAGTACGGCTACATGTCCCCCGAGCACCTCGGTGCGTCGCCGGTGGATGCCCGCAGCGACATCTACTCCGCGGGGATCGTGCTGTTCGAGATGGCCACGGCCAAGCGGCTCTACGCGGGCATGAGCGTCGAGCAGAAGAAGGAGGCGATCCTCAAGGGCACGATCCCCCGCCCCTCCTCACTCGCGCCGGTCGATTCCGGGCTGGAGGAGATCATCTTCACGGCCCTGGCCCGCAACCCCGACTTCCGGTACCAGACCGCGGCCGAGCTGCAGGCCGCCCTGATGAGCTACTCGGTCGAGACCGGCGAGGCGGTGATGCGAGCCGACGTCGGCCGGATGCTCAAGGACCTGTTCGCCCGCGAGTACGCCCGTGACCGCGCGGCGGGATCGGTGATCAACAACTTCGAGCCGCGGTTCGACACCCTGTCGGCCGCGGACGGCTCGACGCCCCAGCCGGAGACGGAGACCACGGAGCCGTCCATGGACGGGCCGATCGACCTCCAGACCTCGAAGCCCCTCTCCTCCGCGGATCGCCATGGTGCTGTGACGGCGGGAGTGGGCAACACCGCAGAGAGCCTGTCGGTGTCCAGCGCGTCGCAGCCGAGCATCACCCTGGAGGGCATGGAGCCCGCGGGCAAGCGCACGCGTGAGCGCCTCGCCGAGGGGGAGCGCCGCGAGGTGTACGTGCTCGCCGCGGACGTGCTCGGCATCGACCGCCTCACCGGCACGCTGGACGAGGCCGAGCTGCTCCGCTTCAACTACCGCTTCCTGCGCGCGCTGGTGACCATCGTCCGACGCCACAAGGGAACGCTGGACCGGTTCTACAACGATCGCTTCCTCATCTTCTGGGGTCTCAAGCGTAACTGGGAGCGGGACCTGGAGATGTGCCTCGACTGCGCCCGCGCGCTTGCCGACTTCGGCCACACCTTCGACACGGGCGCGTCCGGGTCGATCCACCTGTGCATGGGCATCCACCGCGGCACCCTGGCCGCAGGTGGCCAGAAGAGCAAGGGCAGCCGCCTGCGCAAGTTCGTTCCCCTCGGCGACACGCTCAAGCTGGCCACCCGGCTGTGCGAGATCGCCGAGCCGGATCAGGTCCTCGTCAGCGACCGGGTCGTCTCCCAGGCCAACGAGGAGCGGCTGTTCGAGAGCCTCGAGCCGCGCCCGATCAAGGGCTGGGAGGACCCCGTCCCGATCCACCTGTTGAGGCGGGATCTCGACGAGGTGCAGGTCGTGCCCCAGGCGGGCAGCTGGATCCCGCGCGGAGACGAGCTCGGGATCCTGCACGCGGCACTGCAGCGCGCCCGCGAGGGGGAGGTGACCGCGCTGGAGGTGGTGGCCGAGAGCGGCGCGGGCAAGACGCGGTTCCTGCACGAGATCCACCGCTCTGCCGTGGACGAGGGCTTCACGTTCTTCCTGACCAAGGGTCGCGTGCACCGTAGTGCCGAGCCCCTGCTGCCCGTGGCGGATCTGGTGCGCCAGATGGCGGGCCTGGAGCCCCTGTCCGCGGCCGACGAGGTGCGTGGCAAGCTGATCTCCCTGGGCAACGTGTACGAACTCGGCACGGTCGAGGTGCACCTGCTGGGCACCCTGATGGGGGTGTCGTTCCCGGACGCGGGTCTGCGCTACCTGGCGGGCGACCAGCGGCTGGCGCACCTGTTCCGCACGCTCAACCGGGTGTTCTCGGCGCGGGCGCGCCGCAACCCCTGCGTGCTGGCGCTGCAGAACCTGCAGTGGACGGATCGCCTCACGCGGGAGTGGGTGCGACACGCCCTGGAGGAGCTCGGCTCCTGCCCGGTGCTGCTGGTGATGACCGTGCGTCCGGAGGATGGTTCACCCTTTGCCGAGGACCTCGACTCGATCGTCCGCCTGGAGCTGCCGGGCTGGGGTCGGCCCGAGGTGGAGGCCTACTGCTCCGAGTTCCTCGAGGTCCAGTCCACCCCCGACGCCCTCGTGGACTTCCTGCTCGAGGCGGGAGATGGCAATGCCCTGTTCGTCAAGGAGCTGATCCGCAGCCTCCAGCGTGACGGCCGGGTGACCGTGGACGGCGGCGAGGTGAGCCTGGCCGGGACGCTGGAGCGCACCTCGGTGCCTGACTCGGTGCAGGTGCTGATCAAGAGCCGCCTCGACCAGCTCGACGAGGTGCAGCGAACGACGCTGGAGACCGCGGCGGTGGTCGGTCGCGCGTTCGGATTGGGGGTGCTGGCTGCGGCCCTGGGGCTGGACCTGGAGGGGACCGCGGCGCGGCTCGACGAGATCGTGCGCACGGATCTCATCCGACCGCGCACCGGCGAGGGGGTCGGCGCCAGCTACCAGTTCCGCAACGTGATGACGTGGGACGTGACCTACCGCGGGATCCTGACCCCGAGGCGGCGGGAGCTGCACTGCCGGGTCGGTGAGGGCCTCGAGGTGCTCCACGCGGACGAGCTGCGGCCGTACATCGACGCCCTCTGCGCGCACTATTCCAAGGGCGGTCAGATGACCCGTGCGGCACTGTACGCCGAACAGGCTGGCCTGATCCACGCGGAGAACAACTACTTCACCGAGGCGATCCGCCGGTACCAGCAGGCGATCCTGCTGCTGCGTAGCGCGGGCGATGAATCGGCGAGCGCCGATGTGGATCGTCGCCTGTCATCGATCTACTGCCGCCTCGCCGACCTGAGCTTCGAGCAGGGGGATCTACGCTCTGCTCAGCGTCACGGCACGATGGCGCTGGACTACGCCACGGACGTCTCGGCCGTGCTGGAGGAGGCGCGTGCGTTGCTCGCGCTGTGTCGCATCGAGCTGGCCATGGGACACGAGAGCACGCTCGCGGCGTACGTGGAGCGGCTGGACGACCTGGCCTCGTCCGTCATCGATCCCGCCATTCAGACGGACATTCGCGTGGAGCTGGCCGCGAACCTGGTCCTGCGCGGCGACATGGAACGCGCACGCAGGGTCCTGCTGGCCGCGCTGGACAACGCGGGGGAGGCCGAGGACGCGCGGCGCAAGGGAAGGGTGCTCACCGAGCTGGGCAGCTTGGCCATGCGGCACGGCTCGGCCGGGGACGCGTGCGCTCACCTGGCGGAGGCGGCGTCCCTGCTCGGGGATCGCGCGGACCGTGCGCAGCGCGCCGAGGTGCTCAGCGAGCAGGCCGTGGCCACCATGCGCGACGGCGATCTCGACGCGGCCCTGACCCTGCTGCAGAAGTCCTACCGACTCCACCGAAAGCTGGAGCACCCCCGGGGCAAGGCCCGGGACCTCGCCGGCATCGGCGAGATCCACCTCCATCGCGGGGAGCGCAAGAAGGCCGCCCGCTACTTCCGCCGCGCCCACGAACTCGCGCGGGAGATGTCGTGGAAGGAGGGGCTGGCCCTCGGTGACGTGTGGATCGGGTACATCCGCCAGATGCGACGGGCGAGCAAGGAGGGCAAGGCCCAGCTCAAACGCGGAATCCGACGCGCTGCCGCCCTCGGGGACCGGAAGGTCGTGGCGCTGGGCCAGGCCTTGCAGGCGAAGCTGGCCCGTGCCGCCGCCGACGAGCGGCGGGCGAAGCACCTGGAGGCCGAGGCGCGAAAGGCCGCGGTCGAGGCCGGGGATCCGCTGCTGGTTGAGGGATTGCTGAAGGAGTGATCGGGGAAGGCCCCGTGCTCCCGCCAGGGGCGTCGTCAGCCAGCCGGTCCTACTTCTTCTTCTTCTTCTTCTTGCGCGACTTGCGCTTCTTCTTCGTGGCCTTCTTCTTGGGCTTGGGCTTGGGCTCTGGCTCTGGCTCTGGCTCTGGCTCTGGCTCTGGCTCTGGCTCGGGCTCGGGCTCTGGCTCGGGCTCGGACGCGGACTCCTCCATCGGTGGCGGGGTGGGCCCGCCACCGAACCCGGACCACGCCATCTCCGCGTCGTCGAACGCGGCCTCGTAGTCCGCGATCTCCTCGCGGCTGGCCTCGAGCACGCCCACGGAATCCTCGGATGGCTCGGGCTCGTCGCTCTGCGCCGCAGCGGGCTCCTCCTCGGCGGGCTCCTCCTCCTCGGGGAGCGGACCGTCGTCCACGGAGACCGGCGCCTCGTCCTCCTCGGGAGCTCCTTCGGCGGGCTTCTCCTCCTCGGCGGGTTCCTCCTCCTCGGCGGGCTTCTCCTCCTCGGCAGGTTCCTCCTCCTCGGCGGGCTTCTCCTCCTCCGCGACGGTCTCCTCCTCGGCTACCGATGTGTCGTCCTCGACCGAGACCTCGGCCACGGCCTGCGCCTCGGTGGAGTCGGTGACCGCAGCCTCGTCCCGCAGGGACTCGGGAGGGGTCTCCTCCGGTTCGGGCTCTGGCTCTGGCTCTGGCTCGGGGTCGGGCTCGGGCTCGGGCTCGGGCTCGGGCTCGGGCTCCGGCTCGGGCTCGGGCT
>CAZXHG010000112.1:0-30728 GCA_964639985.1 uncultured Rickettsiales bacterium
TGACCACGAAGTAGTGCCACGTGGCCTGAGCGCCTTCGTCGTCCGTATAGTCCCGCTCGACCCACACGGCGCTGCCGACCGTGCCGAGATCGGCCAGCGTAGCTGGGCCTTCGTAGATGATCTCACCGGGCGGGAGGCAACCGGCCAGGCTGACGACCCATACGAACCACGAAAGCGATGGACATGGTTTGTGGTCGCCCATGGGGACCCCCTCTTCGCCGCCAGTATACCGGGACGGTGGAGCTCCCCGGGATCGAAACGACACCGCTGACTGGCCGGTGACTTGCTTGCTCGGGAGGGTGTGGGGAATATCCGGACACGCAACGCTGATCCGCATCCGTCATGCTGGCAGGACCACCACGGGAAGGCGACTTCCCGCCCGGCCAGGCTCGACCCGTCAGACTGACTAAGTCAGGATAATCGACATGGGCACTGCGGATGATCCAGCTTGAATCCAGCAATCCTCCAACGAATCCTGCAGCTGAATCCCTGGTTCGAGCGCCCCGAGGCGTTCGAGGACGAAATCCGGCGCCGCATCCCCAGCCCGTTCATCCCACGGCGGGTCGATCTCCCGGGCCGGGAGGATCCGCGAAAGGCCAAGCTCGTCGTCGGTCCGCGCCTGGCCGGGGTCGAGGCCAAGGCCAGCGGCAGGCCCAAGGTCACCCGCTCGATGCGGAGCTTCGTCCAGGCGTACGCGCCGGAGAGGTTGCTCGTCGTCCAGTTCGGTCTCGACAGGGCGCAGGTCGGCACGCTCGAAGGAACGGAGGTCGTCTTCCTGCCTCCCGGTGACCTGGGGGAAAGGTGTCGGACACTGACACCGATCCTGTAACCGATCCCGTTCCAGCCGGGTCCAACCATCCAGCGCATCGCCGCGATGGGCGACTGGAGGTAGAGATGAAAACGACAGTCCTCCCCAGATTCCCGGTGGTCCTGCTGGGCGCTGCGTTGACCACGATGGTGGCCTGCGCCGACGACACCACCGGCGAGAGCGGCGTGGAAGGGTACAGCTACCCCGTCGTCGACTCCGATCAGACCACCTGCTACGACGACTCCGAGGACATCGACTGCCCCGGCTCGAACGAGGTGTTCTTCGGCCAGGACGCCCAGTACGATGGGTTCCAGCCCAGCTATACCGACAACGGTGACGGCACGGTCACCGACGACGTGACCGGGCTGATGTGGGTGCAGGATCCCGGCGACAAGCAGTACTGGGGCGACGCCGTCGACGGCGCCGACGGTTTTTCGCTGGCAGGGCACTCCGACTGGCGGGTGCCGACGATCAAGGAGCTGCAGAGCCTGGTCGACTACGACCGCTCGCCGGATGCCACCGACTCGCCGGCGATCGACCCGCTGTTCGACTGCACGGAGATCACCAACGAGGACGGCCAGAGCGACTTCGGCTACTACTGGTCTTCGACGACCCACGCCACTTCCAACGGGGGGGCGGCGCCGCTGCCTATGTCTCATTCGGCCAGGCGATGGGGTACATGGACGGCTGGACTGACGTTCACGGTGCCGGCGCCCAGCGCTGCGTGCGCGCCGGCCAAGGGTGTCAGATACCGTCTGTTTTCCCGTCGTCCCTACTCGAGATCCGCGATCAGGATCTCGAGAGAGAACACCTCGTAGCAGGTCGGGTAGTCCCACTCCGGGCACAGCTCGACGGTGCCGGCCTCCTCGTGGCCCTCGGGGGGATCGTCACAGCCAGCACCCTGGGTGATGATGTCGGCCACGGCGTTGTCCGCCCAGGTGTTGCCCGACAGGACCGCGGAGGAGCTGGCCAGCATCAGCCCGGCGGTCAGTCCACCGGTGAGCGAGCTGTGCTCGATCCGCAGGCCGGTGGTCCCGTCCCAGGCGGCCACCCCGTCGCTGGCATACACGGCGTCGCCGCACCGTCTCTCGTCGCCGTGGACGACACCCTCCCCGCCCTCGATGTCGTTGTCGACGAGTTGGAAGCTGCCTGATCCGTGGAGCTGGATCCCCTGCACCGGGTTGCCCCGGACGGTGGAGCCGCTGACCACGAGCGTGGGCGAGCCCCCCCAGTGCAACGACTCGGCATACACACCCGCGCCATTGCCGAGGTCCACGCTCATCCCGGTGTCTGTGATCGTCGAGTCCTCGATCTGCAGGGTGCCGTCGCCGACGACCACACCCCCCGCGAACTGGTTGTCCACGAGCGTGCAGTCCGAGCAGGTCAGCACGCTGCCCGCGCCGTTGGAGTACAGCCCGGGGCCCGCGTTACCCGACAGCTCGACCCCGCTCAAGCCGACCTCGGCGCCGTCCTCGGCGCCAGCGCCAATGCTCGCCGTGCATTCGTAGAGATCCCAGGACAGCAGCGTGTCCGCGATGATCGAGTCCTGCACCACGACCTGCGTGCCCGCACCTCTGGCACGGATGCCCATCAACGTGTTGCGTTCGATCTCACACGAGTCCACGGTCACGGTAGCCCCCTCGATCACGTACACGCCGCAGCCGAGCTCGCCGCTGTCCGCACCGAGATTGTCCGCGACCACGCTGTCGCGCAGCGCTGCCATGGAACCGCTGTCCATCACCGCGACCCCGGCGGTCCGGTTGCCCTCCACCGTGCAGCTCCGGGCGTCGAGCAGTGCGCCGTCCATCACCAACACCCCGTAGCCGAAGTCACCGAAGACGTCCGAGACGTTGTCCCGGACCGTACTGCCCAGCAGGGTCAGGGACGTCCCGGTCCCGAAGACGAGGACTCCCGCACCCACGTTTCCCTCGACCATGCAGGACTCGGCCTGTACGACGGCGCCGTCCAGGACCTCGAGGCCCGGGCCCCGCTCCCCTACCACCAGGGGGGTCGTGCCGGAGATGGCGACGTCGACCAGTTGCGCCGAGGTCTGGGCGCCGAGAACCTGCACCCCGGCGGCGACGCTGCCGTCGACGGTGCACGAGTCGATCTCCAGCGCCACGGCAACGCCGCCCGAATCCGTGGCCTCCACGCCGTACCACGCACTGTCGGTGACGTCACAGTTCCGCAGCGTGGCGGTCCCCGCCTGCAGGGCCACGCCGCTGGACTGGGAACCGTGGATCCAGATCCCGGAGATCCCCACGGCTGAGCCCGCGGCATCGATGGAGATGGCCGGCGTGGCGCCACCCCCCACGCTGGCGTCCAGCTTCACCAGGGGCGAGCAGCGCCCTGCCAGTTCGACGCCATCATGGCTCAGGTTGAATACCAGGGTCTCGGCATAGGTTCCCGCGGCCACGGCCACCGAGCCTCCACCTGCTGTGCCGGCCTCGTCCAGCCCCTGCTGGATGGAGGTGAAGGGCGCGGTCTTGGTGCCGTCTTCCCCCGGATCGGCCTCGACATCCACGTAGACGGTGCCCAGAGGCAGCGTCAGGTCACCCCAGGTGCCGGTCCCGCAGTCCTCGGGCACGCAGGTACCGGCGTCGTCCACATAGCCCTCGTCACAGCCGGGCCCGGCGACCACGTCGTCTCCGTCGCACGCGGAGAGGAGGAGTGCCAGCAGCGGCAGCACGCGGGAGATGGAGATGGGATCTCGCACCCAGGGCTCAGCACTCCGCACTGCAGCTGTAGAGCCAGCACACGTTCTCGCAGCCTGCTGGCGAGTCGGTGAGCAGGCCCCTGGACGGTAGTGGAATCCTCCGCGTACATGGCCGGCGCCCATGTCCACGCCTCCCTTCGGATCGAGGGTACCATCCTGGTCGGAGAGATCGGGGACCTGTGGCGGGGTCTCTCTTGTTGTCCCCTCTTCGTGGAGGAGGAAGGGGATCAGGCACTTTCCTCTACCATTTCGTCCTTCTGGGGAATGGAAATGGCATGGGCCTGCCCCCTCCTCCTTCGAGCTGCTGCCAGGGTCCCTCTCGCCCCTTCCAAAACTCGACAACGATCGTGGACATTGACGTCAACGCACGTTTCCGCGCGGACCCGCACGCGTGGGCGACGGTCGCGCCGGGCCCTGTTGGCACCGTCCTTGCTCTGCAGGGATGGCGAACCGCGGGGTCGTGGTCGAGCCGCGACGCCCACAGCGAAGGGAGACCACACGTGCGAACGATCCACCTGATTCCGCTGCTCGCCGGCCTGCTGTCCGTCAACGGCTGTACGCAGCCGGTCGACGACGACACCGCAGACGACGACACCGCAGACGACGACACCGCAGACGACGACGACGCGGACGACGACTCGGCCGACGACGACGACTCGGCCGCAGCCGTGGCCGAGCTCGGCAACACCCGGCCGCAGGACGGGGAGACCGAGGCGTACTACCGCGATCCCATCTTCGTCAACTTCAACGACCCGGCCAGCGGGGCCAGCGTGGTCCTGGCCGAGGATGGCGGAGCCGAGGTCCCCGGCGACCAGTGGATCGAGGAGGGCCGCTGGCTCACGTTCGATCCCTACGGGGACGATCCGGTCACGCACCTCACGCCCCTGACCGACCACACACTCACGATCTCGTGGGACGGGCACGAGGACGTGGAGGTGCGCTTCCGCACCAGCGCCACGGGCACACCGCTGGGGGATCCGGAGAGCGAGGTCGTGGGTACCGACTTCCTCCTGGACCTCGGGGGGGCCGAGATCACGGAGCCGTCCGTCATGGGCGGCGTGATCTCGGATGGCCTGGTCGAGTCCCACCTGGTGTTGCGCATACAGACCATGGACGAGGACGCGGGAACGGCCCACGTGATCGGCGCGGCGGTGGAGCGGGTGGGCCAGGACTACGTGCAGGACCTGTGTACCGCGACGATCCCCGCCCAGGGCGGGCCGGCCGGCACCTGGTCGAATCCGTGGTTCGAGCTGGGGCCGGCCACGCTGGTGTTGCCGACCGTCGAGTACGACGCGCCCCTGTTCGAACTCGTGGTCTCGGCGAGCTTCACGCCCGACGGCGGGGCCCTGGACGGGGGCACGCTGGAGGGCGAGCTGGACACGCGGGCCGCGGACCACCTGATCGACCCGGGCACCGAGGGAGCCCTGTGCGAATTCCTGGCCGACTTCGACCTGGTCTGCGAGGCGTGTCCGGAGGACGGAGAGCCGTTCTGCATGTCCGTGCGCGCGATCGCGATCCGCGGCGAGCCGGTCTCGGTGAGCAGCGTGGATCCGGAGACCGGGGAATCCCACACCCACCTGGTCGAGGTCACGGCAGACCAGGTGGCAACGTGGACCGCGGGCGGATACTGCCCCTGACGGCAATCCCGGGCCCCCTCCCGGCGTTCCTCGCGGTCAGTGATCGTCCAGGGCCAGAATCCCGCAGGCGAACACGTCGCCGTGGTCGTCAACGCATCGAGCTCAGGGAGGAATCCGGACACCGACGGTTCTGCGGACCTGCATGTGGTCCTCCCCACCCAACGAGGTCAGCCCACGGTGACCTCGATCCTCCGCGGCTGTGCCTCGTTGACCTTGGGCAGCTCGCGGTTGAGCTCACCATCCTCGAGCGTGGCGCTGATGTCGTCGCGGTCCAGGTCGTCGGAGAACCCGGATGCACCGATGCGCGGACCTGGGGGCTCTGGTAGATCAGGAGACCGCACCACGACACGGACGGAGGCAGACCCATGAGCGCAGAGATGACCATCGAGTTCCCGGGCAACAAGCGGGTCCAGGCGACCCTGGGCGACAGCGTCGTGGAGACCGACCAGTCCACCAAGGTGGGCGGTGACGGCTCCGCCCCCGAGCCCTACCTCCACTTCCTGGCTTCCATTGGCACGTGCGCGGGCTACTACGTGCTCAAGTTCGCCGAGAGCCGCGACATCCCGCTGGACGGGGTGCGCCTCACGCAACGCATGCACTGGGCTCCGAACAAGGGACCGCTGCAGCGCATCGAGCTGGAGATCCACGTCCCCCCCACCTTCCCGGCGAAGTACCACAAGGCGCTGGTCCGGGCCGCGGATCAGTGCGCGGTCAAGAAGACGCTGATGAACCCACCCGAGATCGCGATCCAGACCCTCGTCGACTGACCGGCCCGCCCCACCCCTCTCCCGTGTGTCTCGTGGCATGATGGCACGATCCCTGCAGGAACCGTTGCCGTTGTCTCATTCACCTGGGAGAGCCCCGTGGACGTCCTGATCCTGTCGCGCCTGCAATTTGCGGTGACCACCTACTTCCACTTCATCTTCGTGCCCCTGACGCTGGGCCTGTCCCTGCTCGTCGCGATCTTCGAGACGATGGCCCTGCGTCGCAAGGACGAGGACTACCTGCGCGCCGCGAAGTTCTTCGGGAAGTTGTTCCTGATCAACTTCGCCATCGGAGTGGTCACCGGCATCACGCTGGAGTTCCAGTTCGGCACCAACTGGTCCGGATACTCGGCCTACGTGGGCGACGTGTTCGGGTCGCTGCTGGCCATCGAGGCCACGGTGGCGTTCTTCCTGGAGTCCACGTTCATCGCGGTGTGGATCTTCGGGTGGAACAAGGTCTCACCCAGGCTGCACGCGGCCGCGATCTGGGTCGTGGCCATCGCCTCCAACATCTCCGCCTTCTGGATCCTGGTGGCCAACGCCTGGATGCAGTCGCCCGTGGGCTGGACCGAGCGCAACGGCCGCGCCGAGCTGACCGACTTCTTCGCGGTCATCACCCAGAAGTTCGCCCTGCTGGAGTTCGTGCACACCGTGGGCGCGGCCTACATCCTGGCCGGCTTCTTCGTGCTCGGAATCAGCGCCTGGCACCTGCTGCGCAAGCAGCACGTGTCCATGTTCCGCAAGGCGTTCGCCGTGGCCGCGGTCTGGACCCTGGTGTTCGCCATGTTCGAGATCGTGCAGGGCCACATGAGCGCGGAGATCCTCAAGGACAAGCAGCCGGCCAAGCTCGCGGCCATGGAGTCCCACTGGGAGACGGGCGAAGAGGTGCCGATGTACCTGCTCGTGTGGCCGGACACCGAGAACGAGACCAACGCGGTCGAGGCGATCAAGGTGCCCTACCTGTTGAGCGTGCTGGCGGGCATCAAGCCGAGCACCCGGGTCATCGGGCTGAAGGACGTGCCCGTGGACGAGCGGCCGCCCATCCTGGCCACGTTCCTGTCGTTCCGGGCGATGGTCGGCTTCGCCTTCCTGTTCGTGGCCATGTCCCTGTGGGTGTTCTTCAAACGCAAGGATCCCGAATCGAGCCCGCTGCTGCTGCGCATCCTTCCGTGGCTCATCCCGCTGCCCTACCTGGCGATCTGGCTGGGCTGGACCGTGGCCGAGATCGGGAGGCAGCCCTGGCTGGTATGGGGTGTGATGAAGACCGCGGAGGGGGTCTCCCCGATCAGCGTCGGCCAGGTCGCTGGCTCGCTGGTCGGCTTCATCGCGGTGTACACGTTGCTGGGCGCGGCGGACATCTACCTGCTGATCAAGTACGCGCGCAAGGGTCCCGAGGATCACGCGGCCGTGGTGGAGGGCTGAGTCATGCTGGAGACCATCTGGTTCATCCTCTGGGGCGTGCTGTGGGCCGTGTACTTCATGCTGGACGGCTTCGACCTGGGCCTGGGCTCGATGCTGCACGTGCTGTCCAGGGACGACCGCGACCGGCGCGTGATCTACAACGCCATGGGACCGTTCTGGGACGGCAACGAGGTGTGGCTGCTGACCGCGGGTGGGGCCACGTTCGCGGCCTTCCCCAAGACCTATGCGGTGATGTTCAGCTCCCTGTACACGCCGCTGATGCTGCTGCTGTTCGCGCTGATCCTGCGCGGCATCTCCTTCGAGTTCCGCTCCAAGGTGGAGTCCGCGGCCTGGCGGTCGATCTGGGACGGGTGCCTGGCCGGCGGCAGCTTCGTGGCCGCCCTGCTGCTCGGCGTGGCCTTCGCCAACATCTTCGCCGGGATCCCGATCGACGCGGACGGCATCTTCCACGGCAACCTGTTCACCCTGCTCAACCCCTATGGCCTCGCCGGCGGCGTGCTGTTCGTGCTGCTGTTCCTGCATCACGGCGCGCTGTGGTTGTCGATCAAGGCCGAGGCCGAGCTGCAGCAGCGCGCGACCCGCGCCGCGGCCATGCTGTGGCCGGCGCTGGTGGTGGTGGCCGTGGTGTTCCTGGTGTTCTCCTGGTTCGCCACGCCCCTGTACGACAACTACCTGGCCCACCCGGTGCTGTTCGTGATCCCGGCGCTGGCCGTGGTCGGGCTGGTGGCAGCCAGGGTGTTCGCGCTCCGAGGCGAATGGTGGAAGGCCTGGGGCGGGTCCTCGCTGGCGATCCTGGGCTGCACCTTCTTCGGTGTGGCCGGCCTGTTCCCCAACCTGTTCCCCTCGAGCCTGGATCCGGCGGCCAGCCTGACCGCGTTCAACACGGCCTCCAGCCCGCTGACCCTGAAGATCATGCTCGGGGTGGCGCTGGTGGCGGTGCCGTCCGTGATCGTCTACCAGACGATGGTCTACGTGTGGTTCCGCGGCAAGGTCACCGACGAGGTGCTGGCCGAGGACGAGGCCTACTGATCCCCGCCCCTGCGAGGCGAGACAATCGGATCGGCGGGGTTGTCTCAGATCCCTGAAGCCGAGACACTGGTGCACCGTCCAGCTGCAGCAGACAGGTGACGGCGCCGCTGCGGGAGCTGGTACGGTTCTTGCCTCCAAATGGGACGACACCGCGACGCGGTGTGGGAGGATCGATGAGGCTCCAGCGGGTACCGCACGTGGTCATCGTCGGCGGAGGCTTCGGGGGCCTGTACGCGGCCCGCGCCCTGCGCGAGGCGCCCGTGCGGATCACGCTGATCGACAAGCGCAACCACCACCTGTTCCAGCCGCTGCTGTACCAGGTCGCCACCGCCGGCCTCAACGCCTCGGACATCGCCGCCCCGATCCGCCGGATCCTGCGCAGCCAGCGCAACGTCACCGTGCTGATGGCCGAGGTCACCGACATCGACCTGGACGGCAGGAAGGTCCTGATGGGTGACCGCGAGCTGGGCTACGACCACCTCGTGCTGGCCACGGGTGCCACCCACGCCTACTTCGGCCACGACGCGTGGGCCGACCACGCGCCCGGCCTCAAGAGCCTCGAGGACGCCCAGGAGATCCGTCGTCGCGTGCTGCTGGCCTACGAGCACGCCGAGGCCGAGCCCGACCCGGACCTGCGCCGCCAGTGGTTGACGTTCGTGGTCGTCGGTGCAGGCCCCACCGGGGTGGAGATGGCCGGAGCGCTGGGGGAGATCGCCCACCGCACCCTGGCCCGCGACTTCCGCAACGTGGACACGCGTGAGGCCCACATCCTGCTGCTGGACGCCAGCGATCGCATCCTCACTGCCTTCCCGGAGGAGCTGTCGCGCAGCGCGACCGAGCAGCTCGAGGGCCTGGGCGTGGAGGTGCGCACCGGCGCCCGCGTCATCGACATCGACGCGAGCGGTATCCAGTGCGAGGACGGTCACATCGCCGCCCGCACCGTGCTGTGGGCCGCGGGCGTCGAGGCATCCCCGCTGGGCCGGTGCCTGCACGCCCCGCTGGACCGCGCGGGCCGCGTGCTGGTCGAGCCGGACCTGACGATCCCCGACCACGACGACGTGTACGTCATCGGTGACATGACGGCCCTGCAGCAGGACGGCGAGTGGCTGCCCGGCGTGGCGCCCACGGCCATCCAGCAGGGCAACCACGTCGCGCGTAGCATCGGTCGCCGCATCCGTGGCGAGGCCGCCGAGCCCTTCCGCTACAAGGACAAGGGATCGCTCGCCACCATCGGCCGCGCCCGCGGCGTGGCCCTGTTCGGCGACACGAGGTTCACCGGCATCATCGCCTGGTGGCTGTGGCTCGCGGTGCACATCTTCTTCCTCATCGGGTTCCGCAACCGCTTCGTCGTGATGTTCGAGTGGTCGTGGGCTTACTGGACCTGGCAGCGCAGCAACCGGGTGATCCTGCAGCGTGCGATGCCTCCCGACACCGAATCCATGGGAGAACCATGAGCAACTCCGACAGCTTCCACGCACGTTCCACGCTCACCACCTCGTCCGGCGAGGTCGACTACTTCCGGCTCGGGGCCTTGCAGGAGCAGGGCCTGACCGACATCGCCCGCCTCCCCTTCTCGATCCGCGTGCTGCTCGAGTCGGTGTTACGAAACGAGAATGGCCTGGACGTGACCCGCGACGACGTGCTCGACCTCGCGCGCTACGATCCCACGTCCCCCGACAAGGTCGAGTTCCCGTTCAAGGTGGCTCGTGTGGTGCTGCAGGACTTCACTGGTGTGCCCGCGGTCGTCGATCTGGCCGCCCTGCGCAGCGCGGTGGCCCGGATGGGCGGCGATCCCCGTCGCATCAACCCCCAGAACCCGGTCGATCTGGTGATCGACCACAGCGTGCAGGTGGACGAGTACGGCTCGGCCGCGGCCCTGCTGATCAACGCCGAGCGCGAGTTCGAGCGCAACCGCGAGCGCTACGAGTTCCTGCGCTGGGGCCAGCAGGCATTCGACGACTTCCGCGTGGTGCCACCGGCCAGCGGCATCGTGCACCAGGTCAACCTGGAGTACCTGGCGCGCGTCACGTGGTCCGCGCAGCGCGACGGCCGCGCGGTCGCGTACCCCGACTCCCTGGTGGGCACCGACTCCCACACCACCATGATCAACGGCCTGGGCGTGGTCGGCTGGGGCGTGGGCGGGATCGAGGCCGAGGCCGCCATGCTGGGTCAGCCGATCTACATGCTCATCCCCGAGGTGGTGGGCTTCAAGCTCACCGGCAGCCTGCCCGAGGGTGCCACCGCCACCGACCTGGTGCTCGTGATCACGCAGATGCTGCGGAACAAGGGCGTGGTCGGTCGCTTCGTGGAGTACTTCGGCCCCGGCCTGTCCAGCATGACCCTGCCGGACCGGGCCACGGTGGCCAACATGGCTCCCGAGTACGGTTCGACCATGGGGTACTTCCCGGTGGACGACGAGACCCTGCGGTTCCTGCGCCGCACCGGCCGCCCGGCCGAGGTGGTGGAGCTGGCCGAGACGTACAGCAAGGCCAACCACCTGTTCCGCATGGACGAGACCCCGGATCCGGAGTACGTGGACGTGGTCGAGCTCGACCTGTCGACCGTGCAGCCCTCGCTAGCCGGGCCCAAGCGACCCCAGGACCGCATCGCCCTGACCGAGATGAGGTCCAGCTTCCGCGAGGCGCTGACCGCCCCGGTCGGGCCCTCCGGCTTCGGGCTGGACGAGTCCGCGCTCGACGACGTGGCCGAGGTCACGACCCGCGATGGCCAGCCCGCCGAGCTGCGACACGGGGACGTGATGATCGCGGCGATCACCAGCTGCACCAACACCTCCAACCCGTCGGTGATGCTGGCCGCGGCCCTGCTCGCGCGCAACGCCGTCGACCGGGGGTTGAGCGTGTCGGCCAGGGTCAAGACCAGCCTCGCGCCGGGGTCCAAGGTCGTGACCGACTACCTGACCCGGTCGGGCCTGATGCCCTCCCTCGAGGCGCTCGGGTTCCACGTGGTGGGCTACGGCTGCACCACCTGCATCGGCAACAGCGGCCCCTTGCACGAGGGTCTGGTCGAAGGCATCGAGGGCAAGGACCTGGTGGTCTCCGGTGTGGTCTCGGGCAACCGCAACTTCGAGGGCCGGCTGAGCCCGCACACCCGCGCCAACTACCTGGCCTCCCCCCCGCTGGTGGTGGCCTATGCGCTGGCCGGGACCGTGGACATCGATCTCGCCGACGAGCCCATGGGCGAGGGCACGGACGGAAATCCCGTGTTCCTGCGCGACATCTGGCCCACCTCCGCCGAGATCGCCGAGGCCCTCGACACCGCGCTCACGCCCGAGATGTTCGGCGCGGCCTACGACGGCATCGAGTCGGCCAACGCCGACTGGAACGCCATCCCGGTCAGCGGTGGCGACGTGTTCGAGTGGGACGACGCCTCCACCTACATCCAGGAGCCGCCATTCTTCGTGGACATGGCCCCGGAGGTCACGCCGATCACCCCGATCGAGGGCGCGCGCGTCCTGGTCAAGGTCGGAGACTCCACCACCACGGATCACATCAGCCCGGCCGGCGCCATCCCCCTGGACAGCCCGGCGGCCGACTACCTGCGCGGCAACGGCGTGCAGCCCAGGGACTTCAACTCCTTCGGTTCACGGCGCGGCAACGACCGCGTCATGACCCGCGGCACGTTCGGCAACATCCGCCTGCGCAACGAGCTCGCCCCGGGCACCGAGGGCGGCTGGACCACCCACTGGCTGAAGGGTGGGATCACCTCCATCTACGAGGCGGCCCAGGACTACAAGGCCGCGTCCGTGCCGACCATCGTCCTGGCGGGCGAGGACTACGGCATGGGCTCCAGCCGCGACTGGGCGGCCAAGGGCACCTTCCTGCTCGGCGTCAAGGCGGTCCTGGCGACCACCTACGAGCGCATCCACCGCTCCAACCTGATCGGCATGGGCGTACTGCCCCTGCAGTTCAAGGACGGTGAATCCGCCGAGACCCACGGGCTCACGGGCAGCGAGACCTACACCATCGACGTGCACGACGACCTCCAGCCCGGCCAGGACGTGCAGATCCGGGTCCAGGCCGAGGACGGCACCACCCGCACCCTCGCCGCCACCTGCCGCATCGACACCCCCATCGAGGTCGACTACTACCGCAACGGCGGCATCCTGCACACGGTCCTGCGCAACCTGATGAAGGACTGATCCCCACCCGTTCGAATTCCGGACGGTGCGTTCGATTTTCGTACGCACCGTCCCTTCAACTCGGGCACGCAGAGGTCGAGCCCGTAGTGGTTCGTGATGCGGTCCAGCGAGTCGCGGTCGGGGCACTCCAGCGGGTCGAAACCCCATACCACGGCCGAGTAGGCGCTGGCGATCTGAGGGGGGACACGGTCGGAGAGGACCTCCTGCTGGTCCGGGTGCTTCCGCGCCCAGCGCTGATCCGGATCAGTTCGGCAAGATCCCCTTTCCGTTCGGATCTTGCCGACTTATGGAAATTAGCGTTAGTTCGGCAAAGATCAATTGACGTTGGATCTTTGCCGAACTAGGATCACGCCATGTTCGTCGGCCGTGACTACGAGCTGTCGCTGTTGCAGGGGGCCATCGGCTCCGACCGCGCCGAACTGGTGATCCTGTACGGACGCCGGCGGGTGGGAAAGAGCTCGATGCTCGCCCGTCTCGCCGATCGCCCCGGTGCCCTGTACTTCGAAGCCCTCCAGGGTGTGCCGCGCAAGCAGCAGATCGCTCACTTCATGCGCCAGCTGGCCGACCAGACGCGAACCCCGCTCGCGGTGGCCCTGGACTGGCAGCAGGCGTTCGACGTGCTGTCGTTCCACGTCACCGCGGGCGAGCACTACGTCGTCTTCGACGAGCTCCCGTGGATGGCCTCGGGCAAGTCGGACCTGGTCGCGCTGTTGAAGTACTTCTGGGACAACCGCTGGAAGGCCAACTCCGGGCTCACTCTGGTCCTGTGCGGGTCGGTGGCAGCGTTCATGCTCAACCACGTCGTGCACTCCACGGCCCTGCACAACCGCAAGACCCTCGAGATCGAGCTGCCGCCGTTGACGGCCGCCGAAGCCCTGCCGACGTTCCGCGACCTCCGCTCCCATCACGAGGTCGCCCGCTTCCTGATGGTGTTCGGTGGAATCCCCAAGTACCTGGAACAGATCGACCCGGCGGTCTCGCTCCGGGACAACCTGGACAGGCTCTGCTTCCAGCGGCACGGGTTCTTCCTCGACGAGTTCGAGACCATCTTCAAGGAGCAGTTCAAGTCGACACGCAGCTACGAGGCGATCGTGCGCACGCTGGCGCAGGGATCGGGATCGAAGGCCGATCTGGCCCGTCGGTCCGGCATCGCCGAGGGCGGCGGCCTGACGACGTACGTCGAGAACCTGGAGCGGGCCGGATTCGCGCGGACATTCTCGCCGGCGACCGTCCTGGGCGTGGGCCGGAAGACCCGCCGGATCGTGCTGTGGGACGAGTGGCTGCGGTTCTACTTCACGTGGATGGAACCACACCTGGAGATCATCCGGGCCAATACCCGCCCAGGCCTGGTGGACCACCTGGCCGGGGATGGACTGGACAGCTACTTCGGGCTCGCATTCGAACGACTGTGCATGCGGAACCTGCCCCGCGTGCTGGAAAACCTCGGCATCGACCTGCACCAGGTCGTGGGGTTCGGTCCCTTCTTCCGGCAGCCCGGTCGGGGCCCTGGTGCGAGCGAGGGCGCTCAGATCGATGTGCTGGTGCGCCGTCGAGGGGATGTGTTGACCCTCCTGGAGTGCAAGCTGTCGGCCCGGCCGGTCGGCACGTCGGTGATCGATGAGGTCCGGCGCAAGATCCGTGTGCTGAAGGCGCCGTCGACCTACACCATGGAGAGGATCCTGCTGGCGCCCGGCGGGGTCACGTCCGCCGTGGTCAAGAGCGGGTTCTTCCACCGGATCGCGGGGATCGAGGTGTTGTTCTGAACGAGCGGACGGTAGGAAAATCCTCCGCTTGCGTTACCGGCGCCCACGTTCGTCGCCTCCCTTCGGATCGAGGATAGCGCCCTGGTCGGGCGGATCGATGTAGGCGTCGTCGCCGGGTTCCTCGTCGTAGAGCACGCCCTATCCGGATCCGCCCTTCGGCGGGACGAGCGTGTACGAGGAGGACGACACCAACGACATCGTCGATTTCCTCCACCCGCTGATGTCCGGCATCACGCCCCCGTTCGAGGGTCACTGGGCGTGCCACAACTACTTCACCGGGATCCCGGCCGACGCCCGCGTGATCCTCACCGAGCCCAACAGCGGTGAGCCCACCCTGTACGTGCTGGAACGCGGCTCCGGTGTGGTCATCGTCTCGGGCCTGCCATGGGAGTACCATGGCTCGCAGCCGTACCACGACGACGTCATCCAGGCGCAGTCCAACGCGGTGACCTACGCCTGGGGGTACTGAGCGGCCACGGCGAGGCAACGCAGTCCTCCACCCACTCCCACACGTTGCCATCCATGTCGCACAGGCCGAAGGAGTTGCTCCGCCGGGTACACACGGCGTGCGTCTGCCAGCCACTGTTCGCGTCGTACCAGGCGAGGTCCTGCAGGGGGAGCCGTCCGGCGACCAGCTCGAGCGCGCCCTCGCCACATAGGCGGTTGGCACCCCTTGGGGTCGGTGGGGCACCCCTGGCGAGGGATGCGCCTCACAACCAGATGCCCAGCTCCGCCTTCACGTCCTCGGACGCGTCGACGTGGGGATCCCAGGGGGGGTGCCAGACGAGGTCCACGTCGACGCCTCCCTGCCAGGGGAGCGCGGACACGGCGTCGCGGACGGAGGCGATGATCTGGGGGCCCATGGGGCACATGGGGCTCGTGAGGGTGAGGTAGACGAGGATCTGGTCGTCGTCGCCGTGCACGTCGATGCCGCGCACGAGGCCGAGATCGACGATCGAGACGCCGAGTTCCGGGTCGATGACCGGTTTCAGGGCATCGCGCACGGCCAGGATCTGCTCGGAGCGGTGGGTATTCAAGGGATCCTCCCGGAGTCCAGCGCCTGGATCATGGTCATCCAGGGCAGCAGCGCGCACTTGATGCGGGCGGGGAACTGGCGGACTCCGGCGAGGGCGTCGAGGTCGCCGAGGTCGATCTCCTCGTCCAGTTCCTTGCCGTGCATGAGCGCGACGAGCTGGTCGGCGAGGTGTCTCGCCTGGTGCAGGGAGAGACCCTCGAGCATCTCGGCGAGGATGGAGCCGGAGGCGGTGGAGATGGCGCAGCCGTGGCCGTTCACCGAGACGTGCTCGATGCGGTCGCCGTCCAGCTGCAGGCCGATGCTGACCTGATCGCCGCAGACGGGGTTCTGGCCGTCGGCGTGGGCATCGATGCGCAGAAGCGGTGTGCGCCCCTGGGGGCAACGGTGGTGCTCCATCACCACCTCGCGGTACAGCACGTCCAGGTTCATGAGAAGTACCTCCGGGCGAACCGGATGCCGTCGACCAGGGCGTGTACGTCGTCGCGGGTGGTGTACACGCCGAAGGAGGCGCGGGTGGTGGCGGCGAGGCCGAGCTTGCGGTGCAGGGGCTGGGCGCAGTGGTGGCCGGCGCGCACGGCCACGCCCTGCTGGTCGAGCAGGGTGGCGAGGTCATGGGGGTGGACCCGGGGATCGTGGAAGCTGATCAAGCCGCCCCGTTCGTCGGCCTCGGCCGGGCCCAGGAGGTGGAGGCCTCCGAGGGCGGAGAGTTGCGACCAGGCGAAGTCCACGAGGTCGATCTCGTGGGCGCGGATCTCGTCGGCGCCCATGGACTCCAGCAGGTCGATGGCCTCGGGGAACGATGCGGCCGCGGCCACGTTGGCGGTGCCCGCCTCGAAGCGGTACGGGACCGCAGCCCAGGTGACCTCGTGGAAGTCCACGTGGCCGATCATCTCTCCGCCGCCCTCCATGGGTTCGAGCTTCTCCAGCACCGAGGGGCGGCCGATGAGGGCGCCCAGCCCGGTTGGCCCGTAGGTCTTGTGGGCGGAGAACACGAGCAGGTCGGCGCCAATGGCGTCGATGTCGACGGGCATGTGACCCACGGACTGGGCCGCGTCCACGACCACGAGGGCGCCCAGGCGGCGGGCCCGCGCCGCGATGTCGGCTACGGGATTGATGGTTCCCAGGACGTTGGACACGTGCGCCAGGGCGACCAGGCGGGTCCTGGAGTTCATCAACGTGGGCAGCCGGTCCAGTTCCAGGTACCCGGAGTTGTCACACGGGATGACCTTGAGGTTCAGCTGCCGGCGCTTGGCCAGCATCATCCACGGCACCAGGTTGGCGTGGTGCTCCATCTCGGTGACCACGATCTCGTCGCCCGGCCGCAGCCGGTGCTCCCAGCCCCGGGCCGCCATGTTCAGGGCGGACGTGGCGTTTCGCGTGAACACCACGGCCTCGGGCGCTGCCGCGCCGAGCCAGCGAGCCACGTCGGCGCGGGCGTCCTCGTAGGCCAGCGTGGCCTCCGTGCCCAGGGTGTGCACGCCGCGGTGCACGGCAGCGTTGTGCTGCCGGTAGAAGCGCGCCTCGGCGTCGATCACCGCGGCGGGCTTCTGGGACGTGGCCGCGGTGTCCAGGTAGACCAGCGGCCGGCCGTTGACCTCGCGGCCCAGCGTGGGGAAGAGGTCGGCGACCTCGCCCGGTCGCGGCGCGCGCGGCTGCCCGAGGGCCTCACCCAGGGCGTAGATGCTCATTCGTCCTCCGCGTCCACCTCGATCCAGCCCTCGTCGTCGATGCGGACCGGGAAGGACTCGATGGGCGCGGCCGCGGGCATGCGCAGGACCGCGCCGGTGGTGACGTCGAAGCGGGCGCCGTGGCGGGGACACTGGATGACCGTGCCGTCCAGGGTGCCCTGCCCCAGCGGGCCGTCGTCGTGGGAGCAGCAGTTCTCCACCGCGTGCACCTCGTCGTCGGTCGTGCGGCACAGCAGCAACGACTCACCGTGCACGTCGATCACGCGGGTATGGCCAGGCTGGAGGTCGTCCACCTTCGTCGTGCGGACCCAGCTCATCGGTTCGCTCCCTTCAACCGCAGCACGCGGCGCTCCACGGACGCGGCAACCCGGTCGCGGAGCGAGGCCGGCACGCGCGCGATGACCGGCTCGAGGAAGCCCCTCGCGATGGTGCGCACGGCCTCGTCCGGCGCCAGACCGCGGCTCTGCAGGTAGAACAGCTGCTCCGGGTCCACCGGCGAGGCGGTGGCACCGTGGCTGCAGCTGACGTCGTTGTTGAGGATCTCCAGTTCGGGGATGGTCTCGGCCTTCGCCCGCGGGGAGAGCAGCAGGTTGCGATCCTTCTGGAACGCCTCGCAGGCCGACGCGTCCTCCTCGATGCGGATCAGGCCGGTGTACGCCGAGTGTGCCTTGCTCGTCAGCGCGGCGCGGATGTCCATGTCCGAGGTGGTCCGTGGCGCGCGGTGGCGGTGCTCGGTGTGCAGGTCCACGTGCTGCTTCTTCTCGCCCAGGGACATGCCGATGATCTCGCTGTGGGCACCCTCGCCGTCGAGCACTGTGCCCACGTCAGCCTTGAGCAGCTTGCCGCCCAGGCTGCCCACCACGGTCACCGCCGTGGCATCCCTGCCGATCACCGCGCGCTGGGTCAGGTGCCCGCGTACGCCCGCGGACCAGCGTTGCAGCAGCACGTGGCGCAGGTGGGCGCCGGCGCCGACCCGCAGCTCGGCCACGCCGAACACCATCGAGCCCGTGGAGCCTCCCTCGTGTTCCTCGACCAGCGCCACCTCGGCGCCGTCGCCGACCAGGACCAGCAGCCGCCCGATCAGGGGTGCGGCGCCGGCCTCGAAGGTGACGATCAGCGGCTCGGCCAGGGTGGCCCCGGGGGGCACGCGCACGACCACGCCGCTGTTCCACGAGGCGAGGTTCAGCGCCTCGAACACGCCGTGGTCCGCGGGCACGGCCATGCCCAGCTCCGGGGGCAGGATCCCGGCCCGGTCGAGCAGGTCGACGCGCACACCCGCCCGGATCGCCTCCTGGGGCAGCTCGACCGACGGCGGCGCCGCGATCGGCGTACCCGCGGACTCGGTGGACGGCGGCACGAGCAGCGCCGGGTCGGTGTAGCGCCACAGGTGGTTCACACGATCGGGCAAGGGCCCGGTCACCAGTGCATGCTCAGCCAACGGAACCCTCCATCTCCAGCTCGATCAGGCGGTTGAGTTCGACGGCGTACTCCATGGGCAGCTCGCGCACGAACGGCTCGATGAAGCCGTTGACCACCATGAGCCGGGCCTGCTCCGGGTCGATGCCGCGGCTCTGCAGGTAGAACAGCTGCTCGTCGGCCAGCTTCGAGACCCGGGCCTCGTGCTCGACGCGCGCGTCCTCCACGGCGATCTCCATGGTGGGGTAGGTGTCCGAGCGGGACGTCTCGTCCAGCAGCAACGCGTCGCACTCCACGGACGTCTTGCTTCCCCTCGCACCCCTGTGCATCTTGACCAGCCCTCGGTAGCTGGACCGGCCCTCGCCCCTGGAGATCGACTTGGAGATGATGCGGGACGTGGTGTTCGGCGCGGCGTGGATCATCTTGGCGCCGGCGTCCTGGTGCTGGCCGTCACCGGCGAAGGCGATGGAGAGCACCTCGCCATGAGCCCGTTCGCCCACCAGGTACACGCACGGGAACTTCATGGTGAAGCGGGACCCGAGGTTGCCGTCCACCCACTCGACCACCGCGTCCTCGTGGGCCAGGGCCCGCTTGGTCACCAGGTTGTACACGTTGGTCGACCAGTTCTGGATGGTGGTGTAGCGGATGCGGCCGCCCTTCAGGGCGACCAGCTCGACCACGGCGGAATGCAGGGAGTTGGACGAGTACACCGGCGCGGTGCAGCCCTCGATGTAGTGTACCGAGGCGCCCTCGTCCACCACGATCAGGGTGCGCTCGAACTGGCCCATGTTCTCGGCGTTGATGCGGAAGTAGGCCTGTAGCGGGATCTCCACGTGCACGCCCGGCGGCACGTAGATGAACGATCCGCCGGACCACACCGCGCTGTTGAGCGCGGCGAACTTGTTGTCCGTGGGCGGGATCACCGTGGCCCAGTACCGTCGCACGATGTCCGGGTGCTCCCGCAGGCCGGAGTCCATGTCCGTGAAGATGACCCCCTTCTTCTCCAGGTCCTCCTGGATCGAATGGTAGACCACCTCGGACTCGTACTGGGCCGTGACCCCGGCGAGGAACTTCTTCTCCGCCTCGGGCACGCCGAGCCGGTCGAAGGTCTGCTTGATGTTGTCCGGCACGTCGTCCCAGGACCGCTCCTGGCCGTCCGTGGGCTTGAGGTAGTAGTGGATGTCGTCGAAGTCGATGGCGCCGAGCATGGCCGTGTTGCCCCACGCCGGCATGGGCTTGGCGTGGAACGTGTCCAGCGCCTCGTGCCGGAAGCGCCGCATCCACTCCGGCTCGTCCTTGTACCGGGAGATCATCTGCACGATCTCGTGATCCAGCCCCTTGGGTGCCTTGACCAGGTACTCCTCGGGATCGTGGAACCCGTACCGGGAGGCGTAGTCCTGGTTCAGCTCGGCCAGTGCCGCGTGGTCTGCCATGTCAGCTCCCGACCGCCGCGGTCGCGGTCCCGCCCGGGCTGAACCCGCCGTATCCATGTCGCTCCAGCTCCAGTGCCTGCTCCGGTCCTCCGCTCCCGACCACGCGCCCGTCCTTGAACACGTGCACCGTGTCCGGCTGCACGTGGTCGAGGATGCGCTGATAATGGGTGACCAGCAGCACGCCCACGCCCGCATGCACGGCCCGGTTGATCCCGTCGGAGACCAGCTTCAGCGCGTCGATGTCCAGCCCGGAGTCGATCTCGTCCAGCAGCGCGAACGAGGGCCGCAGCAGCGCCAGCTGGAGGATCTCCAGCCGCTTCTTCTCACCGCCGGAGAACCCGTCATTCAGGTAGCGGACGGCGAACTCGCGCGGGATGTCCAGCTCGCGGAATGCGTCGAACAGCTCCTTGCGGAACGCGCCCGCAGGCACGTCCTCACCGCGTACGGCCGCGGCGGCGGACCGCAGGAAGCTCGCCACCGGCACCCCCGGCACGGCGACCGGGTACTGGAATCCCAGGAACAATCCCCTGCGCGCTCGCTCATGGGGCTCGAGATCCTGTATCGGCTCGCCATGCAGCAGAATCTCTCCCTCGACGCGGCAGGCGGGATGTCCCATCAACGCCGCGGCGAACGTGGACTTGCCCGACCCGTTGGGGCCCATGACCGCGTGCTTCTCGCCCGGCCGAACCGCGAGGTCCACGCCCTTGACGATCGCCTTGTCCTCGATGAACACGTGCAGGTCGCGGGTCTCGAGGATCGGTCGGTCGGTGTCGCTCATCTCGTTCCTTCCCGGGGAGCCCCGGTGGACCTCGCCCGATTCGTTAGCCTTGACTAACATTACTTGACTAAGCTGTCTGTGGATGCTGTCAAGGGAGGAACGGCGCGGGCACTGTCTCACCGCCGGTTGCGCCTCGTGAGACACCATGCTATCGCTACGCAGTCGCCGTCGGTCTGGAGGCTGTGTGGACTCGAAACTGCGCGTGCTCTTCGTATCGCAACGCAATACTCGCCGCGGTCCCATGGCCCTGGGACTGCTGCAACACGTGGCCGGGGACCGGGTGGACGCGGTCTCGGCCGGGATCGACCCGGGTCGACTGGACGCCGAGGCGGTCCGCGCCATGCACGAGATCGGCGTGGACATCACCGAGCTGCCCCGCTCCGGCCTCGCCGACCTGCATGGCCGGGGGTTCGACCTGGTGGTCACCCTGGACCGGGCGTCCCGCGACCTGCGCGCGTCCTATCTGGATCCGTCCACGCGCGGCGCGGACCACGGGCGCGCCATGCACGCGGGCGTGCCCAACCACGTGCACTGGAACCTGGAGGGCGACAGCTGCGACGCACTGCGTGACGCCCTGCACCACCGGGTCCAGGCGCTCACCGCCCACGGCTACCTCGACGCGTTCGCCGACGCGCGCTGGCGCCTCGACACCATCCTCGACGTGCTGCAGGACGGCATCGTGGTGCACGACGACGGCCAGCGCATCCAGGCCTTCAACAAGGCGGCCGAGCAGATGACCGGCTACGACCGCGACGAGGTGATCGGCCGCCACTGCCACGACGTGTTCGGCACGGGCGGCGTGTGCGGCGGACAGTGTGACTTCACGGACGGTCCGGCGCCGGCGTTCTGCTGCCACGAGCGCGAGATCCCGTTCGTCACCAAGGGCGGGGAGGATCGCCTGCTGAAGATGACGGTGACCCGCGACGTGCGCGCCGAGGGCGGCAAGGCCGTGTTGGTCGCCTCGATCCGCAACGTCACCGAGCTGACCGAGCTTCGCAACCGGCAGTCGCGCGTGGCCAGCCTGCACGGCATGGCCGCCATGTCCGCGCCCATGCGCGAGGTGTTCGAGACCATCCGCCAGGTGGGCCGCTCCGACTACCCGACCCTGATCCTCGGGGAGAGCGGCACGGGCAAGGAGCTCAGCGCCAACGCGATCCACTACGAGAGCCGCCGCAAGGGTGGGCCGTTCGTGCCCATCAACTGCGGCGCCCTGCCCGAGAACATCCTCGAGAGCGAGCTGTTCGGCCACGTACGCGGCGCATTCACCGGCGCCATCCGGGACAAGAAGGGCCGGTTCGAGCTCGCGCACGGCGGCACCCTGTTCCTCGACGAGGTGGGCGAGCTGTCCCCTGCGTTCCAGGTCCGCCTGCTGCGGGTACTGCAGGAGAAGCAGTTCGAGAAGGTGGGCGGCGAGAGCTCGATCACCGTGGACGTTCGCATCGTGTCGGCCACCAACCGCGATCTCAGGAAGATGGTGGCGGACGGCGGGTTCCGCGAGGATCTGTTCTACCGCCTGTGCGTGGTCCCCATCACCCTGCCTCCGCTGCGCGACCGGCGCGAGGACATCCCCCTGATCATCGACCAGGTGCTGGAGCAGATCCGCGACGAGTCGGGCAAGGACATCCGCTCGGTGTCGGACCGGGCCATGCAGGTGCTGATGAGCAACCGCTGGCCGGGCAACGTGCGCGAGCTGATCAACGCCCTGCAGTTCGCGTCCGTCCGGTGCGAGGGCCCGTCGATCGAGGCGTCCCACCTGTCCCCGGATCTGCTGCACATCGATCCCGCGGAACTGCAGCCTCTGCCCGATCGGACGGCGCTCGAGCGCGCCGAGGAGGCCGCCGCACCGGCGACGCCGACTCCCCGTCGCCGCAAGCTGACGGTCGAGGCGGTGCAGGACGCCCTGGCGCAGACCGGCGGCAACAAGGTGAAGGCGGCCAAGGTGCTGGGCGTGGGACGAGCCACGCTGTACCGCTTCCTGGCCGACCACCCTGTCTCGTGACACAGGAATCGAGACACGAGCAGCATCGGGCCACCACGGCGAAGATCACCGGACGACACGACTCAACTCTTTGTTTTCACTGGAGAAAACAACAAACAACAACCACAGGGCTTCCTGGAGACCGGGATTGGCACGGCGCTTGCTCCATCTTCGGGAAGACGACGCAAACCAGGGAACGAACTCGTTCCAGACGACTGGAGGATGGACCATGGGAGACTGGAATTCGGTAGAAGACGTGCTCGACTACGCCATCGAGCGCGAGCAGGAGGCTGCCGACTTCTACACGAGCCTGGCCGCGAACGCCGAGCACCGCTACATGCGGGAGGTGTTCGAGGGCTTCGCCCGCGAGGAGCAGGCGCACAAGGCCCGCCTGACCGCGATCAAGACCAAGGGCATGCTGGGCGAGAGCCGCGGCGGCGCGGTCAAGGACCTCAAGATCGGGGACTACCTCGTGGCCGACCCGGGCGGCGAGCCCACCGACTACCAGGGCGCGCTGATCCTGGCGATGAAGAAGGAGAAAGCCGCCTACCGGCTGTACTCCGACCTCGCCGCGCTGGCAGACAGCGAGGCCATGCGCAACGTGTTCGGCCGCCTGGCCGACGAGGAGGCACGCCACAAGCTGCGCTTCGAGCTCGAGTACGACGACAAGATCCTGACCGAGAACTAGCGGCTCAGCCTGCAACGAGGAGGCCGAGGCCATGACGAGCGCAACCAACGAGAACCTGACCAGGACGCTGGCGCTGACCCGGGAGATGCTCGCCCTGGCGGACGAGGGTGACCGGGACCGCACGGACGCGTCCTGCGGGATCATCTACGGGGTGCTGCGCGACTCGGCCTACCGCATCCGCAAGCTGGTCGAAGAGGAATGCGACAACCACAAGCGCGCCGGCAAGTGGGACGGCCACGACAGCTGCTCCACGGCGCCGGTGGAGGGAAGCAAACGATGAAGCAGGAATGCATTGTATGTGCCTACATCTACGACCCCGCGGTCGGTGACCCCGACGGCGGCATCGCGCCCGGCACCGCGTTCGAGGACATCCCGGACGACTGGGTCTGCCCGGTGTGCGGCGTTGGCAAGGACGAGTTCGAGGTCGTGGAGGACTGATACCGGACCAGGATCGATGTGAGCCGCGGGGCCCGATCCGGGTACCCGGACAGGAGAGGTGCGCGATGATGGCAACCGATTCCACCAGGAGGAGGCCGACCATGGCCAAGGGAACGCTGGTACACAAGCCCAAGAATCCACCCTACCGGACCACTCGGTGCCGGGCGGTCGCCGGCCTGACCAAGTGGTGCTACGGCCTGTGTGAGCCGGACAACGGCTACGGTCTGTGTGGCCGCGTGGCTCCGCACGCCGTGAAGGGCCGCACGCAGAAGGCCATCGCGAAGTACCTCGCGGAGAAGGCCGAGCTTGAGGCGGCCGAGGACGAGGACGAGCCAGCCGACCAGGGTTGCACCGATCCGTTGGCGTGATCCGGCCCGAGAATACACAATCCCAGATCTGACCCTTTCCGTTGACCCCTTTCCGATTCCAACCTGGAGGGAAACCCATGACCGAACGCAACCAGGTCTACAAGTGCGAGCTCTGCGGCAACATCGTGGAGGTCGCGCACCCCAGCGGCGGCACGCTCAGCTGCTGCGGACAGTCCATGGCCCTGCTGGCCGAGAACACGGTCGACGCGGCCGTGGAGAAGCACGCGCCCGTGCTCACCGCCGTCGACGGCGGGTACCACGTGGCCGTCGGCTCCGTGGCCCACCCCATGGCCGAGGAGCACCACATCGAGTGGATCGAGCTGGTCGCCGGTGACACCGTGCTGCGCCAGCACCTGGCCCCGGGAGAGGCTCCGGAGGCGATGTTCAGGACGGATGCCGCGGACGTCACTGCCCGCGCGTACTGCAACCTGCACGGGCACTGGAAGAGCTGATCCTGGAGCCCCCTCCCTCCACATCGAACCCATACCCAACCCAAGCCACGAACCGCATCGGCCGGGGACATACATACATAACCCACCTCGGGGCCTCGATCGGCCCCCATCCTGCCGGGGTTATTTATGTGTGTCCTCGTGTCGCCACCAACCACCGGTGTGATCCCGGAGCCTGCGGAGCAGGCGACGGGCTGCGTCCCTTGAAGATCGAAGAAGGTCCGACGGATCCGGTCAGGTAATTGGAGGCGGTACGGGGACAGGTATGAGAAACTCAGGGGCTCCGAGGTAGGTCGAAGCTCCGGGACGAGTTTCGGATACCAGTCCCAAACCGATGCTGTTCGGGCTGGGGCTGGCCCATCGAAGCTGGAACCGAACCGGATCGGAGCCGGTGAGAGGGAACCGAACCGGATCGAAGCTGCGGGGTAGCTCGGTGGATGGCGGGCGGGACGATCCCTACAAACTCGGCAGCAAGAACAACGCCAGCTTGGCGATGATGGTCGGCCCGATGGCCGCGCCGAGCAGGCCGAGGGGGCTGATGCCCTCGGCGTCGAAGCTGTTCTTGAGGATCCCGAAGCCGGCGGGGTTGGGGGCGTTGGCGATCACGGTGAGACCACCGCCGGCCACGGCGCCGGCCACCAGGGCGTACTTCATGCCCTCGGACAGGCCCTCGACCTGGGAGCCGAGGTAGGTCAGGGCCGCGTTGTCGGTGAACGCGGTCAGGCCGGTGGCGCCGAGGAACAGGGGCAGCTCGCCCAGGCTGGCCAGTACCGGCTGCAGCCACCAGCTCTGCATGCCGCCCAGGATCACCAGGCCGCCGAGGAAGAAGCCGACCAGCAGGCCCTCGCGCAGGGCGAGCCGGTCCTGGTACTCCTGCGTGACCTGCACCACGCCGAGGAAGAACAGGAACAGGCCGAAGAACATCACCATGTGGTGGGAGAACACCACGATGCCGGCCAGGAAGGCCAGGTGCACCGTGTGCAGCCACCAGGGCACGGCGCGCTCGGACGGGTCGGTCGACACCACCGAGGTGTCGTCGAACCCCACCAGCTCCTTGCGATGCACGTACCCCACGATGGCCGTGTTGAGGATCACGGCGATGGCCGCCTTCCAGCCGAAGTGGGTGGCCATGAACGCCAGGTCCCAGCCGAACTTCTCGGCCACCATCAGCACGGGCGGGGCCGCGAAGTTGGTCAGCGTGCCGCCGATGGAGATGTTGACGAACAGCAGCCCGATGACCGCGTACTTCAGCTTCGTGGACGGGTCGTGATCGTAGAACCGCTCCCGCAGCAGCAGCGCGGTCACGGTCATGGCCGCGGGCTCGGTGATGAAGCTACCCAGCAGCGGACCGAGGATCAACGCCACGAGGAAGAACGCGAGCGAGGGGGACAGCGGCACCAGCCGGGACACCCCGGTGATCGTCACCTTGGTCAGTAGCAGGATCGGCCGGGACGCGGCCACGGTCATGATCACGAACACGAACGCCGGCTCGGTGAAGTTGATGTGCACGGTCTTGCCGGCGTGGCCGCCGCCGATCACGAAGTGCCCCTCCAGGTACATGATCGCATCGTGCATGCCGCCCTGCACGGCCAGGGCGATGATGAACAGCCCGGCCCACAGCCCGAACACCACCTCCACCTCGGCGAGCATGTGGAACACGTTCTCCGGCACCGACCCGTCCCTGGCCTTGTGGGCCAGGTGGTGGAAGCGCTTGACCGAGAACGTGTGCAGGATGGCCAGGCCGAACAGTACCGTGGCGATGATCTCGATGGTCGAGGGGTTCACGTCAGCCTCCGCAGGTATGGAACCTTTGCCCGTGTCCGATGCAAGGTGCGTGCCTGATGGGCTGGAGGGACCAGCTGCCCCCGCCTCACCCGCGGCGGCGCCGCGCCCACCGTCTCACCTGTCTCGCGACAGCGGACTCGCGAAGCAACCTGTCTCACGATCCGCACGGCACGATTCGTGCACGCCTGGGTCACGCATGACGGATGAGACACCCGGTCACGGAGCGGCATCCCCAGAGGGGATGACAGCGGCGCCCACAGGACCTGGATACACTCGGATTTGCTAAGCTGCCGCGTTACACGAGGTACGTAGCCCTTGTTCGCCTTTCCCAAGTGGATCAACCTGCTCCGTCCCGGCGTGGCCCTGGCCCTGGCCGGCGGTCCGTTGTACGCGGCCGCGCTGGCCTACTACGCCCTGTGGCCCGCCACCACCACGGTGGGCTACCAGCCCGTCCAGCCCGTGCCCTACAGCCACGCCCTGCACGCAGGGGAGCTGGGCATCGACTGCCGCTACTGCCACGACACCATCGAGCGCACGGCCGCGGCGGCCATCCCGCCCACCGACACGTGCATGAACTGCCACGAGCTGGTGCGCAACGACAGCCAGGCGCTGATCCCGGTGCTGCAGAGCCACGCCGAGGGCACGCCGGTGCCTTGGCTGCGTGTGCACGACCTGCCGGACTTCGTGTACTTCGATCACAGCGCGCACGTGACGCGCGGGGTCAGCTGCGTGTCCTGCCACGGACGCGTGGACAAGATGGAGGTCGTGTCCCACGAGGAGCTGCTGAGCATGGGCTGGTGCCTGCGCTGCCACCGGCACCCGGAGGAGCACCTGCGGCCCGTACAGCACGTCACCGACCTGGACTGGGAGCCCGCCGAGGAGCAGCGGGTGCAGGGCAAGCGACTGATGGAGTCCCAGGGGATCATGCCATCGGAGGATTGTTCGACATGCCACCGGTGAGCCAGCAGGACCTGTGGCGCAGCCTCGAGGAGAGGGCCAACGCGCCTGCCTTCCGTCAGCAGCTGCGCGATCGCTACCCCCACCTGGCCGCGCTGGTGCTGGAGCCCGCCTCGCGGCGCGGCTTCCTCAAGCTGCTGGGGGCCTCCCTGGCCATGGCCGGCCTGGCCGGCTGCCGGCGGCCCGAGGAGCGGATCGTGCCCCACGCCCGCCGTCCCGAGGGGCGGGAACCGGGGGAGGCGGAACACTACGCCACGGCCATGGACCTGGGCGGCGCGGCCCTCGGCCTGCTGGTGACCAGCGTGGACGGACGGCCGATCAAGGTGGAGGGCAACCCGCTGCACCCGGCCAGCCTGGGCGCGACCAGCGCCCTGGCCCAGGCCGCGATCCTGGAGATGTACGACCCGGAGCGGTCCACGGCGGTCGCGCGGCGCTCCGGCGGTAGCCGCGAGGAGCGCACCTGGCACGACTGGGCCGCGTTCGCCGACGAGCACTTCGCCGCGTTGCGCGCGAGCGGCGGCCAGGGCCTGGCCGTGCTGACCGAGGCGAGCTCCTCGCCCAGCCTCGCCGACCTGCGCCAGCGGTTCGGGGCCGCGTTCCCGCAGGCCCGGTGGACCGAGTACGAGCCGGTCTCGTGGGACAACGAGCGGGAGGGCACCCGCCAGGCATTCGGCCGGCCGCTGCGGCCGCACCTGCAGCTGCACCGCTGCGAGGCGCTGGTCTGCCTGGACGCCGAGCTGCTGCTTCACCACCCCGACGCCGTGCGTCATGCCCACGACCTGGCCCGCGCACGCCAGCCCGACCGCAAGGTGATGAACCGGCTGTACGCGGTGGAGAGCTCCTACAGCCTGACCGGGGCCATGGCCGACCACCGGCTGCCCCTGCGTCCGGCGGACATGCCTCGCTTCATCGCCAGCCTGGTGGGCGCGCTGCTGCACCACGACGCGCGGGGCGCGGCCTGGGAGGAGCTGGCCGCCGTGGTGGGCCAGAAGAACCCGGCCCCGGAGGACACACAGGAGCTTCGCGACCGCATGGTGCACGACCTGGTCGAGCACGCAGGCCGCTCCTTGCTGGTGGCCGGACCGCGGCAGCCCGCGGCCGTGCACGCCCTGGTGGCCGCGGCCAACACGCTGCTGGGCAACGACGGCTGGACGGTGGAGTACACCGAGGACACGGATCCGGACCGGCCGCAGCACACCGACGCGATCGCCGGGCTGGCCGGCGCCATCGACGCTGGCGAGGTGCAGACCCTGGTGATGCTGGGCGGCAACCCGGCATACGACGCGCCAGTGGACCTGGCCTTCGGCGACAGGATCGGCAGCGTGGCCACCACGGTCCGGCTGGGCCTGTACGAGGACGAGACCTCGGCGCTGTGCTCGTGGCACCTGCCGCGCGCCCACTTCCTCGAGGCGTGGGGCGACGCGACCGGGCCGGACGGCACCGTGAGCGTGGTGCAGCCGCTGATCGCACCGCTGTACGAGGGCCGCTCCAGCATCGAGCTGGTGGCCGGCCTGCTGGGGGACGGCGGGCCGACCTCGGGTCGGGACATCGTCCGGCGCACGCTGGAACCCCGGATCGGCGGTGGTGACGAGCGCTGGTACGCGCTGCTGCAGGACGGCCGGCTCGAGGACTCGGCCCGCGCGCCGGTGCAGGTGTCGTTGACACCCGCCGCGCCCGAGGGCGAGGAGGACGCCGAGATCCCGGCCGTGCGCGCGGACCTGGCCACGGCCTGGAGCGGGCTGGCGGCGCTGGCAGCCGGCGGCACGGGCGCGGGACTGGACCTGGAGCTGGTGCCGGACAACCGGCTGTTCGACGGCCGCTTCGCCAACAACGGCTGGCTGCAGGAGACCCCGGATCCGCTGACCAAGGTCACGTGGGACAACCCGGTGCTGATCGCGCCGGCGGACGCCGACGAGCTCGGCATCCAGACCAACGACCGGGTCTCGATCACGGCTGCGGGCCAGACCGTGGAGGCGGTCGCCTACGTGATGCCCGGCCAGGCCCGGGGCTGCGCCACGCTGCCGCTGGGGTACGGCCGCCGGGCCGCTGGCGAGGTGGGCAACGGCGTGGGCACGGACGGCTACCCCCTGCGCAGCACGGCGGCCATGCACCACATCGCCGGGGCCGGTGTGTCGGCCGCGGGCGGGACCCACGACCTGGCCTGCACCCAGGACCACTACCCCCTCGACCCCATCGGCGAGCAGGGCATGGAGCGACGCATCGACGACCTGGTCCGCTCTGCGGACCTGGCCGAGTACCGGCACCACCCGGACTTCGCCGCCCACGTGGTGCATCACCCGCCCCTGGACCAGCAGTGGAAGCCCCACGAGTACGACGGGCACCGCTGGGCCATGGCCGTGGACCTCAACGCCTGCAACGGCTGCAACAGCTGCGTGGTGGCCTGCCAGGCGGAGAACAACATCGCCGTGGTCGGCCGTGAACAGGTGGAGAAGGGCCGCGAGATGGCCTGGCTGCGCATCGACCGCTACTTCCGCGGCGACGCGGACGCGCCGGCCGTGGCGCTGATGCCGGTCACCTGTCACCACTGCGAGAACGCCCCCTGCGAGCAGGTCTGCCCGGTGGCCGCCACCGTGCACGACCACGAGGGGCTCAACGTGATGGTCTACAACCGCTGCGTGGGCACCCGCTACTGCTCCAACAACTGCCCGTACAAGGTGCGGCGGTTCAACTTCTTCAAGTTCATGGACCCGCAGACCGACGTGGAGAAGATGCGCTTCAACCCCGAGGTGACCGTGCGGTCCCGCGGCGTGATGGAGAAGTGCAGCTTCTGCGTGCAACGGATCAGCGCCGCGAAGATCGACGCGGGCAACGAACGGCGTGACCTCACCGATGGCGAGGTCACGTCCGCGTGCGCCCAGGCCTGCCCGGCCGGGGCCATCGTGTTCGGCGACCTCGGCGACCCCGAGAGCCGTATCGCGAAGCTGCACACCGATCCGCGCGCCTACGCCATGCTCGGCGAGATGAACAACCGGCCGCGGCTGAAGTACCTGGCCCGGGTGACCAACCCCGGCGGTGACGACGACGGCGATCATGGGACCGACCACGCCGACGGCCCCGAAGACGACGAGCACGGAGGGCAGCACTGATGGCCAGCCTGCCCGTCGACAACACCACGATCGAGGATCCCCGGCAGCGACCGCCCCAGGTCCTCGAGGGCGTGGACTACGCCACCATCACCGAGAAGGTGTGCTCCATCGTCGAGCGGCCGAAGCCGCCCATCGGCTGGTACATCGCGATGGCCATCTCGCTGTCGCTGCTCGGCCTGTTCGGGTCGATGATCCTGTACCTGCTGTTCACCGGCACCGGCGTCTGGGGCGTGAACGTGCCCGTGGGCTGGGGCTTCGCCATCGTCAACCTGGTGTTCTGGATCGGCATCGGCCACGCCGGCACGCTGA
>CAZXHG010000113.1:0-30702 GCA_964639985.1 uncultured Rickettsiales bacterium
GCCAGCGCAGTCCTCAGACTGCGTCGAGGCGCCTTTCCCCGAAGACTGCTAGACCGGGGCGATATCGACCTGCATACCGACCGCGCCTACCACCCCTGGGGCATCGACCTGGGCCTGCAGACCGGCGCCAACTTCGTGGACGTGCTGATCGCGTGGCCCCTGCGCCATCTGGTGGGCTGGCCCGGGTGCTTCAACTGGACCTGCGTGCTGCTGGTGACCCTCAACTTCGCCACGTTCGTGCCCCTGGGCCTGCGCCTGTTCCGCGGCCGCGTGGTGCCCACCATGGTCGCGGCGACCGTGTGGGCGTTCAACCCGGTGGTCCTGTTCCAGGTCGCCACCGGCCAGCTACGCAACGCCCTGCTGTTCCCCATCCCGCTCCTGCTGCTGGCCCTGATCGCCACCCGCTGGCGGGCGCAGCTGCGCTGGCCCCTGCTGACGGGCGTGGCCGCAGCTCTGGTGGGGCTGTGCTTCTGGTACTACGCGCTGTTCCTGATCCCGGCGATCATCGCCTGGCTGGTCACGGTGCGCGCGCCCGCGGGCGGCTGGCCCCGGTTCGCGGCCCGGCTGGGCGTGGCCGGTATCACCGCGGTGGCGCTGGTCTCCCCGGTGATGGTGTCGTGCGTGCGCGGAGCGGATGGTCCGCCCCCGGGATTCGAGGACGGCCCCGGCTTCGCCATGCTGGAGACCCAGTACACCCAGGTCACGGATCGCAGCCTGGCCGACTACATGCGCCACAGCCCCGCGGCCCTGGAACGCTTCGATCTGCGCTCGCGCGCCACCATGGCGCCCATTCCGGGCAGCGCCCCCCTGATCCTGATCCCGGGCGCGGCCATCGGCCTGCTGCTGGCCTTTGCCGCGCTGGGCCGACACCGGGTGCTGCTCGGCGCGGGCATGGCCGTGGCCGTGTGGCTCTCCCTGGGGCCGGTCTACGGCCCGGGCGACGGCTGGACCAGCCCGCTCTACGTCGCGGCCGCCTACGCAGTGCCCCTGTACGCGCGGCTGACCGCGCCCCACCTGCAGCTGGTGGTGTTCTACCTGGGCCTGGCCCTGGCCGCGGGCTATACCTTCCACGTCGCCCACCACCGCCAGTTCCCCATGCGCTGGCTGGGGCGCCTCGGCGCCGTCGGGTTCGTCAGCGGCATGCTCGTGGAGGCGTCGCTCAGTGGTCTGGCCCCCCTGCCCACCACCCAGTACGCCTATCCCGCCTGCTATCGCCAGCTCGACACCCTGGGTGAGGGGCACCTGGTGCAGCTGCCGTTCGAGCAGTCCGAGTTGTACAACATCGACCAGCTCTACCACGGTCGCGCGGTCATGGCCGGCGGCCACGGTTTCAAGCCCGCCCGGCTGCAGCCCGAGCCGTTCCGCGAGTTCCTGCGCAGCAACTCGCTGGTCGCGTCGCTGCACGAGATCAGCAGCGGCTACCGTCACGCGCTGGAGTACGCACCCGAGGACCTGGCCGAGCTCACCGCCATGGGCTACCGCTTCGTCGTGCTGCACAAGGAGGAAACGCCGGACGAACAGTGGGCCGATCAGGCCTACCGGATCGACCGGCGCTTCGCGCGGGTGGCGGGTGACGAGCGGATGCTGGTGTACGACCTGCTGGCCCCGGTCGAGTCGAGGGGGAACGGTGCGGCCGCGGGGCGTTGACCCGCGCGGGGGCGGCTCAGAGCGCCTGGGCCTTGGCCACCATCAGCTTCGCGAATTCCCCGGCGTCCTCCAGATCGGCCGCGTCCGGGTGACCGGCCGCGCCCTGCGCCTCCAGGGCCCAGCCGCGATGCTCGGGCATGTTCACCACCGCCTCGATGATGCTGGGCTTGACCCGCCCCTGGCAGCCGAAGGTGCCCTGCACGGCCGCATCGCCGACCACGCCGAGGGCGCTGTGGAACGCGGTCACGGCCAGGGGACCGCCGCGGAACGAGCCGTGAGTCGAGAACAGGGCCAGCTTCTGGCCCGACGCCGCGGTACGCAGCACCCGCTGAGCGGGCACGGGCACGGAGTGGGCCTGCACCGGGAAGCCGAAGAACACCAGGTCGTAGGCCGCGAGGTCGTCGACGTCCATCAGCGGCGCCAGGGTCTTGTCGGTCAGCTCGACCGCGTCGTAGATCGCGCGGGCCACCGCCTCGGTGTTCCCGCCCTCGGAGTAGTACACCACCGCAACCTTCATCGTCGTCTCCCCGTGTGTGCGGATCGTCCGCTCCGGCTCACCATAGGAACGTCGCCCTGATACGTCAATCGACAGGGCTGCAGTGGACGTCCTGCTCGGCTACTGCCCCGGCGCCTCGCTCCCGTCGATGTAGCCGTCCCCGTTCGCGTCCAGCCGGGTGAACTTCTGGTCGCGGCCCGGGAACTCGGCGCGGGACACGCGGCCGTCGCCGTCCGCGTCCAGCTCCATGACGTCCGGCGGCCGACGACCCGAAGGCCGGTGCAGCCGCGCCTCCTCCGCGTCGATGAAGCCGTCCCCGTTGCCGTCGGTGCGGGCGAACTGGTCCTCGCTACCCCGGAACTCCGACGCCTCGATCAGGCCATCGTTGTTGGCGTCCATCTTCAGGAACAGGGTGCTGTCGTCCCCCTCGCTGACCACGTAGCCCTCGCCCGCGGTCCCCTCCTGCACCTCGCCGTCGGCCGCGGCCTCGACGCCGTCGCCGCCCTCCGCGGGCCGCCCGCCCGCGTCCTCGCGGCCCGCGCTGCCCGTGTCACCGCGGACGGCCATCGGGTCGGGATCCTCGTCACCAGCATCGCCCTGCGGCGGCGTGGCCGGCCCCACGGCGAAGCTCGACTCCGTGGCCTGCTCCTCGTCCCCGCCCTCGTCGACCGCGCGCGCGCCCTCTGCCGGGGTCCCCGCGGCCTCCCTCTTCACCTCGGGCACGTCCCCCGCGCCGCTGAACAGCTCGGCCATGTTGGAGCAGCACCCCGACAGCCCGACCACGAATCCCATCGCCACCAGCCAGCCCTTGCTCTGCACGCCTCACCTCGCTCGAACGGCGGGTCAAACCCACCCGAACCGCGACGATATCACGGCCTTGGGGCACAATGCCGTCATGCGAGCCTTCCCGCCCTTGCTGATCCTCGCGCTGCTCACCCTGCCCGCCCGGCTCCGCTGCTGGTGTTGCAGGTCCTGCTGATCGCGCGGAGGAAGAAAAGGGACGTACGTAAGAAACCAAGAACCTTCGAGAGTTCGTTGATTTCCTACGTACGTCCGTTTTCCCTGGCCGGGCCTGGGATCGGCATTCGGGGCGGTGCTGTCCTCCACATCAGCTGCTGCTCGTTGTAGCTCAGGCCGTGGGCCTCGCAGATGCGGTCGGAGAGCTGGTGCTCGAAGTCCTGGATGGCCTTCTCGCGCGAAGGGTCGGGGTGGAGGCGTTCGAGATCGGTGAGGGCCAGCAGCTCGCCGACGAGCTCGACGACCTCCTGGCGTAGGGCCGGGGTCGGTTCGGCTACGGGCAGGGTCTCGACCTGGGCGCGGAACATGCGCAGGGTGTCGTTGATGCCGTGCTGTAGGGTGCGATGCATCACCCACCACGCCAGCGGTGAGCACATCCAGCCCAGCACGTACGGGTCGTCCGTGGGCCAGATGTAGCAGGTGTTGACTGCGAACGCACCGCTGGTGTCCAGGCAGAACCAGGGGTAGGTGGCCAGGTCCTGGGTCACGATCTTCGGGCCGCGGAACAGCTCGTGGTAGTCGACCGTGTCCTGCAGCTCGCACCAGCGGTAGGACCCCCGCTTGCGGCCCGGCCAGCGGCCGTTCGCGTCCGCGTCCCAGTCGTCGGGCTTCGGCTCCAGCCGCTCGCGGAAGCCCTCGAGGTGGCGCTGCACCGCGGGGTAGCGCTCGATCTCGATGCCCCGTCGCGCCAGGATCAGCCACAGGTCCTGCTGCACCGGCCGCCAGCGGCGGATGTCCCGCCCGCGCAGGAACGGCACCAGTAGCTCGTCCGAGCTTCCGTGCTCGTCGACCAGCCGCTGCCGGGTCTCGCCGTCGACCAGGAACGCCGCGTTGCACCCGGTCTTGACCCCAAAGTAGGGCTTGGTGCCGGCGAACTTCCGCAAGGCCACCGTACCCTCGCGCAGCCGCTCCAGCAGGGCGTCCACCGCCGGGTGCTCCAGGGACCACGTATCCGCGCCGAAGCGCGCCCGGGGTACGAAGTAGTTGTGCCTGCGCACGTACCCGGCGAGGTCGGCCTGGGCCGCGTCCGCGTCCTCCACCCGGCACACGCCCGCGGCCATGCCCTCCTCGGCCGGCGGCGGCTTGCGCACGGTCACGATGCAGGGGAACACCTCGGCGTCGGCGAACACGGGCGCGTGGCCGAAGTCCACCACCTGCTCCACCAGGGTCCGCTCTCCGAGCAGGCGGCGCAGGCCCTCGCCGTAGCGCGCGCGCATCCACTTGTTGGTGACGATGTACGACAGCACACCGCCGGCGCGCAGCACGTCGACCCCGAGCTCGAGGAAGCAGGTGTAGAGGTCCGAACCGGGGGCGAACGCCGCGAACCGCTGCTCGAGGTACGGCTTGACGTCCCCGTCCAGCAGCTCGTGGCGCACGTAGGGCGGGTTGCCCACGACCACGTCGAAGCCGCCGCCGGCGAACACCTCGCCGAACGCCTCCCGCCAGTCGAACGCGCGGTCGTCCAGCGACGGGTCGGCCACCACGGCGTTGCCCTGGCGGATGTGGCCGTCGAGGAAGGGCGGCCGGTGCCCGGCCTCGCCGCTGGCCAGCCACAACGACAGCCGGGTCATCTCCGCGGCCTCGGCCGACAGGTCCACGCCGAACAGGTTACGCGCCAGGATGGTGCGGTTGAGGTCGAACACGGACCGCTGGCCCTTGCGCAGCCCGTCCAGGGCCTCGTTGGCTCGCCGGTACTCGGCCAGCAGGTGATCGAAGGCCGCGAGCAGGAAGGCGCCCGAGCCGCACGCGGGATCCACCACACGAATGCGCTTGAGCACCCGATCGCGCCACGCGGTCCAGAAGGCCTCCTGCGCGGCCTTGCTCTTGCGCCCCGACCGGTGCAGGCCGAACTCCATGCGCAGCCGCTGCTCCCGCTGCCGCAGGGTGCCGCCCACGCACGCGGCCACGATGTAGCGGGTGATCGGCTCGGACGTGTAGTACACGCCGCGACCCTTGCGCAGTCCGCGCTGCTCCACCCGGTCCACCACCTGGGCGTGCAGCTCGGCGATCCGGTCGCGGATCGCCTGCTCGTCCGGCGGACGGGGGACGTCGAACATGGGGATGGTCGTGGGCTGGGCCATGCCGCGTGCCCAAGTCTACACGCACCCGAGCACGGACCCCACCCCTCTCAGGAGGCGCCCGCGTTCCACCCCTGGGCGATCAGCCACACGTAGAACGCGGTCTTGGGGATACGCACCAGGCTGGCCGCCATCACCTTGTGCAATGGCACGCGGGTCATGCCCGCGGTCCAGGTGGACAGGGCGAACGGGATCGGCAGCAGCGCGCAGATGGCCACGCCCACTGCGCCCCAGTCCTCCATGAAGGCCTGGAAGCCGGGGTAGCGGCGCCGGATCCATGGCCCCACGAACGTGCGACCGCCGACCAGTCTCCCTGCGGTGTGCCCCACGAGGCCGGCGAACACCGAGGCGCTCGCGATCACCACGAACACGTGGTTGGCGGTGCGGCCCGCGCTCAGCGCCAGCAGGGCCAGCGGCTCGTTGGTCATGGGCAGCGGGCTGGAGTCGGTGAACACCGTGCCCACGGCGATGCCCACCATGCCGAACCGCTCCAGCGACCACAGGCCAGCCGCCTCGATGGGCTCGCGGAACGCCATCCCGCACAGGTAGGAGATGCCCAGCAGCACCACCAGGCCCACGTTGGCCTTGACGATCAGCCGCCAGTCGACCTCGTAGCGTGCAGCGTCCGGCGCCGGCTCGGGGGAAGGCTCACCCACGGCCCCGTACATAGTCGTATCCGCCCTCGAAGGGAAGCGAGGAGCGGACCTGCCCTTCCCATGGACCGTACGGATGTGTCATGACAGGGACCGGGAAGGAACCGATGCGCAGAGACCGAGCCGAGACCACCATCCGCCTCACCCTGCTGGCCGCCCTGGCCCTGGCCACGGCCGCCACCCTGGGCTGCAAGGCCCCGCCCGAGGCGCCCACCGAGCTCAGCGAGCTGTCCGCCTACATGTTCCGTGAGTGGGACAACTTCGACGAGGGCGTGGCCGAGGTGGGCCTGGGCAACCTGTACGACTTCTTCGACGGCATGGACCTGACCGTGGAATACGAGGACCGCTGCTACTCCCCCGCGGCCCTCGACGAGGAGGACGTCGCGGGCGTGACCCACCCGGGCGCAGACCTGACCCTCGCCGGGCCGGTGTCCATGATCACCGACTCGGCCTACGCGCCCGAGGCCCACGCCACCGTGATCGTGATGGAGGACCAGACCGAGGTGGAGCCCGCCTCCCCCGACCTGTACGTGCGCGATTTCGTGGCTCCAACGACGGACCCGGACTGCTTCCTCGACCGCACCTGCAACGAGCTGTTCTCGATGAACGAGATCATGAAGCAGAACGCGATCATGGACATCACCTACGACATGCACAAGGACTGGCGCTGGGCCGAGCTGTACGAGCCGGGCAGCGGCCAGTGGTGCATCATGGGCCGCTCCTGGATCGAGGAGGCCGCCATCGGTGAGGCCGGCAACGTGGCCATCCACCAGAGCTTCTCCATCGACATCTTCATGCCCGACGACGACGGCGGCCGCCGCTACATGTCCCTGTGGCACGAGACGGTCATCGAGGGCGTGGGCGAGGACGTCATCGCCGGCACCACCAAGTGGGGCATGGACGGCATGTTCGAGGCCACCGAGGAATACCTCGAAGAGAACTACTGACGCCCCCCGAGGACACAGAATCCCCCTTTCCCAAGCTCCGAACCGCATCGGCCGGGGTCAGCCCGCTATCTTGGGATTCGCCCTGCCCCATCCGGTCTACACCGACCCGATCCGGTGCGAATCCCAAGTCGCGGCCTGAACCCGTACCGCCTCCAATCCCCTGACCGCGCACGAGGTTATCCACAAGAATACACAATCCCAGATCTGACCCCTTCCTCTCTTTCTCTTCCTTTCTTCCCTTTCTTCTCCTGATCCCTCCCTGGCCCGGATCTTGCTCCTGGAAATCCAGTGAATGGGTTTGGGTGGGAGTGAGCATGGTTTCGAGCACAAGAGCACAAAAACAGGGCACAATTGGGAGCAAGGGAGCTCCCATGAACGACGCGAAACTCTCCGACACGGGGTGGTTCGTGATCCTGCACGGACCGGCGGACGGCGTGGTCCAGCAGCAGCGCAGTCAGCCACGCAAGATCATCGAGCAGGCAGCCCTGGCGCAGGCCAGCCTGTTCCTGTTCCGCGCCGGCGCCCTGGCCCGGGCCCTGCGCAAGCTCGAACGGGCGGGCGAGCCGTGGTGCACGCTGGCCGACGCGCTCCGCGCCGAGGACCACCTGCGGCGACATCGACTCGACGAGGCCCTGCCCGTGTTCACGCGGCTGGCGCGCGGTGACGACGCACTCGGCGCCTGGGCCGCGCTCAAGCAGGCCGAGACCCTGGAACGGCGCGGCGACTCGTCCGGCGCCCGGCGCTGCCTGGTCGACGCCCGCGCCTCGATCGCACACGAGCCACCCCTGCTGCGCGCCATGGTCGAGGCCCGCCTCGCCTTCCGCGACGGGCGGGTGGAGCGGGCAGCGCGCATCCTCGAGGATGTGGCCGACCAGGCCGAGCATGCCCCCCTGTCCCTGATCGGCGCCTTCCACCGGGCCCGCGCGATCTACCTGTCCCTGCTGGGGGCCGCGCCCCGCTCGCTGCTGCACCACCAGATCTCCCTGGACGGCCTCAACCGCCTGGGGGACCGCTTCATGCTGGCCAAGGAGTACCTCTCCCTGGGCCAGACCTACCTGGAGATCGGCGAACTGGACCACGCCGAGTTCTTCTTCCGCAAGGCCGAGGAGACCATCGAGGAGCTGGACCACCTGCCGCTGAGCGCCCTGCTGGCCTCTCGCCAGGGGCTGCTGGCGCTGGTCCGCGGCGACCTGGTCGCGGCCCAGGAGGGGTTCGAGCGCGATCTGGAGCTGAGCATCGAGTCGGGCTTCCGCCACGGCCAGGCGTTCGCCCGCCGCAACCTGGGTAAGGTGGCCACGCGCATGGGCGACGCCGACCGGGCGATGGTGCTGCTGTCCCAGGCGCGGGAGGACTTCGCCGACCTGGCCGACCACGTCAACCAGGAGCTGACCCGGCTGGAGGAGGCGTCCGCCTTGCTGGCCGGCCCGGGCGAGGAGGAGGCCGACGCGATCCGTCAGAAGCTGGACCAGGTCGGCGGCTACTTCCACCGCATCGACCGGCCCGCCATGCGCGCCCAGGTGCTGGCCGTGCGCGCGCAGCTGCACGTGGAGGAGGGCCTGACCTCGCTGGCCCGTGAGACCATGGAGCACGCCGGCCAGGCATTCCAGCAGCAGCGGCGCCCCGACCGGCTGGTCGACGCCCTGCTGGCCTTCTCCCGGACCCTGCTGCGCAAGGGGCGCGAACGCGACGCCATCCACTACCTGCGCTGGGCCCACCGCGAGGCCGTACGGGCTGGCCGGCCGTGGCTGGCGCGCACCGTGATCGAGCACCTGGGTGAGATCAGCGAGCGAGCAGTGATGGACCTGGTCGGCCCCCCGGCGGTGATCGTGGACCGCTCGGAGAAGGACGCGGTCGTGCGGGCCGCCCACGGTCTTGAGAGCAGCCGGTCGCCCGCCATGCAGGATGTGATCTCGGCGGCGGCCGCGGTCGCACCCACGGACGAGACCGTGCTGATCCAGGGCGCCACGGGCACGGGCAAGGAGGTGGTCGCCCGCTATGTCCACCTCGAGAGTCGCCGAGCCAGCGGCAAGTTCCTGGCGTGCAACTGCGGCGCGCTCACGGCGACCCTGCTGGAGTCGGAGTTCTTCGGCCACGAGGCCGGCGCCTTCACCGACGCCAAGGAGGACCGCCTGGGCCTGTTCGAGGCCGCGGCCGGGGGGACCGTGTTCCTCGACGAGGTGGGGGAGCTGTCCAAGCAGGGCCAGGTCACGCTGCTGCGCTTCCTGCAGGACCACGCCGTGCGGCCGGTGGGCTCGCACAAGCCCCGCCCGGTCAACGTGCGCATCATCGCGGCCACCAACCGGGATCTGCGCGCCGAGGTCACGGCGGGCCGCTTCCGCGAGGACCTGTACTACCGCCTCGCCGTGTACGAGGTGACCGTGCCCCCGCTGCGCGAGCGGACCGAGGACCTTCCCGGTCTGTGCGCCCAGCTGCTGTCCAACATCGCCCAGGCCCAGGGCAAGGGCGTCAAGGCCATCGGCGAGCCGGTGATGCGCAAGCTGCGCGCCCACACCTGGCCGGGGAACGTGCGCGAGCTCGACAACGTGCTGCGCTACGCGGCCATCCGCTGCAAGGGATCGCGGGTGCTCAAGCGCGATCTGCCCCCGGCCATGGACCTCGCGCCGCTGTCGTCGGAGTCTTTCCCCACCCTCACCGAGGTGGAGCGCGAGCACATCCAGCGTGCACTGGATCTGTGCAATGGCAACAAGAAGAAGGCCGCCGAGCTGCTCGGCATCCACCGCAACACCCTGGCCAACAAGCTCAAGAACGACTGACGCGGCGGCGGACGCTCCGTCCTCTCCACCGGTCCGGTTCGCCCCGGTTCAACGGCATGGGTGGTCCTCCGCCGCGTGCGTGCAGGGGGTGGCGACTCCCGAGAACGAGGTCTACACTGACAGGTCCACCATGGAGGAGCGCTCCGCGCGCAGACAGCCATGCAGAACACCCCCCAAGCCAAGCGCAACCTGATCGCCCAGTGGGCCTTCGACACCCGGCCGCTGCTCACCCGCTTCCACCTGTGGCTGGAGGACGTGGACGTGGAGTGGCCCCGGGGCGAGCCCCTGGCCGAGTTCACCTCCGACCTGTCGTTCGTGGACGGCCGCACGGAGCGCCAGCTGGCCCTGGCCGCCGCGGTCACGGCGCTGGGCACGCAGCTGTTCGGCCGCTTCGGCGAGGGCAAGGGCGCACCCAAGCCGTTGCTCAACCAGGTCAAGAAGGACGCCGACGCGGTCAGCGCCTACGTGCTGTCCGAGAGCCTGTGGTACCTGTCGCGGCTGCTGCCGGAGAACCACGCGATCATGGTCAGCCTCGGCGAGGGCCTGATGCCCAAGGGCGGCGAGTCCGCCGAGATGGGCAGCAACCCCCAGCTCGGCTTCGGCCGCGTCTACGCCCGACCGCAGATCGCGCGCTGGCTCGACGAGCGGGTGGCCAAGCTGATCAACAACCCGGCCTACGAGTGGGACGATTTCTATCGCGAGCTCAAGGAGGCCGGCATCACGGTGTGGGGGGCGGCCATCGACACCCTGGAGAACACGTCGCGGTTCGCCCAGGGGGCCGAGACCGGCTCGCTGACCGTGCTGCACCTGTTCGACCAGCCGCTGAGCGTGGTACGGCCCTACGAGGGCTACGTGGGCAACCTGTTCCTGCCCCGCGCCGTGGTCCGCACCGCCGAGGAATCCTCCATCCTGCTGGACTACCGCACGCCGCGGGGCAAGGTCGCCGAGGCGATCGACGCCACCTATCCCGGCATCAAGCGCGAGAACATCCATGTGTGGACGCTGGCCGGATCCGCCAGTCGCAGGAGGCGCATCGGCAGCCTGTGGCAGGAGTGGGAGGAGGCGAGCGTGCACCTGGTCGAGGACGGCTGGACCCTGCCCACCAGCGGCGGCCAGGTGTTCACCGAGTCCGGCACGTACGCGCCGACCTACGAGATCGGCACGTGGCAGGACGACGACGGCGAGACCCACCTGTTCCTGTGCGACGGGTACGCGGCCTCGGCCGAGGCCCTGCAGGCCGCCAGCCTGGCGCCTATGCTGGACCTGGAGGCGTCCCTGTCGGTGTTCACCTCCAAGTTCCGGCTCAGCTGGGAGCGGGAGCGCAAGGTGATGCACCTCGACCCGGAGGCCGAGGACTTCGCCGACCGGCTCTCGGGGCTGCTGGGCGAGACCCCGTCGACCGCCAAGCTGGCCGACTACCGCCGCATGATCTTCGAGGCCCGGGACGCGCACGTGCCGTTGAGTCGCGCGGCGGTCTGTGCCGACGACTTCTTCCCCGAGAAGCGCTGGGACGTGCTGGCCGTGTGCGGCTACATGTGCCCCGATCCGTACTCCGGCGCGCCGGGCGTGGAGCCGGTGGAGGGCCAGGACGGCGTGTACCGCGTCACCGTGCGCCTGGCCACCAGCCGCGGTGACAAGCGCATCACGTTCGCGCTGAAGCTGCAGGAGGACATGGAGGAGAGCCAGCTGGTGTTCAACCCGCTGCTGATCCGCTTCCTGCGCGGCGAAGACTTCCTCAGCCGGCCAGTGCGGGTATCGGACTCGGGCCGCATCCGCAACGAGCTGCAGACCCTGTGCACCGAGGCGCTGGACTACTTCGGCGACAACATCCGCGTGTGCTTCGACCGCATCCCGCTGGACGTGATCAATCGCGAGGAGCAGGAGGTGCTGCTCGAGGTCCTGCAGTGGTACCAGGAGAACCACCCCATCTGGTTCAACTGGCTGGAGGTGATCCCCCCGGGCGCCCAGTGCGGCTACGAGGCGGATGCCGACAGCGAGGACTGCTAGGTCCCGCCCCCCGCGATCTCCTCTTCCCGGCTCACCCGCTTGCGGAACCGCGCCACGATCGCGGCGGTCAGCGCGAGCCAGATGGCGATCATGCCCAGGATCATGCCGGTGATCAGGCCCTGGGTGGCCACCGCGGCCAGCCCCAGCAGCAGCAGCGAGGCCCCGCCCTTGGCCACCCGGTAGGTCAGCATGTCGACCACGGCCTTGCCCCGGGTCTTCTCCACGTAGCTCAGCGGGATGTACAGCATCTCCTTGGCCGCGCGGAAGATGGTGTAGTCCAGCACCTTGGACGCCACCTTGGCCACGGCGATGGTGCCGAAGGCGGGGTTGACCGCGAACCCGACCACGGCCACACACAGCAGCAGCGGCACGCCCAGCAGGGTGCGCGGGATGGCCAGTACGCGCAGGATCGGCCCCACCGAGGCGTGGCAGATCATGGTGCCGAAGTTGACCGCCGCGTACACCCTTCCGCTGATACCGGTGCGCACGTCGGTATCCGCGTACGTCACCTCCAGCAGGCTGTTGTACTGGTAGTCGATCAGGGTGATCGCCACCTGCACCACCGCGATCATGCCCAGCATCAGCAGCAGGTACGAGCTGCTGCGCACCACCCGCAGACCGTCCGCCCATCCGCCCGGCTCCCGGTCGGCCACCTCGCGCATGGGCGCGCGAGCCCCGAACAGGCGGGCGAACAGCAGGCACAGCGCCCACGACAGCACCAGCGCGGGCAGCACCAGCCACAGGGCGTCCACCGTGCCGATGCGCGCGGCCACGGGCCCCACGGCCAGGTTGCCGACCACGCCGCCGAGGCCGCCGAACACGCCGAACAGGCCGTAGAACCAGCGCGCTCGCTGGATCGGGAACACCGCGTTGGCGAAGCTGTAGAAGATCTCCACCAGCACGATGATGTACAGGTCCTTCCACACGTACAGCGCCCAGCCCACGTGGGGCAGGTCCGCCTTCCACGCCAGTATCAGCCCCACCAGCAGGGCCGAGGTGATGGCGCACACCTGGCCGTACAGGGTCACGAGGTCGAACCGCAGGGAGAAGCGGTTGTAGATGGCGACCGTGATCAGTGCGCCGGCTGCAACGAGGATCCACACCAGGGGCAGGTCGGCGGCATCGTTGTTCTCCAGGAACAGCGACTCGGCCGACGGCCGCGCGATGGCGTAGCTGAACATGACCAGGAAGGCCAGCAGGCACAGGCCCAGCACCCTCGGCAGCGTGCGGTCCGTGCTGGCGTCCGGAGTCGACATGCGGCACGATTCTAGCCCCCGGAGGTCCCATGCGCACGGCGCTGCACCGTTTCCTGGCCCTGCCACTGATCCTCGGATTCGCCGGCTGCGATCCCGACGAGGTGGTGGACGACGACTCCGCGGTCGCGGACGACGACGACACCAGCGATCCTGGCGACCCGCACGTGGGCATCGCCCTGCGCGCCGACGGCTGGGTGCGCGGCGATCTGCACATGCACACCACGCACTCGGACGGGTACGAGGACGTGGACCAGGTGATCGCCCTGGCCGAGTACTACGCCCACCCGGACTTCCTGGCGCACCACCCCGAGTTCGAGGGCAACGCCCTGGACTTCGTCGCCATCACCGACCACAACGACGTGTCGTCCATCGTCGATCCGGGCTGGCTGAGCGAGTCCCTGATCCTGATCCCGGGCGAGGAGTACTCCACCAAGGGCCACGCCAACCGCTTCGGCATCTCCGAGCACGTGTCCACGGATCCCGACGGCGACGGCACCCACCTCGACGACGTGGAGTGGGCCATCGACGAGGCCCACGCGGAGGGCGGGCTGTTCTCGCCCAACCACCCCATGATCGACGGGATCCCGTGGATGTGGGACACCCGCGAGATCGACGCACTCGAGGTGTGGAACATGGGCTGGGCACTGGGCTCGATGCCCACCACGCCGCAGCAGCTGGAGGACTGGGAGGCGACCTATGGGCCGGCCAGCCCGTTCGCCCGCCGGGGCGTGCTGGACGAGGGACGGGGCTCCAACGGCCAGTCCCTGACGATGGTCGAGGCCATGGTGGCCCGGGGCGTACACGTGGCCGTCATCGGCGGCTCGGACCGCCACGCGCTGGTGCTGCAGGGCACCCCCACGACCTACGTGCGGGTAGAGGACGCGGACGGCGCCGACGTCGATTCGGTGCTGGACGGGATCCGCGAGCGACACACGTTCGTGGCCCGCAATCCGGCCGCCGCCCAGGTGCTGGTCGAGGTGGTGGTCGACGGCACCTCGTACCAGGCCGGCGACGGGATCACCATCCCGCTGACCGGGGCCACGGCCGAGGTCACGGTACGTGTGGGCCGCGCCGACGGGGGCGAGCTGCGGCTGGTGGTGGGCAGCGGGGTCAGCGACGACGTCACCCTGGAGACCGCGCCCCTCGGCGACGCGGTGCTGACCGAGCCGATCACCGGCCACGACGCGACCTTCACCACCACGGTGGAGGTGCTGCCCGGCGACTACCTGTACCCGGTGGTGCTCGAGCCGCTGGTGCCGGCCCACGCCACGGTCGAGCAGGGAGACGCGATCCGGGAGATGGCCCTGGCCGCGGCCACGTCCGGGGAGGACTACGCCGAGATCGCCGAGGCCATGGGCCCGGCCCTGGACGTGTCCCTGCTGGGCGATCCGGCCGCCTGCGATCCCGAAGACTGGGAGTCGATGATGCTGCAGTGCGTGACCGTGGTGGACGAGGGGCTGGCCACCTTCTTCGTGCCCGACCTGCTCGACCGCGCCATGCACGCCTACACCGAGGACGGCACCATCACGGACTGGACCATGGGCGCGATCGGTTCGGCCGTGCGCTTCACCGCCGACTGATCCCCCTCCGACACGGCCTCCGGTTGAAAAAGGTGCCCCATCGGGCGCCGTGCTCCGTATGACACAATGGAGGCTCTCCCGACGAGGGCTGCATCATGACCATGACCACCCCGCGGATGGCCAGTCTGCTCCCCCTGCTCGCCCTGCTGCTCGGCGGCTGCGGCGAGGGTCTGCTCGGCGAGGAGGGACTCGAGGAGCTCACGGGCTGGAACGACGTGGATCTGCCCACCGCGCCGGCCTGGTCCGTGCGCTGGATGCTGGCCGACGGCTGGGTGGACGGCGATCCGGTGAAGGTGGATTCCGAGGACGTCTACATGCTGTACGAGGAGGAGGCCGAGGACACCTGGTACGAGTACGTGGACTACCTCGAGGTGACTGCGCCGGAGGTGGCCCTGCCACCGGCCGACGCGATCCGCACGGCCGAGGCATTCACGTTTGCCGTGGGCCTGCCCCTGCTGCTGGACGACCGCGACGCCGACGGGGACTGGACCCCCCCCGACCACGAGGAGTGGAACGAGCTGTGGGGCGCATCCGCGATGTCGGCGTTCCTGTACGCCGACGGGGACCTGGACCACCTGGGCGACAGCCTGCCCGTGGGCCTGGACATGATGTCCGACGAGTGCGAGTGCGTGCTGGAGATCGAGGAGGGCACGCAGCTGACCATGATCGAGATCGACGTGCTGGGCCAGTGGTGGGACCTGGTGGAAGGGGAAGAGGAAGACGAGGAGGGCGACGAGGACGACGAGTGGGACATGACGGTGCTGTGGCCGGACCACGAGACCGTGCTGACCACGGACCACGAGGGCGCCCTGGCGGTCGACGCGGTCGAGGGCCTCGACGAGTGGTTCGACGGCGGCATCGAGGCCCTGCTGGGCGAGGCCTGGTGGACCTGGTTCCCCGGTGAAATGGAGGCCGGATGACCTGGACCGACGCCGAGTTCCAGGAGCTGTACGCACGCTACGGACCGGCGGTCTACGCCCGCTGCCGCATGCTGTGCGGCCGCCCCGAGGAGGCGGAGGAGGCGCTGCAGGAGACCTTCTACAAGGTGTGGAAGGCGCGCAACCGCATCGACCACGAGCGCTCCCCGCTGGCCTACCTGTTCACCGTGGCGCGCAACGAGTCGATCACCGTGCTGCGCCGGCGCCGCCCCTGGCGCGACGATCCCATGGCCTGGCTCGACCTGGCCGACCCGTCCACCGTGGACCCGACCACCCACAGCACCCTCGGCCGGCTGCTGGACCGGCTGTCACCCCGCGACGCCGCCCTGCTGCGCCTGCGCTTCGTGGAGGAGCACACCATCGAGGAGATGGCCCAGATGCTCGGCACGTCCCAGCGCACGGTGCGGCGCCGCCTGGACCGCCTGATGAAGCGCACCCGCGCCATCCTGCGCGTGGAGGCCGCATGACCGCGCAAACGACCCCGGACGTGAGCCACGTGGACCGCCTGACCCTGGACCTGCTCGCCGTGGGCGACCTCGAGGCCGACCGCGCCGTGCCCGTGGAGGCCCACCTCGACCACTGCCCGGCGTGCCGCGAGCGCCTGTGGCGCATCCGCAAGGACCTGAGCATGGCCCGCCGACGCATGCCCGAGCGCCTCCCGGTCGAGGCGTTCCGCCGACGCGAGCGCGCCGAACGCCGCTCCCCCGGCCCCTGGATCGCCGCGGCCGCGGGCTGGGCGGCCGCGGCCTGCGGGCTGCTGGTGTGGTCGCCGTGGCGCAGCGCGCCGGCCGACATCGGCGATGCCACGGTCGCTGCCGACGCCGGCGTGTCCGTGCGCGCCCGCGGCTCGTTCGGCCTGTCCGTACTCCGCGGTCGGGGCGACGGCGTGGAGCGCATCGGCGCGGTGGCCGTGTGCCGCCCCGGCGACCGCCTGCAGTTCGAGCCAGACCTGCCCGCGGACGGCTGGTTCCACGTGGTGGACGTGCAGGATGACGGTCAGGCCCAGGCCTGGCTGCCGGCCACGCCCGTGGGCGAGGTGGCGCTGGACCACTCCTTCGAGCTCGACGACTACGCCGGCGCCGAGCGCGTGTACTTCGTGCTCGCCGACCGGCCCCTGGACGCGGCCGAGCTGGAGGTCCCCATCCGAGACGCCCTGGCCGTGCGCCCCATCGAGGAGGTCGACCGCCTGCCCCTGCCCGATGGCGTGAGCGCCGAGCAGCGCAGCCTGCTGATCTACAAGGGGGAGGTGCCCCGGTGAGGACCGCGCTCGCGTTGCTGGTCACACTGCTGCTGGCCACGCCCGCCACGGCCGGCACCCTGCGGCTGGGCATCTTCGTGGGCAACAACGTAGGTCTAGGCGACGAGGTGCCGCTGCGCCACGCCGAGCGGGAGGCCGAGGAGCTGGCGCGGCTGTTCCGCACCCTGGGCGGCATCGAGCGCTCCCGGGCCGAGGTGCTGATCGGCCAGACCGCGCCGGTGCTGATGGACAAGCTCGCCGTGGTCGAGGGCCGGGTGCAGGAGGGGGTGGACCGGGGCGACGACGTGATGGTGGTGCTGTACTACTCGGGTCACGCCGGCGACGACACCCTGCACATGAACGGCACCGAGCTGTCCCTGGCCCTGCTGCGCACGTGGCTCACGCGCTCGCCCGCGCGTGTGAAGGTGGCGTTCGTGGACGCGTGCGAGAGCGGGGCCATGGCCCGCTCCAAGGGGGGTGCGCCCGCGGCCCCGCTGAGCGTGGGCGTGGACGAGGCCCTGACCGTGACCGGCACCGCGGTGATCACCTCCACCGGGCCCACCGAGCTGGCCCGGGAGTCCGACGAGCTGGGCGGCGGCATCTTCAGCCGCGCGCTGATCACGGGCCTGCGCGGCGCGGCCGACGTGGACGACGATGGCCGCATCACCCTGTCGGAGGCGTACGCCTACGCATTCGCCGAGACCGTGCGCACGTCCGCGGCCGTGGGCGACGCGATCCAGCGGCCCGAGCACCTGTTCCAGCTGCACGGCACGGGCGAGGTGGTGCTGACCCGGCTGGCCGACCGCGCCGCCGTCCTGGTGTTCGCCGAGGAGCAGGAGGGCACCTACTCGGTGATCTCCCTGGGCACGGGCGAGCTGGTGGCGCGGGTGGACAAGGCCCCGGGTGAGCAGCGCCGCCTCGGCCTGCCCGCCGGCCGCTACGTGGTACGCAAGGTGCGCCGCACGGACGTGCTCGTGGGCGAGGTGGACCTGATCTGGGGCGGCAACCGCTGGCTCGCCGACACCGAACTGGCGTCCGTGCCCCTGGGCGACGCCCTGGCCCGGGGTGGCTGGTACGGCGCGCGCCACGGCCTCGCCCTGCAGTTCGCGGTGCAGGGCCCGCCCATCGCCAACGGCCCGGTCCTGATCGGCGGTGAGCTGGCATTCCACGGCCGGCTGAGCCGCCACTGGCTGCTCAGCCCGCGGCTGAGCTACGGCGGGGGATTCCACGAGGTCGAGGGTGCGGACGTGCGGCTGCACCAGATCGGCCTGGACCTGCTGTTCGTGCACCTGTGGCAGAAGGCGGTGGCCGACCTGACCGTGGGCGCCGGCCCCTGCGTGGCCGCGCACGTGCAGTACGTCACCTGGACCGGCACCACGTCGGGATCCGAGGACGAGGACGGCTGGAGCACGCCGTCCCTGGTCGAGGGCTCCACCACCCGCGCCCAGATCGGTCCGGGCGTGGCCCTGACCGCGGGCGTGCAGTTCCCTCTCGGCCCGGCCGCGGCGATCGACCTCGGCGTCGTGGTCCGCGTGCTCGCCGTACGCATCGACTCCACCACCCGCTTCTTCCCCCAGCCCACCGGCCACCTCGGAGTCATCTGGCGCTTCTGACAATCCAGCTCACGAACCACCCCGGACCAACGAACCAGCCCCCAACCCAAGCCCCGAACCGCATCGGCCGGGGTCAGCCCGCTACTCGGGGCGTCCAACAAGCTCCGATGCATCCCGACGACGTCCGACACGCCCCTCGTCGTGGCCTGACCCCGTCCCGCCTCCAATCCCCCGACCGGATCCGCACGGTCCCGAACAAGTTGACAAGTTGCGAACGTCCCTTTTCCCCTAGAATGATCCCCCGATGCCCGAAGCCACCCAGTTCGGCCCCTACCTGCTCGACGCCTCTGAAGGTGTCGAAGGGCCGGTGTACTACTACCGGGCGCGGCGGATCTCCCGCTTCGGCGTGGAGCGGCCCTGTCGCCTGCGGCTGCTCGACCTGAGCCACGTCCCCGACGCCGAGACCGAGGCCAGCCTGCTGGACGAGGCGCGGCTGCTGGTCAACCTCAAGCACCCCGGCATCGTGGCCATCCAGGACTACGGCACCATGCCGGGCTACATGTACACCGAGACCGAGCTGGTGCTCGGCGTGGGCCTGGACGAGCTGCTGGAGCGCTTCGGCCACATGGACCAGGGCGTGGCCCTGGTGGTGATCAGCCGGCTGGCCGAGATCCTGGCCTACACCCACAAGGCCGCGGACCCCGACGGCCGCCCCCTATCCCTGGTGCACCGCAACCTCGCGCCACAGCACGTGCTGGTCACGCCCCACGGCGAGACCAAGCTCACCGGCTTCGGCATGGCCCAGGCCCGCGGCCGGCTGATGGGCACCACCTTCCGCGAGGCATACTCCCGGCTGGGCGCGCTCAACCCGGAGGAGGCCCGCGGCGAGGCTCCGGACTACCGCAGCGACCTGCACGGGCTGGGTACCCTGCTGTACCGCATGCTGACCGGGGTGCAGCCGTTCGCGGCCGGCTCGTTCGACCAGCTGCGCACCGCGGTGGTGACCGGCGCCTATCCCTCGCCCCAGGAGCACCGGCCCGATCTGGACGGCCGGCTGGTGGAGATGCTGACGCAGCTGCTGCAGCCCGACCCCCGCAAGCGGCCGCCCTCCGCGTGGAGCGTGTGGAAGCTGTCGTGGCAGCTGTGGCGGGAGATCGGGGATGCGTCGGACGAGGTGCACCTGCGCGATCTGGTGGTCACGCCGGCGGGGGCGGATGCGGTGACCAGCCAGACGGTCGAGGATCGCTAGGGGCGCCGAGGGGCAGCCGAGGGGCTACGGCGCCTCCTGACGCCTCCTCGGCTGCAACGAGACCTCCTTGGTCTCGCCGCCCTCCACGGTCACGGTCACCCAGCTGCTCCAGTCGTACTCGTCGCAGCGGGCCTGGAAGCGGTAGCGGCCGGGCTCGAGTTCCAGGCCGATGATCGGCGTGGTGCCCAGGGACTGGCCGTTGTGGAACAGCTCCACGGTCTCGGTCACGTCCGCGTGCACGTTGACCTTGCCGAACCGGGTGGCCGGCGCCGTGTTCCAGATGTGGTCGTACTCGCCCGGCTCGTCGGCGCCGTCCCCCTCGGCCTCCACCACCTCCTCGGTCACGGGCACCGGATCGGGGCCGCCGCCGAACACCAGGCCGACGACCCAGCGGCCGAGGCCGCACACCAGCAGCAGGGCGAACGCGACGAACAGGCCGCCGAACACGGCCATGCCCAGCAGGGCGCCGGACTTCTTCGAGCTGGCCGCCTTGCCCACCGGCCGGGCCGCGGGCCGGACCGGCGCGGCGTCCTGGGTGGTGTTCTCTCCCACAACGGCCACAGGCGGACCTGACGCAGGACCGGGCGCACCACCCATGGAGACCATCGGGGCTGCGCCCGGCAGCGGCGCGCCCGGCGCGCTCGGCGTGAGTTCGCGGGGGCGCCGCGCGCCGCTGATCAGGTCCAGATCCTCCAGGAAGCTCACCGCCAGGACGGACGGCGGTTGCTCCACCGCGTCGTGGAAGTACCGCTGCAGGTCCTTCACCATGGCCAGGGGGTGCTGGTAGCGCTCGTCCAGCGACTTGGCCAGGCAGCGCTCGGTCACCTCGGCCAGGATGGGGTGGATGTCGCCGCGGACCTCGCCCATGGACGGGGTGGGCATGTCCAGGATCTGGTTGAAGGTGTCGAACTCCGACCCGCCCAGGAACGGGATCTTGCCGGTGAGCAGCTCGAAGCTGACGTTGCCCAGGGCGAACAGGTCCGACCGGATGTCCACGGGCTCGCTGCGCACCTGCTCGGGGGACATGTAGGCGTACTTGCCCACGAAGAACCCCTCCTGGGTGCGGAAGTCCCGCTCGGTGGCCTTGGCCACGCCGAAGTCGATCAGCTTGATCACGCCCTCGTACGACACGAGCATGTTCGACGGGCTGATGTCCCGGTGCACCAGGCCCATGTTGCGGCCGTCGGGCGTGGTGAAGTCCGCCATGTAGGCCAGGGCCGAGGCGATGCCGTTGAGGAAGAACGCGGCCACGGGCTGGGGCATGGCCACACCGCGCTCCTGGCACGCCTTGGCCACCGCAGCAAGGTCCACGCCGTCGATCTGCTCCATGACCATGTAGTGGAAGCCATCGATCTCGGCATAGTCGAACACGCGCACGATGTTGGCGTGGCGCAGCAGCACACCCAGCCGTGCCTCCTCGCGGAAGCGCGACACCAGCTCCGGCACCTTGGCGTGCTGGGGCAGCATGCGCTTGACCACCACCTGGGACCAGCCGCCGTGGGGGAAGCTCCGCCGCGCCAGGAACAGCTCGGCCATGCCGCCCATGGCAAAGCGCCGCGGGTCTTCGATCCCGAGCTCGGCAGGTAGCTGGTTGCTGGTGTTCATGCCGGGTGATCGATGGTCGCTCGGGGGGGCCGTCAGGGCAACCACTCCTCCACACCGAGCGCGCACAGGTGGCGAGCGAACGCGGCCCGCTGCGCCGCGGACGGTTCCAGCAGCCGCGCCTGTTCCTGCGGCGTGAGCAGGCGTGCGCCGGGCGTGGCCGGCGGGAGGGGCACGGTGTCCGCGTGCAGGGGCTCGGTGTCCGTGGCCACGGCGATGCCGCGCCCCGCGGCCCGGGGGTTGCCGTGGCAGCGCTCGCACGACGCGCCCGCGCGCTGCGCCGTGTGCGGCGTGAACGGCTCACTGGCCTGGCCCGGGCCGGAGCCGTCGCCCCGCTGCGGCACCACGCTGTCCAGCCACACCAGCCCGTCCGCGCCCACGGAGGTGACCACGTAGCCGTGACGGGGTCGCAGGGGTGCGATCCTGCCGTTCGCGGTCACGCCCAGGGGTGGCTCCTCCCACCGGCGCAGGGTGCGCCCGCCGGCCCACAGGCCGGGCTGCTCCTCACCGGTGAGGCGATCGGTCATGGCCGGGGCCAGCGCGGCCCTCTCGTCGTCGGACAGGGCCATGGCCTCGGCCACGCGCTGCTCGATCTCGGGATCGCCCTGGGCGGCTCGCGGCTCCCACAGGTTCCAGGTGGGCACCATGGAGCGGTGCAGGTGGTAGCCGAACACCTGGCCGGCCCACGACGCGTGGCAGGCCGTGCAGGTGAGCCGGTCGTGGGTGCCGGTGTCGTGGGCCACGGCCACGCTGTCGGCCGCCCGCGGCACGCTCAGGGTGACGGTCGCGCGCTGCACGACCTCGACCGTGCAGGCGTCGCCCTCGCAGCTCAACGACGGCGGCGGCTCCGCGGTCCGCCGGCCATCGAGGTCGCCGTGGCAGGAGGCGCAGCGTACGTCCACGGCCTCCGAGGCCAGGGACGGCGCGTCGCCGTCGAGCCGGCCCATCACCTCGTCGATGTCGTGACAGTGCACGCAGCTCAGGCCGGCCTGCTGGTGCAGGTCCTGTTGCAGCAGGTGGTGGGCGCGAGGCCACGGCCGCAGGCCGTCCAGGCCGTCGGTGGTGGGCACGCGGAAGTCCCGGTGATCGTCGATCTGGAACGCGCCGTGGTAGTCGATACCGGTGGCGTCGCCCTGGTGGCAGGCGAGGCAGGGCGTGGACGATCGCGGTCGCACCAGGCCGTGGCCATCCCCGGCGTCGTGGCAGGCCGCGCATCCGCTGGCACGGGACCGCCCTCCCTCGCCAGCGCCCTCGGCCAGCAGGTGGCAACGCAGGCAACGCCGCCGCAACAGGTCGTCGACCAGGTCGGCGGGCTCGTGCGCCCTATCGGCGGTAAACGGGGGCGAATCCTGCGCGGCGAACTCGGCAAGGGTGATCATCGCCGGTGCGACCCGGTCCTGGGCACCCCACAGGTAGCGGGTGTGGTTGATCACCCCAGCCTGGGACCAGTGCAGGGAGCGCTGCATGCGCTGCAGGGCCTCGGGGTGGCAGCTGCCGCAGGTGGTCTGCCACACGGACGGGTCGGACGGATTGGCAACCGCGACGGCGTGACCGGCCGGCTGGTCGCCGGTCGGACCGGCGGTCGACTCCACGTGGCAGGTCCCGCACGCGTGGTCGTGCCAGGGAAGGGCTCGGTCGGCATGCTCGTGGCATTCACGGCAGGACGCGGCGAAGTCCGGCTCGGCGACCACCCCGACCGGCTCCGACGGGGCTCCACCGCCGCACCCCAGCAGCGCGGCCAGCACGGCGACGGCGCACACCCTCAACGGACCGCCCTCCGGCAGGGGAGGTCGGCCTCGGTGCGCCAGCGCCTCACCGATCCATCCCAGTCCAGCCACACCGGGTCGTCCCAGCGATCGTGACAGGGCAGGCAGGCGGACACGGCCAGCACGGCGCGCAGCTCCTCGGCCTCGAACGGTCGCGCACCGACCCGCGAGGTGGTCTGCAGCGGCCGCCCGTCCCCGTCCACGAACGCGTCGAGGGCGTGCTCCAGCCCGAGGCGGCTCCGGCTCGCGTCCCACATCGAGGCCACACGCGCCACCCCCGGGGTGACGCCCGCAACCTGCCCCGCGATCGACAGGGCCCCGTCCCCCAGCCCCAGCACCTTGGGATCGAGGTGACAGGCGATGCACGACGGCACATCGGTCCGGGTGGTGTGCGGATCGAAGGCGGCCATGGCCAGGGCCGGGAAGTTACCGTCGTGCACGAACCGGCTCTGGCCGTCCTCGACCTCGGTGAGGAACACCTGGCAGCCGGGCGCGAACGGCTGCACCGTGCCCTCCGGGCCGACGCCCAGGGTGGGCCGCTCGAAGCGCAGGAAGCTGCGCCGCTCCTCCCACCGGCCCGGGGTGTCGCGGCCGGCCACGTGGTCCCGCTGTAGCTCGTCGCGGTACAGCACCTCGTGACAGCCGTAGCACTGGGGGGTCCAGGCGCTGTGGCAGGCCTGGCACGAGAGGCGCTCGTGGCCGGGCAGGGAGTGGTAGGGCTCGTCCGAGGCCAGCGGAACCTCTCGCGCCTCGCCGTCCAGCCGGCCCAGCAGCACGGCGCGGTCCGCGATCCGGATCTGCTGCAGGTGCGGCACGGGCTGACCGCTGGCGGCCACGCCGACCACCGCCCCCTCACCCACTTCGTAGTGCCCGCTGACCCGCCCCGACCGCAGCGCGTCCCCGGCGAACGTGCCCTCCTCGGCCTCGGCGGGCAGCGGGTCGGACCAGCGCGGCTCGTGGCAGTCCTCGCACGCGATCGCGACCTGCTCCTCCATGTGCAGGTGGGCCTCGCCGTCTCCCATCACGCCCGCGCCGAGGTGGCAGTCGATGCAGGCCATGCCCGACTCGTGGTGCACGTCGGGTAGCAGGGGCTGCCAGGACCGGCCACCGGACAGGGACCGCCGGGTGGGGCCACCCCGGTGGTAGGGCGTGCCGTAGCCCTCGTCCTCGAACATGCCCTGGTAGGACAGGCCGATGCGGGCCGAGCGGTTGTGGCACTTGACGCATTCGGCGGTGGGGATGGCGGTGGTCAACCGGGGGTGGGTGTCCGGCCCGCCGTCTCCGGCCCAGCCCGACTCGCCCACGGGGGGCAGGGCCGCGGCCGTGGAGGGCATCTGCAGGTGGCAGTCCGCGCACCCACCGCCCCGCGTGCCGATCTCGCCGGGGAGATCACCCAGGCTCTTGTGCAGGTGGCACGTGGCGCAGAACTTGCGGAAGTGGTCCTCGGCGAGCGAGCCGGTGGGCTCCGTCCCCAGCAGCGCCGGAATCCCTCCAGCGACAGGGCCGGCGTCCTCACCGTCCGGCCCGCTGGCCTCCCCGAACTGGAACGCCAGCACCGCGCCGATGCCCGCGTTGGTGGCCATCAACGACGAGGTCACCCGCTCCACCTGGTCCGGGTGGCAGTCCACCTGGCCGCACGTCCGCGCCACCACGGCCAGCTCACTGGGCCGCACCACCATGCCGCGGTGGGCGCGCTCCTCGTCGAGGTAGAGGGGATCGCCCAGGTGGCAGCTGCTGCAGCCGAATTCCACGGGGTGGGAAGGACCGAGCGCCACGGGCTCGTGGCACTCGACGCAGCCCTCCACGGGCAGGTCGTCGGGCCGCGAACGCAATCCGTCGGCCACCAGCACCGCAGCCAGCACCACACCGCCAGCCAGCGGTAGGAACCACGGGGTCCCTCGCGTCACCCCTGTGCCCCGACCAGGGACAGCACGCCGTACCCGACCACGGCCATCACCAGGGCGGCGAACAGGCCGGCGCGAACCCGCCCGCGGGCCAGGGGCAGACACCACAGCAGCCCCAGGCCGGCCAGCGGCACCAGCACGCCAGCCACCAGCGCAGGCAGCCAGTGCAGCAGCTGCTGGATCCCCACGAAGAACCAGGGCCCCAGCACGGCATCGGGCGCGGCGTCGGGCGGCAGCCCGGTCGGCGCACGCACCACCAGCGCGCCCGCCCCGAGCAACACAGCTGCCCATGCCAGGCTCACCGGCCGCCGCCGGAGGCGGCCCACGTGGTCGCCGGTGAGGTACATCAGCGCCGCGGTCACGGTGGCCACGTGGTGCAGGTAGGGCAGCAGCAGGCAACACGGACCGGCCTCGGGGCGATAGAAGCAGCTCGACAGCGCGCCTCCCACCAGGGGCACGCTCGCGGCCAGGGACGTGGCGATGGTGGCCGCGTGCATGCCCTCGGCCGACCCCCGCAGCACGAACCCGGTGAAGCAGCCCAGCGCCACCAGCGGCAGCAGGCCCACCACCTTGGCCCAAGCCCAGGGCCGGAACCGCCCCTCGCGTCCGCGCCACAGCACGGACACCACGTGCCCGGCGGTCATCAACAGCAGCGCCTGGCCGGCCAGGTGGTGGAACCGCCGCAGGAACCACCCGCCGGGCACCAGGGTCTCGATCCGCGCCACGGACGCGTGCGCATTCGCCCCGGGCTCGTACTGGTTCGCCAGCACCACCCCGGACACCACCAGCAGCAGCAGGCAGGACACGCCGAGGTCCCCCAGCGTGGGCCAGCGCAGGCGCGCCCGCAGCGACTCAGGGCCAGTGGACATGGATCTCCTCGCCCACCCGCTCGACCTGCAGCCGCGCCAGGGGTTCGTCTGCCGGTCCGTGCAGGACGTCGCCGGCCAGGTCGTAGCGGCTGCCGTGGCACGGACAGACGAACCCGTCTCCCCCGGCCTCCAGCCCGACCGCGCAGCCCAGGTGGGTGCAGCGGCCGTCCAGAGCCCAGATCTCACGCCCCTGCCGCACCAGCCACACGCCCCGCTCGAGCCGCACGCCGTCGCCTTCGGCCGCGAACACCACGGCCTCCCGCTGCGGCGGCTGCCAGGCCGCGAACCGCAGCGAGGCCGCGCCCGCCGCCAGCAGCACCCCGCCGCCCAGCAGCCGCCCCACGCCCCCGGCCACCTCGCGCCGGCTCGGCTCGCGTTCGTCCATCATCGGCCCAGGGTACCGCACCGGGCCCACGGCGAGATCCCCCGTCACGTTCCGGCCGCTCGCCACACCACCCGGACGAGGGAGGTGAGCGATGCCCCGACACACGACCGAGTCCTGCCGCCATCCGTTCCACCCGCTGTTCGCGGCCCTGGCCGTGCTCGCGCTGCTGTGCTGTGGCTGCCCGGGCACGCTGCTCAACGAGCAGGATGATCCGATCGACGATGACGACGTCTCCGACGACGACACGGACGACGACACCGTGGACGACGACTCCGACGACGATGTCAGCGACGACGACGACGACGATGACGACGACACCGCGGGCGACGACTGCCCGGAGGAGTCCGAGCTTTCCGATGCCGGGTGCCCTCCGGAATGCACGGGCGGCTGCGACGGCGACACCTGCATCGTTGACTGCACCGGGGCCAGTGACTGCCAGACCACGCACATCCAGTGCCCGGACGACATGGCCTGCGAGGTGGAATGCGGCGCGTACAACGCCTGCTACGTCACCACGGTAGCCTGCCCTGCGGCCGGCCCCTGCCACGTCCACTGCTCCGGCCACGCCTCGTGCATGCTGCTGGCCATGACCTGCACGGCTCCCGACGCCTGCGACCTGTCCTGCACCGGCTCGTCCTCGTGCCACACCGCGGCCCTGACCTGCGGCCCCGGCCCCTGCAGCACCGAGTGTGGCCCGGCCGACGCCGGCGTCTCCCTGGACCACGCCTGCGCCGGCTCGTGCGACTGCGAGGACGGCTGCTGATCCCCGGATGTCAGGGCTTGCGGAACTCGAGCAGGTCGTGCCCCTCGATCGCCTCGCGGCTGGTGACGAACTCGAACCCGGCGGCCTCGTAGTTGGCCCGGATGCGATGCGCCGCGGTGGTCATCGCCTGCTTGCCCTGCACCACCCGGGGCGGGTCCACCCCCTCGGGTGAGACCAAGGGCTGCGCCGAGGCCACGTCCTCGATCTCCGAGCCCTTGCGCGAGATCTCCAGCAACGCCACGCCCACGGGCAGCGCGACCACCCTGCTGGCCTCGGGCCGCTCCGCGATCACCACCAGCCGGCCGCCGGACCGGCACGCCGTGGCCATGCTCGCCAGCATGGCCCGGGTCTCCTCGGTGGGGAACTGGAAGCGGTGGAAGAACACCCAGCACGCGAACACCAGGTCAACCGAGTCCGCGGGCAGGGCCACGTCGTCGAAGCGGTTGACCACGCCGCGCACGTTGCCGTGCGGGTCGAGCCGGGGATCACCGGAGCGCTGCTCCACGAACGCCACCGCGTGGGGGTTGACGTCCACCGCATACACCCTGCCCCGCGGTCCGGTGGCGCGGGCCAGCCGGAAGGTGAAGTAGCCCGTGCCCGCGCCCACGTCCGCGACGTGCGAGCCGGACTCGATGTCGAGCAGGTCGACCAGGGCCTCGGGCTGGAACACGCGGTCCCGGGCCAGCGCGTAGGGATCCCCGTCGTCCTCGGTCTCCGTGCCGTCGTGGGTGCCGGCCTCGATGTACCCCTCCACGGACGCCTCGTTGTTGTCCTGGGACCTGCCGTCCAGTGTGCGGCTGATGGACGCGGGCTCGAACAGGGCGGGTTCCGCGGCTGCCCCCGCGACCGCGGCCGTGACCTCGGTGACGGCGAACGCCCGGCCGTCGATGCGCAGCTCCTGGCGGTGGGGGAGCACGCCAGCGCCCGCCACCTCCCGGAAGTCGGACCACACCAGGGCCGCGTCCAGGCGGTGGCCGAACCGCGGATCGCGCAGGATCCCCTCGGCCTTGACCGGGACACCGAGCTCGCGGTCGATCCACAGGCCGGTGAACACCTCGAAGCTCGACAGGAACCCGCCCACCCGCGGCATGTCCCCGTGCTCGACGTCGCCGGGCAGGCTCATTGGCGACAGCAGCAGCAGGGGCTCGGACTCCACGGCCCAGGCCCGGATGCGCGTGTCCGGCGCGCCGAGCCGGTCATCCTGCTCCCAGGCCAGCATCGAGTCGCGGGAGTACGCCTCGACCCGGCCGCCGCCCTCCACCTCCACGACCACTGGCCGCAGGGTTCCGCCATCCCGGATGGCAGCCAGCCCGGCCGGATCCGCGGTCCCGCGCAGCTGGTAGCACTGCTGCCCGTCCACCAGGCCGGTCGGGATCCGCACCACGTGGCAGCGCCGCCCCTCCACCGTCTCCACGCCGTCGATCCAGGCGCCGCCCCGGTCCACCGCGGGCATCTCGAACCAGCGCTGCAGCTGCCTGTGCTGCAGCGGCACCACCACGTCGACCGCGTCCCAGCCGAACTTGTCCATGGTCCACACGCGAGCGCGCTCACCGTCCCACAGCTCCACGTAACCCCAGGACGAGGCCGCCGAATCCCGCCACGTCTCGACCCGCTCCTGCCCCCCGACCCGCAAGACCCGCCCGCTGTACCCCAGCCGCTCCTCCCCGAACCCCAGCTTCGTGACGGTGGTGAGCTCCACGTCCGCGGCCGACGCCACCTCCACCCGTTCCCCAGCCAGGCGACACAGTTCCCCCAGCGCCACACCCCGATCCGCACACCCCAATCCACCCAGCAGGAGGAGGAGGAAGAAAGGGGTCAGATCTGGGATTGTGTATTCTTTTTCCACTGGGATCAGACTTCGGATTGTTCATCCTCCAGTGCCACGAGGCGTTTTCTCAGCCTCTCCCACGCTTCCGCGGCTTCCGGACGGCGCTCCATCACTCGCCAGGCATTCCGCACGAGCGACGGTACCGTGCCTGCGCTCACCCCCAGGTAGTGGCTCAACCTGTAGTTGGTCAGCGAACACATCTCGCGGCACGCGAGAGTGACGAGCAGGCGGTGGTAGTTCAGGGAGCCCCGCTTCGTACGCAGCAGTTCCTCCCACGTCATCCCGAACTCTGCGGCTGCGGCATCGATGACATCCGTGGGCTCGAGCGATAGGACCTGCCTCGCCTCGCGGATCTCCTCGTCCTGAAAGCGCGCCTGGTTGCGCATCTTCTTCCGGAGTGCCTCGATGAACTCGTCGCTGCCCAGAGCCGGTTTCCAGCGTCTCGCAGTCAACTCCTTGTGCACCCTCTCAGGCGGCTTCGTGTGGACGAATTCGTCGAAGGTCGCAGGTTCGTTCAGAGATCCGAGATAGGGTCGGACCCGATCCCGGCGCAACCAGACCTCCTCGACCTCGCCCAAGTACGCCCGATGGCTGCTCCAGCGATAGTCACCCGCCCGGGCCACCAGTCCGGCGTCCACCGGGTTGAAGTGGATGTATCGGACCACCTCGACCAGGTAGCTGCTGACGTCCACGACTCGCGACCGGAACCGGCCCTTGAAGAGGGCGCCGTCCTTGCCATGGCGCTTGTTGAAGGTCTGCGTGTACATCGTGCCCAAGTGTTGCATGGCTCGACTGAGCAGCCCCTGCTCGTCGAAGACCATCATGTGGTAGTGGTTGCCCATCAGGCAGTAGCAGCCGACGCGCAGACGGAAGCGGTGCCCCTCGTACTCCACGAGACGGAGGAATTCTTCGCGATCGGCGTCGTCGAGGTACACGCGCTGCTTGTTGCGTCCCCGATTCATCACGTGATGCCACACACCAGGGGCGGTGTAGCGAAGTGGTCGGCTCATCGAGATACCCTCCGGGAACCCGCATCCGGGCTGGTTCCGACCAAAAAGAATACACAATCCCAGATCTGACCCCTTAACAATTACTTTACAATCAACGACGGAGGTTCAGAGATGCGCGTTCTCGTCCTGGTCCTGGTGGTCGGAATTCCTGGAATCGTGTTGGCGCAAGGCAACGCGGCGGATTTCGATGGTGGTGCCGACGTGATCGAGCTCGGCGCGCTCGATCCGGGGACGTCGTTCACGGTGGAGGCGTGGCTCAACAGCGACGCGTGGAACAGCTACCACACCGTGTTCGAGGTGCTGGACCCGGCGACCAGCATCAACTCGTTCTTCGTGGGCTACGTGCTCGGTCAGTGGCAGATCGAGATCGAGGACGACGACTACTGGGAGGGCAACGCCTGCGGCGACGCCAACACGATGTGCCACACGCACTCGCCGACGGTGGGGGTGGACATCCATGTGGCGGTCGCGGTCGAGCCCACCGAACTCCGGCTGTACCTCGATGGTGTGCTCGCGGCCTCCCAGGCGCTGACCGAGACCCCGGGGTTCGGTACGGACCTGTGGCACCTGGGAGCGGACACGGACGGGGTCAATCCATACCAGTCCGATCCCTGGGATGGTCGCATGGAGGAGGTGCGGGTGTGGTCCGTGGCGCTGACCGAGGACGAGGTGGCGTGCACCATGGACTACGCGCTGGCGGGCACGGAGCCGGGCCTGTACGCCCACTGGGCCATGGACGAGAACCCGGGCGACGTCACGGTCGCCGAGACGCTGGGTAGCTGGGACGGCACGGTGGTCGGCGACACGACGTTCGTCACCTCCACGTTCCCACTCACGCCGTCCACGGGCTACGACATCGGCTGCCTGGACTACGACGGCGACGGGTACACGAGCGACGACGGGGACTGCGACGAGACCGATCCGGCGATCCACCCGGGCGCCACCGAGGTCGCGTGCGACTACGTGGACAACGACTGCGACGGCGACCTGCACGACGAGGAGGTCGACGACGACGGAGACGGGTGGGACGAGTGCCTCGGCGACTGCGATGACGCGGACGCAGCGATCAGCCCCGATGCGGCCGAGGCCGCCTGCGACTACATCGACAACGACTGCGACGGCGACCTGCACGACGAGGAGGTG
>CAZXHG010000114.1:0-30460 GCA_964639985.1 uncultured Rickettsiales bacterium
TCGCGGCCTGCCGGTGTGCCGGACCACCCCGTACCGCCTCCAATCACCTGACCGGCTCCGTACTATCCCGTCTCGATCTCCCAGGGACGCAGCCCGTCGCCTGCTCCGCAGGCTCCGGGGATCCGACCGGTGGTGGGGGCGAAACGGGGACACGTACAAGTAACTCCGGCAGGAAGGGGGTCGTTCGAAGCGTCGGGGTGAGTTACGTGTGCATGTCCCCATCCGGGGCGGTTCGTGGCAGGGGTTGGAGTCACCGCGGGGCTGCGGGGCGGTTCGTGGCAGGGGTTGGAGTCACCCCTGGGCTGCGGGGCGGATCGCGTCAGTCGGGCTACCCGTGCAGCTTCGCGTACGCCTCCCACAGCTTCTGCATGGGACCGGCCAGGCCGTCGTAGAGGGCCTTCTTGTCCGCCTCGGCCCAGTCCTCGGGCTCGCCGTGGATGAACGTGGTCTTGTCCACGCGGTTGTCGAACCGGGCGATGGGTAGGGTCCAGGTGCGGCCGTGGGCCTCGATCTGTATGGCGTCGGGCGTGTCGGACTGCTCGAGCAGGTACTCGATGTCGTCGCAGCCGTAGTCACCCCGCATCACCGACTCCGGTGCGGAGTGGTGCAGGATGCTCCCCGGGTCGTCGGGATCCTCGCGGGCGAGGTTCTTGCGCCGGGACTCCTCGGGTGAGACCCAGATGTACAGGATGGCCGCGTTGCCCAGGATCGCCGGGGACAGGTTGGACAGGTTCCACGCGTAGCCGTGGGGCTTGACCAGGGGCATGCCATGACCCTCGGGGCCGCCCCGGGCGAACTCGATGACCAGGGTCTTGTCGTCGATGGCGTCCGGTCGGGCGCCGAACAGCTCGTCGAGCAGGCGGTCGGTCTCGGCCTGCATCATCCCGCCGAGCTTCGTGCGCAGGTCCGCGTCGAGGCCGGCGAAGAAGCGGTCGAGGCCGACCTTGGCCCGCGCCGCGTCGATGCGGGCGAACATGTGCAGCGGGTCCTTGGGCGGCGTGGGCGCGGTCAGGTCCTTGACCACCGCGTAGTCCTCGTTGACCAGCTGCAGCAGCGAGCCCCAGTCCTCGCCGTGGGAGAACCCCGCGTCGTGGCCGGGGTAGAAGTGGCGCTCCTGGCCAAGCTCGACCAGGTAGTCGTCCACGCAGCGGAAGTAGTGGACGTAGGGGAAATCGTCCAGCTGGGGCGTGTCGCTGACGTGGAACTCGTCGATGCGGCGGTCGCGCGGTAGGTGAAGCATGAACTTGCGGACCTCGGACTTGCCCGAGGCCGGCAGCGCGAGCAGCAACAACGTGTCGATGAACTCCATACAACTCTCCATCTCGTTTCGGTGAACGGTCATCCTACCCGCGTACGCGGGGGCGTCAACACGATCTCGCGCGTACGTCAGGGACCGGCGTCGAGACCGGCCAGGCGCCGCCGGGCCAGCTCGAGGGTGTCGTGGTCCCCGCCCTCGGCCTGCACGCGGCCGTACAGCTCGCGGGCCAGCTCGCGCAGGCCGAGCTCCTCGGCGTTGCGCGCCGGCACGTACCACCAGTGGGGCTCGATGGTGTCTGCGCCGTCCATCTGCTCCACGGCCAGGAGCATCACCTCCTGCGCCTCGGCGGGCCGCCCTGCCTCGGCGAGCACCACGGCCAGGGTGTGCAGGCGAGCGTCGCTGGGCGCCTCCTTGCCGGTGTTGGCCTGCACCGCCGCCTCCACGGCCTCCTCGATGTCCGCCCCCGGCAGGAACAGCAGGTACCACGCCACCTGGTTGAACACGCCGGCGCGCGCCTTGCCGCCGGCGATGATCTCCCTGCCCACGGCCACCACGAGTTCGGCGTCGTCGGTCTTCTCCGCGACCATCATCCGGGCCACCAGCCCCGCCTCCGGGTCATCCAGCTCCTGGCCCATGGCCTCGGCCGCGGCCCACGCCTCGTCCACTCGCCCCAGCAGCACCAGGGCGCGGGCACGCGCGTACCGGGGCGTGCGCGCCGTGGGGCTCGACCCGGCCAGCTCCTCGGCCAAGGCCAGCGCCTGCTCGTGCATGTCCGCGGTCTCGTAGGCGCCGAGCAGGGCGCGCCGCACGTGCAGCCGCTCCCGCTCGTCGCCCAGCTCGCCGGCCGCCTGCTCCAGTACCGGGATGGCCTGGTCCACGTGCAGGGGCGGCATCAGCGCGGCCGCTGCCAGCCGTACGCGATCCCGGTCCGGCTCCTCCTGGCCGTGCCACAGGCCCATGAACGGCGAGATCGTGTATGGAGGGGCCTCGGGGTTGATGTCCTCGTCCTGGGCGGCCCAGTCCAGCCAGCGCCGCGCGCCGGCCAGGTCCCCGCGCCTGACCCGGGCGAAGGCCTCGTCCCCCAGCAGGGCGTCGAGCGTTCCCACGGCCCGCACCACGTAGCGCCCCCGTTGCTTGACCACGTAGTACGGCGGCAACGGCTGGCCGTACTCGAACCGGCAGTCGATGCGGTAGCCCGCGCGATCGTCGCCGTCGGGCTCGCACTCCATGCTGCTGGTGAGCATGTCCAGCAGCAGTTCGTGCTCCATGTCGCTGCCGCGCAGCAGCGCGCGGAACGAGGCCAGCCCCTGGGTCACTCCCTCCTCCAGCCCCCGGGTCCACTCGTCCTCGTCACCGATCAGCTCCCGGGCGAACACCTGCTCGAGGTCCTCCATGCGGAACGCCGGATCGAAGGTGACGACGAACAGGTCGAGCATGCCTCGCAGCGGACCGTCGACGTCCTCCAGCACCTGCTCGTAGGGGTGCATCGCGCCGATGGTGGCGGCCTTCTGCCGGATCTCCACCGGGTTGCTGAAGCCGCCGGCCGCGCCCCGCATCAGGGACGCGGCCGCGGCGTAGTGCCGCTCGCGGGTCAGTAGCTGGCCCGCCTCCAGCAGCGCCAGGGGCGCATTGCCTCCGGCGATCGTCTGCCGGTTGGCCTCGGCCACGGCCGCGTCCGCGCCCTGCTCCAGGGCCAGGGCCGCGAACAGCAGCCCCGACACCTCGGGCACGTGGGGCGGCGGTCCGGCCAGCTCCCGCAGCTCATCGAACTCGCCGAGGTGGAAGAGCACGGCCATCAGGTTGGCGTCCAGATCGTGCAGGCCGAGGTCGTCCCGCCGCTGGCGGTACAGCTCGGCGGCCCGCGACAGGTCCGCCCCATCGGCGTACCGGACCCCGCGCTCGTCGTGCTCCAGCACCACGGCCAGGTTCTGCAGCACGGCCGTGTCCTCCGGGTCACACACCACCGCCCGCTCCAGGGCCTCGATGGCGCCCTCGCGGTCGAATGGCCAGCTGAGCTCGCGGCCGTGCAGGTCGTGCATGCGCACGAACCCCACATAGCGCCACGCCGACGCCGACGCCGGCTCCACCTCGGTGGCCTCCAGCGCGGCCGCGCGCGCGGCCTCGCCCAGGCCCGCGGCCAGCAGCACCGTGGCGCGCAGCGAGCGGTACAGGGCCACGTCGGGCCTCGCCTCGATCAGCGCGTCGTAGGTCTGCAGCGCCTCGGCGTAGCGGGCGTTGGCCAGGTGGACCTCGCCCTCCATGTCCCAGGTGATGCGGTCGTCGGCCCGCTGCAGCTCGACCAGGGCCTCGCGGAGCCGCGCCGCGTCCGCCGGGGGGATCACGCCGTCGCCCGTGTCCAGGGCGTAGCGCACCTCGATCCGATCGTCGCCGATCGGGTCGAACGACTGCACCAGGACCAGGTCCCCGAACCGCTGCTCGCTCGACGCGGGCAGGGGGCGAACCACGTACCCCGGCGCGAACGTGACGTGGTACTGCACCTCGGCGCGGTGCCGCGCCAGCACCACCGGGTGCTCCCGCGCCTCCAGCGGGGGTTCGTCCTCCCCCGGGGGCAGCACCAGCACCTCGGGCAGCCAGCTCAGCAGCGGCCCAAGCGAGATGGCCAGCGACGCGTCCACGCCCGACGCGTGGCCCACCATCGCCTCGTCCGCGGCCACCTCCATGCGGAACGGCTGATCCGGATCGCCCACGTCGCACAGCTCCCACGAGGCGAGCTCCTGGGCCTCGTACACCGCGCCCACGTACTCGCCGAGGTGCTCCTCGAGGGCGGTGCGGTCCACGTCCCGGTAGTCGGCCCGCAGCGCACCCGCGATCCAGCCGCGGGCGGTGGTCACCTCCCGCATGCGCGCGCCACCCTCGCCGGGCAGGTCCAGGTACCGCTCCTCCACGTACAGGGTCTCGGCGGACGCCTGCTGCGGTGTCTGCACGAGGACGTCGGTGTGTTCCGCTGCGATCAGGGCCCAGCGGCCTCGATCCGCCAGCGGCAGTTCGCCGAACGGCTGGTACTGGGCCGTGGGATCGAGCCACAGCTCACGCTCACCGGGCACGAACACGATCGCGTGGGTGAAGCGGTCCATGCCCGGCATGTCCGGGTTGACGTCCGCGCCGAACCCCGCGTTCAGCAGGGCCACGTGAGCCTCGATCCCGACCTCGGCGAGCAGGGCCACCATCAACGCGGCCTTGTCCTTGCAGTCGCCATAGCCCCGGCGCAGGCTCTCGGCCGGGGCGTACGGCACGATCGAGTTGTGTCCGAACTCCAGCCCGGTGTAACGGAAGCGGTCCCGGGCCATCCGCCAGGCAGCCTCGACCATCGCCTCGCGCTCCGGGCCCGCAGCGCTCACCTCGACCACGAGCTCCTCCAGCCCCCCGGCGAAGAGCTGGGGACGGATCCGCTCCAGGTAGTGGTTCGCCACCTCGTTCCACGCTCGCCCCGTACAGAACTCGACGTAGGGGATGGGCGAGCGATCCGGGGGTAGCGCCTCGGCGAACCACTCGAACCTGGGGACCTCCTCGACCTGCACCTCGAACCCGTGCAGACCGCGACCACGCGTCTTCTTCGGCTCGACGTCCAGCCCCTCGACCGTCCACGTCAGTGGCAGGCCGTCCGGTGCCTCGACCCGCACCCGGGCCAGGGACGTGTGCACCCACGACTGGATCGGGAGCCGCGTCACCGAGCCCGCGGGCGAGAACGGCTCGGTCTCCCGCTGCACGATGACCTCCTCGACCACCGCGCCCACCTCCATGCCCGGCAGCGGAGTGCGCAGCATGCGATCGTCGTCGAACATGGTGGGGTCGTCCTGGTCCACGGCCGACTCGACCACACCCGACCCGTCGAGCCAGTGCTCGGTGCCGTCGGTGTCCACCACCCGTGCCCGGATCTCCGGGCGCTCCATGAACCACGGTGACCAGCGGGCCTGGCTCAGGCCCCAGCCGTCCACGGCCGCCTCGTTGCGCACCTGGTAGATCTGCCAGTACACGGTCTCGGAGCGCCCCTGCTCGTCGAACCGCACGGTCCAGTCCCGCAGCAGCACCACCACGATGGCCTCGTCCGGCGCGTCCGCCTCCCCGGCCACGGTCGCCAGCCGGCCCGCAGGCGTGGTGAACGGCTCGGCCGGAGGCCAGCCGGGTCGCGCCGACGCGACGTGCGTCGCGGCGAGGCAGACGAGGGCAGCGGACAGCAGGAGCGGACGTGGCACGGGGCCTCCTGGGTTCGGAACGCCCCTACCCTACCCCAGGGGTGCACGCGAGCGGGCGCGCGCTGCTGATATGCTGCGTGGCATGGCCGAGCCCCTCGACCGGCACGAGGTCCCCGGGACCGCCCCCCGCCTTCGCCTGGACCGCTACGCGGCGTCCGTGTTCGAGCGGCTGCCCTCCACCGCGGCCGCGCGCAAGGCGATCAAGCGGGGCGAGGTGCTGCTCAACGGCGAGGCCTGCGAGACCTCGCGCTTCGTGGTACCGGGCGACACCCTGGACCTGCTTCCCGACTCCCGGAACCTCCGCCCGGCGTACGAGATCGAACTCGAGGTCCCCTGGCAGGACGAGCACCTCGCCGTGGTGGTCAAGCCGCCCGGCATTCCGGTGAGCGGCAACCGCCACCGCACCCTGGAGCACGCCCTGCCGCACAACCTGGGGCCGTCTACCGCCCCGGACGCGCTGCCCGTGCCCGGGCCGGTGCACCGCCTCGACGCGCGCACCGGCGGGCTCGTGGTGGTGGCGCGCGCAGCCGGGGCGCGCGCGGCCCTGGGCCGCATGTTCCAGCAGCGGCAGGTGCACAAGCGCTACCGCGCGCTGCTGCTGGGTCGGCTGGAGGGCGAGGGCGAGGTGCACGAGCCGCTCGAGGGGCGGGAGGCGATCACCCGCTACCGCGCAGTGCACCACGCGCGCAGCCTGCGCACGAACTGGCTGACCACCGTGGAGCTGTGGCCCGTGACCGGCAGGACCCACCAGCTGCGCCGCCACGCCGCGCACCTCGGCCACCCGGTGCTGGGGGACGGCGTCTACGGGATCCCCGGGCAGGTGCTCAAGCACCAGGGCCTGTTCCTGTGGGCGCTGCAGGTGGACCTGCCCCACCCGGTGAGCGGTGAGCCGCTCTGCGCACGGATCGACGAGCCAGCCAAGTTCGAGAGCCACCGCGCTCGGGAACAGCGGCGGTGGGAGCGCTGGACAGCCCAGCACCCGGAGGAGGCATGACCATGGTCGTGCGGACGATCACGATGATCCTGGCCGTGCCCCTGTTCACGGGCTGCAGCTTCGAGGTCACGTCCGAGAGCGAGCCGCAGCTGCTGGAGGGCAACCCGATCTGCCCCACGGCCGAGCTGCTGGACCTGATCCCCGAGGAGGTGCAGGAGTACCTGCAGCTCGGCATCGGCGTGGGCATCCAGATGGGCTTCGACGCCATGATGGGCGCGGTCGAGGACGAGCTCGAGGAGGAGGACACCGGCCCGGCGCGGCACATCTACCCCGTCGAGATGAAGCTCGTGCAGATCAACGAGCCAGCCAGCCCCAACCTGACGAACACGCTCGGGTTCCAGCGGGGCCTCGAGATCTACCTGGACCCGCCGGTGGGCGTGGGCCTGGACACCGCCCGCCTGGCCTGGGCCACGGACATCCCGGACGACGCCATGGTGATCGAGTTCGAGGTGGATCCCGAACTCGACATGCTGCCCTACATGGACAGCGACGCCATGTCCCAGTCCGTGCCCACCCTGCGCACCTGCAACGCCGAGGACATCCTGGTCAAGACGGTCAGTACGGTGCGGGTGCAGCTGTAGGGTTCAGCAGGCCTCTCCGGCCACGACCTCGGCGGTCACGGTCACCTGCACCCACTGGGAGGGTGTGGTGAAGTGGGCCGCTGCCTCGTAGCTGCCCGCGCTGGCTGGCCCGGGCTGGAAGCCCACGTCAAAGGAGATCGTCTTGCCCCCCTCGATGGTGTACGTCGCCGGTACGTCCACGAGGAAGCCCGCCTCCAGCAGCGCGGCCACGTCCAGGGTCACGGTGACCAGGTCGGGGCCCTCGTTGGTGATGCCGATGGTGCCGGTGTGTTCGGTGCACTCCTCGACCGTGCCGAAGTCCAGCAGCTCGGCCGGGTCCACCACGATGCCCATGGGTGCGGTGTCGTCGTCATCTCCGGGGTCGTCCGCCGAGTCGTCGTCCGTCGGCACGTAGTACGACACACACGCGGGCATCAGCAGCCCTGCCAGCAGCACCCACCCGATCCGACCCATGGCTCGCCCTCCACCAGGACCCCCAGCATACCCCAGGGGCTGGCATTCGGGGGACGGAGGCCCGATGGTAAAAATGTGCCAACTTTTCATTTGGCGATTGGAAGAACCCCAGCCACCATGATTAAAGCGCTGGGAGTTTTAGCTGATGCTGACACAGACGATGATGCAGACACTCTTGATGGCCTCCCTTCAAACCTTTGCCCCGGCCGTGGCCGCCCTGGTCACGCCAGCCCCGACCTCCCCCATTCTTCCTGTTCCCCCCGAGATCGCCGCACGCGTGGTGGTCGAGGACCGGCTCGTCCGCGCGGTCGACTCGGGCCGCCGCAGCCTGCACGAGCAGCAGCGCCTGCAGCAGGCCAACGAGCGGGCCGCAGCCCTGCATGCCGAGGTCACGGTCCTGCAGGAACGGGTCTCCAGCCTGTGCGTGTGGGAGCACCGGGGCCTGGATGGCGAGGTGCTCAGCACCGTGCTGCCCCTGGACTGCAGCGAGCCGATCCGCTCCCGGTCCACCCGCATCGTCAGCACGGCCTACTACAGCCCGGTCAAGGACCAGAAGAGCTACGCCACCGGGTCGCTGGAGGGCGACCGCCGCCTCAACGGCCAGGGCGTGCGCACGGCCGACGGCACGGCACCGTACGTGGGCACCGTGGCCGCGCCTCCCGAGTACGCGTTCGGCACACAGCTGTACGTGGAGGGCTTCGGCGCGGGCGAGGTGCACGACCGCGGCGGCGCCATCAAGCGCCAGCAGGGCCATGATCGCCTCGACCTGTGGATGGGTCGGGGGGACGAGGGACTGCAGCTGTCCCGCGAGTGGGGCATCCGCGAACACGAGGCAGCCGTGTTCGTTGCGGGCGCACCCGAGGACATCGACCGCGTGCTGACCGAGTTCATGAACTGATCCAGCAGCGTTCCCACCACTTTGGGGTTTGACGGCCCCTGTCCACGCATGTAGGAAAACCCCGTGCCGCCGGCCGCGGCGTGGAGAAGCGATGCGCACGTTCAGCAAGAAGAAGTACGCGTACACCGAGGGCGAGACCTCGAAGAAGTACCTCAGCGCGCTCGGCGACCGTCTGCACCGCTACCTGACCCCGCGCAAGCTGCTCAACGCCGCGCGCGTGGAGATGGACACCCGCCGCCGCGCCATCCGGGTGTCGAGCCGGCCGTACGTGCTGCACATCGAGCCCACCAACCTGTGCACCGTGCGCTGCCCCTACTGCCGCACGGGCGCGGGTGACAACGAGCTGCCCCCGGGCACCATGCCCTTCCCCCTGTTCCGCAAGATCTTCGACGACCTGCGCGACGACATCATCATGGTCAGGCTGGACGGCGCGGGCGAGCCCTTCCTCAACCCGGACATCGCGGAGATCATCTCGTACTGCCACACCGCGGGCGTGGCCACGACCATGTCGACCAATCTGCAGAATTGCGACGAGCTCGGGCTCGAGCGGGTGGCGCGCGCCGGCCTGGACTACCTGATCTGCTCCATCGACGGCACCACCCAGGAGGTGTACGAGAAGTACCGCATCAACGGCTCGCTGCAGACGTGTCTGGACAACCTGCGGGCCCTCGGCGACATCAAGCAGCGGCTGGGCCTGCGACACCCGTACACGGACTGGCAGTTCCTGATCTTCGACCACAACGTGCACCAGGTGGACGTGGTCAAGCGCATGGTGGTCGACAGCGGCGCCGACCGGCTCAGCCTCAACGACGTGCGCCCCTCCACCTGGAAGGCCGAGCTGGCCGGCGATCCGCCCGCCACCTGCTACTGGTTCTACAAGGCCGTCAACGTGACCTACGACGGCTCCGTGCGCGCGTGCTGCTCCGACGGCATGGGCCACCACTTCGAGTTCGGCAGCCTGGTCGACCAGACGTTCGAGGAGGTGTGGAACGGCCCCGCCCAGATGGACGCCCGGCGGGTGTTCGTCGATGCCTTCGAGGTGCCCGAGTCGATCCAGGGCGCCAAGTGCGTGGCCTCCTGCCCGATGGTCAACGACAGCCGGCGCCGGTGGGGGCTGCCGCCGGTGGAGCTGGACCCGACGATCAAGCCGAAGTACACGATCGCTTAGATACAGGTCCCGGTGGGGATGTCGCACTCCATGCCCGGCGGGCAGTCGTCCGGGCCGGCGCAGGGGATGTGGCCCTCCACCTGCAGACTGCCCAGCAGGTGGGAGAACACCGTGAACTGCACGCAGCCGGGCTCGATGTCGACCTTGTCCACGGTGCGGCGCGCGAGGTTGCCCGAGGGGAAGCCGGTGACGCCGAAGCCCAGCAGCTGGTCGATCACGGACGACGGGATGTCCGCGCTGCCCGTGTCCGGCACGCTGCACACGATCTCCACGGGCGAGTTGCCGTGCTGGTCGATGTTGAGCCGGATGTAGATCTCGGCGTGTTCCTGGTCCGCCGGGGTCCAGGTCATGGTCAGGTCCTGGCCGGAGCGCACGATCCAGGTCTCGTCCGATGTCTCGATGGGCGCCACGCCCTGGCCGACCATGGCGAACGCCGCGTAGTCGTCGCCGCTCGCGGTCAGCACGATGTCCGCGCCCGGCGCGAAGGGCGGGTGCTCGATGGTCGTGTCGAAGTAGTCGTTGGTCATGGTGGGATCCATGGCCACGTCCGACGACAGCCCCTCGATGGTGACCGTGCCCACGCTGTGGTTGGCCGGGTACGGGATGCACTCGCCGCTGTGATCGCAGGTCTCTCCCGGCTGACACGGCGGATCGCAGAACGGGTTGATGCGCTGCATCAGCCGGCACCCCCCCTGCTCGCCCACGTTCTGCAGGATCGTGGTGGGCACCACGCCGTCGGCCACCAGGCCGTACACGGCCGAGTAGTCGACCTCGTGCTGCACCTCGAACCAGCCGACCTTGTCTGCCAGCGCGCATTCGCCGCGCGGGGCGTCGGGCAGGTCCACCGTGTCGTCGTCGTCGTCGTCGTCCGGCGCGGTGGTGGTGTCGTCGTCGTCGTCCAGGTTCACGTTGCCGTCACAGGCGGCCAGCATCAGGACCAGCAGCCAGCAGGGGTGCATTCGCATGGGGACCTCAGGGGTAGGCGTAGTACTTGCTGGTCACGTCGAGCGGGACCTCGTACATCCGGCTGGCCACGATGTCGTTGACGTAGAGGGTCTCGCGCTCCCAGCCCCCCACGCCCGATCCCCACTGCATGTTGGGGATCCAGCTCGTGTCGTTGCCCAGGTTGATGACCGGCTCGATCCGGGAGCCGTCGGGCGTGATCCGCCAGACCTTGGCGGCCACGTACTCGCACACGTACACGTTGCCGCAGGCGTCCACGGCCATGCCGTCGAGCATGTGACCACCGATCTGGGTGGCGAGCATGTCCAGGTCACCGGCCGTGCCGTCCTCGTTGACCTCCAGCTGGTAGATCATGCCGCCGCCGAACGAGCCGATGTACAGAATCGAGTAGTCCGGGCTGAAGGTGACGCCGTTGGGGTTGTTCAGGCCCTCGACCAGCATGGTGAACTCGCCGGTCTCGGAGTCGACGCGCCGCACGCGGCCGCCGCTCTGTTCGGCCACGTACACGTAGCCGTCCAGGTCCACCTCCAGGCCGTTGCCGTAGCTCAGGCCGCTGACCAGGGCCCAGCGGTTGCCGTCGGCGTCCGCACGGAACAGGGTGTTGGTGGTCACGTCCGAGTACACGATGTCGCCGTTGGGCAACGCGCGCAGGCCCGCCACGAAGCTGCCCGCGTTGGGCACGTAGATCTCGAAGTCCGCGTCGTACGTGGACCTGAAGATGTTGTTGCCGTCCGCGCCGATCACGTGGCCCTGGTCGTCGAACGCGAGGTCCTCGCTGGCCTTGGGGCCGGTGAGCACGGTGTAGGGGAACGGGCCCCAGGAGATGTCGTCGCAGTCCTCGGGGGGCTCGGTGTCGTCGTCGTCCGACGTGTCGTCGTCGTCCGTCGTGTCGTCGTCGTCCGTCGTGTCGTCGTCGTCCGACGTGTCGTCGTCACCTGCCGAGTCGTCGTCGTCGGCCGAGTCGTCGTCCGCGGGCGACGGCTCGCTGCCGCAACCGCCCGAACCCACGCTGACGCCGCTGTCGGCCTGGTGCTCGTTGCACGACAGGCCCAGGGCGAGCACCAGCACGAGCAGGGAGCGCAGTCCAGCGCCCGGCAACAGGTGGATGGTCATGCTTCACCTCCGGCGTGGCGTCCTGCTCGCCGTGCGCCCCGCATGCCACCAGTGTAGCGCGCACGTGGGAAGCCCGTGTCAAGAGGATGTTCAGGGTCGGGCGGGCGCGAGCCCGTGCTGCGCCAGACCGGCCAGGACACCGTCCGCGTCGAGCCCCTCGATCCCGGAGGCCAGCTGCGCTGCGGTGGGACGCGCCGCTTCGGGACCGCCCAGACCGAGCAGGGCCAGGGTCTTCAACGCCAGCAGCTGCGGATCGCGGGGGGCCAAGGACAGGCCTCGGTCCGCGTGCCCCAGAGCCGGCCACCAGCGACCGGCGCGCGCCTCGTACGTGGCACGCGCCAGCGCGAGCCGGTCCGGCGCCGTGCCCAGGACCTCGCACCTGCGCAGCACCACCTCGGCGGGCGCGGCCAGGTTGGCGCCCGCGATCTCCGTGGCGAGCGCCGTCAGCCCCTCGCCGTCCGTGGCCGCGCCGCGGAAGCGCTCCCGCCACCGCTCGGCGTGCTCGAGGGGCACGTTGTGCTGTAGCAGCGACCCCAGCAGCAGCAGCTCGACCAGGCGCGCGCTGTCGGGCTCCGCCCCATCGGCCAGCCACAGCGCCACCTCGAGTTCGAACACGGCCTCGGCCATCCGTCCCTGCGCGCCCAGGCCCGCGGCCAGGTTCTGGTGGGCCGCGGGCTCGCGGGGGAAGTGCTGCAGCGAGTGGCGCCACAGGGCCTCGCTGTCGTGCCAGTGGCGCTGCTGGCACGCGGTGCACGCGACCAGCGCCACGGCGGCCACGCCGATCAGGGCGAGGACGGGCCGGGTCAGGCGCTGGCCCCACCAGCCGACCGCAGCGCACAGGGCCAGGGACGGCAGCAGGGTGTAGCGGTCGGCCACGGGGAACGACAGCGGCACCAGCCCGGCCACCGGCAGCATCGGCAGGGTGTACGCCGCCGCGGCCAGCGCCGGGCCGCGCCTGCCTCGCAGGGCCAGGATCACCGCCACCACCGCCAGCGCGGCCAGCCCGGCCAGCGCGGCATGGCCCACGGCCCCTCCCGCGGGCGTGGAGGGCAGGGCCGCGAGGTCCGCGGGCCACAGCTGCAGTCGCAGGTACCGCAGCTGGATCGCACCGATCACGGGCAGGGAGTGCACCAGGTCGCCGGCCGGGTAGCCGTTGATCGCGCTGATCGGCCGGTAGGCGAACCACGCCACGACCGCACCGGCCAGGCCGACGGCCCCGAACGGCACCGCAGCAGCTGCGGCCCTGCGCCGGGGGCGATCCAGCCACAGGAGATCGATCAGCAGGGGCAACGGCGCCAGCGCGAACACCATGGACTTGGCCATCACCGCACCGGCGAACGCGGCCACCGCCAACCAGCGCGCCGGTCCTCGGCCCAGCCACAGCCACAGCGCGGCCAGGCACAGGTCCAGCGAGAGCACGTCGCGCAGGGCCGAGGCCCACGCCACGGATTCCACGCGCAGCGGATGCAGCGCGAACAGGGCCACGGCCACGGCGCACCCGGTGGGTCCGAACCCCAGCCGGCGCAGGATGGCGGCCCAGAGCCCGGCGGCAAGCGCGAACCCGGCCACGCTGGTCGCGTGGAACACCCAGGGCGCGCCGTCACCCGCACTCCACAGGAGTCGCAGGGCGCTGCCATACAGGGGGTACCAGGTGTGGTGCACGAAGGTGGTCCAGATCGCGGCGAAGCTCGCACCGCCGTTCACGACCGGGTTGCCCACGATCCACTCCGGATCGTCCCAGTGCACGAACCCGCCGCCGATGCAGGGTGCGTACACGGCCGCGGTCACGGCCGCTGCGAGCCAGGGGAGGTGGCGCGTCACGGAGCCCGGCGGCCCGCGACAGGCCGCCACAGCGCGAGCCCGGCCAGCAGAGCCAGCAGGGCCGCGGCCGTGGCTCCGGGGCGCCGGGTCGGGCCGCACCCGCACCCTTCCTCGACGCCGGTGTCGTCGTCAGCGGGCGGTTCGACGGAGTCGTCGTCGTCATCGTCAGCCGCCGCCTCCACCACATCGCCGGTCACACGCAGCACGGCCGGGCTGCCGACCGCCTCGAACCCATAGGTGTAGGCGCTGGCCTCGATTGTCACCTGCTGGTCCACCAGCGAACCCACGGCAGAGGGATCCAAGGTGAGCGTGATGCATCCGCTGCTGCCCCCGTCCGCGATCGGACCGAACGCGCCGCCTGTCACGCTCAGCCGCGGATCGTCCGCGCCGTGGGTCTGCACCTCGCCGACCAGCAGGTGCGCATACTGCGTGGCGCCGTTGAGCACCTCCACGCACCGCTCGACCGGCTCCGAGCCCAGCTCCACCTCCCCGAGGTCGGCGGTGTACGTCACGGCCGGCTGCTCCGCCACCGGGCCGGCGCCGTCGAGCAGCAGGTGCTCGGGCACCACGCCACGCGACACCCGGACCTCGTCGATGGAGCCGTCCAGGGTGGTGCCGACCGTGCCGTTGACGTCGTGGTGCCCGCCGATCAGCAGCGGCCCCTGGTTCTCGGAGTGGCAGGGATCGATGTGGCAGTCGTCCTCGAACGGGATCGGGTCGACCTGCTCGTCGAGGTGGAAGGTGGTCAGGCCGGCCTCCGGGTCGAAGGTCACGGCCACGTGGTGCCAGTCGTGGTCCTCGATCGCCAGGTGGCTGACGATCGCCCACTTGTCCTCCTCGAGGTGGGAGCCATGCCCGAAGAACAGGGCCAGCTCCCGACCGGTCGGGCCCGTGGTATTGCCCTGGATGTCCTCGAGCCGCACCACCGCACCCGCCTGCGCCATGAACGCGTAGCCGATGTACGCGTCCTCGGAGGTCGACTCCTTCTTGAGGAACAGGAAGCCCCGGTCGTCCGCACCGTCCCCGCTGGCCAGGGTGTCCAGCCGTACCCACGCCTCGAGGGTGAACGGCACGTCGCCGAAGCTCAGCAACGGGTGATGGGGTACCTCGAGGGCCTGGTCGTAGGCCCCCTCGAGGTGCAGGGCCAGGTCGTTGTCCTCCCCGGTCAGGGGCACGGTGCCGGGCGTGTCCGCGGTCCAGGTCGCGCCGTTGACGCCCGCGCCCGGGTTGGCCACGTCGTCGGACGCGTCCACCACCTCGCCGGCCACGTCCCCGCTCGCGCCGCCGTCGTGGTCGAAGCGCAGGTACAGGGCCGTCACGGCCGGATCGTCCGCGGGCAGCTCCCCCTCCGCGGTCACGTCCCCCCCCAGGACCAGGCGGGGCAGCGCGGCGATCGGCGGGCCGGTGTCCTCGGTGGCGAGGATGTCGAGCATCTCCGCGACCACGTCCGGATGGTCCGCCGACAGGTCGGTGGTCTCGCCCACGTCCACGGCGAGGTCGTACAGCTGCTCGACGCCGTTCTCCAGCACCACCAGCTTCCAGTCACCCATGCGCAGGGCCACGTCCGCGGGCGGGGCGTCCGGGCCGTTCTGCGAGCCGTGCTGGGTGAACACCAGGTACTCGTGCTCGGCCTGTTCCCCCTCGCCGGTCAGCAGCGGGGCCAGCGAGATGCCGTCGATGCCGGCCGGCCAGGCCGCCCCGGCCAGCGCCGCGGCCGTGGGCAGGAAGTCGTGCATGGCCACGACCTGGTCGCTGACCTCCCCCTCCCCCACCGTGCCCGGCCAGGACACCACCATGGGCACGCGCAGTCCGCCCTCGTACAGGTCGGCCTTGCTGCCCCGCAGCGGCCCGGCGCCGCCGAAGTAGTCGTACTGGTGCACCTGGCCGTCGGTGCCCGCCTGGGCCGGGCCGTTGTCGCTGGCCACGATCACCAGGGTCTGCTCGGTGATGCCGAACGCCTCGAGCAGGTCCACCACCTGGCCCACGGAGGTGTCGATCAGGGTCACCATGGCCGCGTAGTTCTGCTCCACCTCGGGCCACGGTTCGGCGGCGTAGTCGCCGACGTCCGGGATCTCGTACTCCCGATGAGGCAACGTGATCGAGAGCTGGGCGTAGAACGGGTCGGGATCGACGGCCTTCTCCTCGATCCACGCCAGCGCGTCGGCCATGAACAGGTCGTGGGAGTACACGACCTCCGCGCCGCCCTCGTTCTCCGGGATCGCCATCTCCTCGCCGTCCAGCCACAGGACCTCGGGGTAGTACGAGTGGGCCGCGGCGTGGTTGCGGTACACCAGCGAGTGGTCGAACCCCTTGAGCTCGGGCACGGCGTGCAGGTTGACCGGGCCGCTGCCCCACTCCCCGGGGAACTGACCGCCGAGGCCCCACTTGCCCCAGATCGCCGTGTGGTAGCCCGCGCCCTGCAGCAGCTCGGCCACGGTCACGTCCTCCACCCGCAACGGGATGTTGGGCCCGTAGTTGCGGTTGGTGCTGCAGTGGCCGGTATGGAACCCGGTCAGCTGGCCACAACGGGACGGGGCGCACAGCGGTGCGGTCGCATAGGCCTGGGTGAAGCGCAGCCCCCCCTCGGCCAGGGTGTCGATGCGCGGGGTGAGGATGTCGGCCTCGCCATACACCCCGACCTCGCCGTAGCCGAGGTCGTCGGCGAACACGAACACGATGTTGGGTCGCGGCGGCTCGTCCGCACGGGCTCCCAGGGCGAGCGCGCAGGTCAACAGCAATGGCAGCGGCGATCTCACGTCAGCGGTAGGCCACGTTGAAGCGTGACAGGGTCATGCCGTCGTCCACGCGTACCTTGACGTGCATGCACTGGTCGTAGCTGCCCACGTCGTACCCGGAGACCACGTTGCGGCCGTCCACGGTCACGGTCAGGTGGGGCTGAACGTAGCGGATGGCGGCCTTGTGCTGCTCACCGGCGGACGCGGGTGATGCGAAGGGGTAGTCGCCCGCCGGGTGCTCCACCTCGAGCTGGCCGGCGTCGTCGAGGTTGACGTAGGTCACGGTGGAGTCGTCGATGTCCTCCAGGACCACCTTCCACTCGTCGTCGTGGTCCTGGGCCTGGAAGCGGAACGTGGCCGTGAAGTCGTTGGTGCACAGGGACTTCAGCTTGTCCGTGGCCGTGTCCTCGCTGGCGTCGGTGACCGTGCCGATCCACACGCTGCGGGTGTCGTCCGCCGGGGCTGCCGCTGGCGTGTCACCGGCTACGGCTGCCACGACGTCTCCTCCCGCGGGTTCGTCGGTCGCCGCCTCGGCGTCGACCTCGTCGCCCTTCAGCGGATCCGTACCCCGGGCCAGCTCCGCGCCGTCGGTCAGGCCGTCGCCGTCCGTGTCCGGGTTCTCCAGATCCGTGCCGAGCTGCTGCTCCATGGCGTTGCTCAGCCCGTCGCGGTCCGTGTCCACGTCCGCGGCCGGCGCGGTCACCGCGGGTTCGTCGGTGGGGCCGTCGTCACACGCGGGCAGGACCACGAGGGTCAGGGCCAGCAGCAGGAGGGTCGTGCGGTACATCGTCGTCTCCGGTGGTGCGTCGGTTCGGGGTGTGCCGATCAGATAGGACTCGTGCGCGGGTGTCAAACGCAGCCCAGGGTGTATGCTGGCCCTGGATTGGAGGGGACATGGCGCGACCGCTGCTCTGGACCTGTGCGCTGGCCCTGCTGCTCGGATGCCCGACCGAGGAGGTCCCCTGGTGGGATCCCGGCGACGACGACTCGGCCGGGGACGACGACACCGGCGACGACGACTCGGCCGGGGACGACGACGACACCACGCCCGCCGACGACGACGACACCACGCCGGGCGACGACGACGACGACACCACGGCGGACGACGACGACGACACCACCGGCGACGACGACGACACCACCGGCGACGACGACGACACCACCGGCGGCGGAACCGTGCAGAACCTGTCCCTGGCGCACGCCAGGTTCACCGGCGAGGCCGAAGCGGACCACGCGGGCTCGTCCGTGGACGGGGCCGGGGACGTGAGCGGAGACGGGGTCGACGACATCGTGATCGGCGCCGAGGGCGAGAGCACGGCGGGCGCGAACTCGGGCGCGGTGTACATCGTGTCCGGCGCGCTCAGCGGGACCCACTCGCTGGCCACGGCCCACGCCAAGTTCACCGGCGTGCATACGAGTGATATGGCCGGCGCGGCCGTGGCTGGCGCCGGTGACGTGGACGGCGACGGCGTGGGCGACCTGCTGGTGGGCGCGTACCAGGAACCCACCACGGCCGAGGACGCGGGCGCGGCCTACCTGCTGTACGGCCCCCTGTCCGGTACGGGCAGCCTGTCCAGCGCGGCCGCGGTCCTGCTGGGCGAGGACGGGGGCGACTGGGCCGGCTCGGCCGTGGCCGGGCTCGGAGACGTGGACGGCGACGGGCTGGCCGACCTCGCGATCGCGGCCAAGCGGGAGGACAGCACCGACACCTGGGCGGGCGCGGTGTACCTGGTCTACGACGCCGTGCAGGGCGAGCAGTCCCTGTCCTCGGCCAGCGCCAAGCTCACCGGTGAGGCCATGAGCGACAACGCGGGCAGCTCCGTGGCGGGCGCAGGCGACGTCAACGGTGACGGGTTCGCCGACGTGCTGATCGGCGCGCAGGCCAACGGCGGCGGCGGCGCGTCCGCGGGCGCGGCCTACCTGGTCTACGGCCCGGTGTTCGGCACGGTCGGCCTCGCGAGCGCGGACGCGAAGCTGACCGGCGAGGCGTCGTACGACTACGCCGGCGGCGCCGTGTCGAGCGCGGGGGACATGGACGGCGACGGCATCGACGACATCCTGATCGGCGCGGCCTACGCGGATGGGGGCGCGGGCAACGGGGGCGCGGCCTACCTGCTGCATGGCTCGGTGTGGGGCACGGACAGCCTGTCCGTGGCGGACGCCCGCCTGCTGGGTGAGTACCCGGACAACTTCGCGGGCGTGTCCGTGGCGGGCGTGGGCGACGTGGACGGCGACGGCCTCGACGACCTGCTGGTGGGCGCCAGCGGCGACTACGAGCAGGGCTTCATCGCGGGCGCGGCCTACCTGCTGCTCGATCCGGTGGTCGGGGACGTGGACCTGGCCGATGCCAGCCTCAAGCTCGTGGGCGAGGGCACCAACGACTGGGCCGGCCGGCCCGTGGCCCCCGCCGGCGACGTGGACCACGACGGCCGCGCCGACTTCCTCGTGGCCGCACCGCGCGAGGACAGCGTGGCCCTGGACGCGGGCGCCGTGTACCTGATGTACGGATCGGGGATCTGAACGCCGTGCCCGCTCCCCCGCCGTCCCGCTGGCGCGTTGCGCTGGTCATCGCCCTGCTGACCGCGGCTGCGGGCTGCGACGAGACGCCCGATGAGGCCGATCCTGATCCGTCCAGCCCACCGACGTGGTTCCCGGGTGTGACCGTGGAGCGCACCTCGGAGGATGCGCACCAGGGGTTCCTGGTCACATCCCTGGTCGCCGTGCGCTCCGCGCCCGTGATCCTGGACGCGGACGGTGAGTACGCGTGGTGGTACGCACCGCCGGAGATCGACTACCGCATCACCCGCGCCACCCTGTCCCGGGACGGTTCGGCCGTACTGTACCTGGGCTACGTACCCCCCAGCGAGGGGCTGTCGTTCGAGACTCGCGACCTCGTGCGGGTCCCTCTCGACGGCTCCGCCCCGGAGGTGATCGAGCTGACCGGGCCGCACCACGACTTCGTGGAGCTGCCCGACGGCACCATCGCCACCATCGCCTACGACACCCGCGAGGTGGACGGCGAGGAGGTGGTCGGCGACCGCGTGCTGGAGCTGCGCCCGGACGGCTCCGAGGTGGAGATCTGGTCGGCGTGGGACGACTTCGAGTTCGCGGGCCAGGGCGAGACCACCCTGGGCTGGACCCACGCCAATGCCCTGGACTACGACGAGGCGGACGACGCCTACTACGTGTCCCTGTGCAACCTCAGCTCGATCGTCAAGGTGGATCGGGCCAGCGGGCAGATGCTGTGGCGCCTCGGCGGCTCGGCCGGCGACTTCGAGCTGCAGCCCGATCCAGGGCCGTTGTTCGACTCCCAGCACCAGTTCCAGCGCCTGGATGGCGGCATCGTGGTGTTCGACAACCAGCTCGAGGACTTCGACGGCTCGCGCGTGGTGCAGTACGACCTGGACGCGAACGCGGGCACGGCGGAGCAGCGCTGGCTCTACCGCGCCGATCCTCCCCTGGTGTGCATCGCCCTGGGCGACGTGCACCGCTTCGACGACGGCGACACCCTGGTGACCTGGAGCTCGGCGGGCCAGGTGGACCGCGTGTCGGCCGACGGTGAGGTGGTCTGGCAGCTCAACACCGGCTTCGGTGGAGCGCTGGGGTACACCACCTGGCTGGAGTCCCTGCCCGATACCCTCGAGTGAGCGGTGCGCCAGGATGGCGCATCCAGGACGGACCGACCGATCCGTCCTGGATCGTTCGCGGCTCGCCCTGATCCCAGGCAACCGACAATCTTCGCCGCTGTCATGCGATCGCTTCCCATTCGCTTCCTGGCACGGGTGTTGCTTCTCCAGGGAGACGTGTGACGCCTGCGCCATGACCTGGACCCGGTCGGCTCTTTCCAGGCGTCACCGCCGCTCAGGGACGGCGGGCACCCAAGGTGCTGCCCCATCTGGTGCTCGCTTCTGCGGCGCCGGCGGATCGGACTTCCAACCCCATCCCCCCCCGATCCGTCGGCGCCCGTCCCCCGGGCCCGATCCCCTCAGATCAACCCGTACTCCTTCATCCGCCGCCACAGGGTGCCGCGGCTGATCCCCAGCGTGGCCGCGGTCGCGTTGCGGTTCCAGTGGTGTGCGTCGAGCACGTCGATCAGCGCCTGGACCTCGGGCCGCCCCACCTCGGCGTCCGCCAGCGGCGTGTTGGGCTCGCCGGTGGCCTCGCGCGCCGCGGCGAGCGCCCGGTGCTCCGAGGGCCGCAGGCTGCCCGCGGGCACCTCCGCGACCACGGCCACGGGCTCGCCGATCTCCTCGAGTTCCTCCCACGCGGCGGCCATCTCCACGGCCGCGGCAGGGGGCATCGCTTCGACCTCGGCCACGGGTGTGGCCCCGGGCGCGCCCTCGCGGCAGAGCGCCAGCGCGCGTTCGAGCAGCCCGATCATCTCGACGGGCGTGCCCTGGGCGCCGCGCTCGTCCGGCTGCTGGCGCAGGTTCTCGAGCTCGGACACGTCGCGCAGGATCTCGACGCCGGCGCCGACGCCGCCGTCGCGGTCGCGCACGACCGCGGTGGACACACAGATCGGCACGACCGAGCCGGCCGCGTCCAGCAGCGTCGCGCTGACGTCGCGCATGGGCTGGCCCGTTCGCATCGAGTGCTGCATCGGGCAGGCGTCCTGGCAGACGCTGGCGCGCAGGACCGCGAAACAACGCTGCCCCAGGGACGCCCGCAGGCTGCGGCCCGTGATCTGCTGGGCGGCCGCGTTGAGATAGGTGATGCGGAACTCGCGATCCACGGCGATCACGCCCTCGCTGATGCTGTCGAGGATGGTCGGGAACAGCTCGTCGGTGTGCATGAGGTGATCTTCCGGCATCGACGCGGCGCTGGCAATCCCCCGCGCGTGGACGTACATAGGAAGAGAGAGGACCGTGACCCGCCATGCTCGCTGCCTCGTGGGACATCCTGCTCGAGCTGGCGCCCTGGCTGCTGCTGGGCATGGCCGTGGCCGGCCTGCTGCACGTGGTCGTGCCCCCCGACCTGATCCAGCGGCACCTGCGGGGCCGCGCGGGTGTGCTCAAGGCCGTGGTGCTCGGCGTGCCCCTCCCCCTGTGCTCGTGCGGCGTGATCCCGGCCGGCCTGGGCCTCAAGAAGGACGGGGCCAGCAACGGGGCGTCCGTGGGCTTCCTCATCGCCACGCCCCAGACCGGGGTGGACTCGATCTTCGTCAGCGCCTCGTTCCTGGGCTGGCCGTTCGCCCTGTTCAAGGTGGGCGCGGCGCTGGTCACCGGACTGTTGGGTGGCTGGCTCACGGACCTGGCCACCGCTGACTCTGCCGAGGTCGCGCAGGCCGAGTGCGCGACCAACGCCGAGCCGGTCGGCGGGTTGTGGGGCGCGGTGGACCACGCCATGGAGATCCTGTCGGGCATCTGGCGCTGGATCGTGTTCGGCGTCGTGGTGTCCGCCGCGCTGACCGTGTACCTGCCCGAGGGCACGCTGGCCGAGCTGGCCGTGCTCGGCGCGCTGGGCACGGCCCTGGCCGTGCTGGCCGTGTCCGTGCCCCTGTACGTGTGCGCGACCGCGTCCGTGCCCATCGCCGCGGCCCTGGTGGCCGGGGGCATGCCCGCGGGCGCGGCCCTGATCTTCCTGATGGCCGGGCCAGCCACCAACCTGGCCACCATCGGCGCCATCTACCGCGGCCTGGGCGGCCGCGCCCTGGCCGTGTACCTGTCGACCATCGTGGCAGGCAGCGCGGCCTTCGCGTTCGCCTTCGACTTCCTGCTCGAGGGCAGCGACGCCGCGGCCATGCACCACCACGAGCACGCGACCTGGTGGGCAGCGACCTCGGCCGTGGTCCTGCTGGGGCTGCTGGGCTGGTTCGCGTGGCGCGACGTGCGCATGGGCGTGGGCGGCTGGCTGGCCCGGCGGCGAGCCGCGAACGCGCCCGTGACCGAGGTGGGCGTGACCGGGTTGGGCTGCAACAACTGCGTGATGAAGCTCACCGGCATCCTGCAGCAGCAGGACGGAGTCGAGGCCGTGCAGGTGGACCTGGAGCCGGGCCGGGCCGTGGTGCGGGGGGACATCGACCCGCAGCGCTTGCAGGACCTGATCGAGGACGCCGGCTACGGGGTGACCCCTCCTCCCGAGGCGTGATCAGGAGGCGCGACGCTCCAGCTGCAGCAGCGCGCGCCCGGCGAACTCGCGCACCACCGGATCGTCGTCGTCCAGGGAGGCCCGCAGACGGGGCTCCACGCCGGCCACGGCCGCGGGCCGGGCCACGGCCAGCCGGTACACCGCGCGGTGGGCGCTGGGTTCGAACGGCTCCTCGGTCAGGTAGCGGGGCAGCAGCTTCGCGTACTCGCCGACCAGGCCGTGCACGTGGATCAGGATCTCGGCGATGATCTCCGGCGCCACCCTCAACAGCGCGCCGGACTCGTCGTTCATCCACCACAGCAGCCGACGGACCAGCTCGCGCACGGCGTCGAGGTCGTCGTCCGCGAGCACGGCGACGACGGGCCCGGTCGCGCCGATGGCGCGCTGCCGTACCGCCTCGTCGGCGTCGTGCACGCAGGTCAGCAGGTAGCGGAAGGTGCGGCGAGCGCCCGCGTCGCGGGCGTGCTCGACCACGGCGTCGAGGTCACCGTGGACCAGCAGCTCCCGGATGGCGCGCTTGCCCCGCTTGCGGCGGGCGACCCGGCTGTCGGCATGTCTCATGACGTCCTCCTGGTACACATCCAGGAGATACTGCAATGCACATGCCAGCCGTCGGGTGGATCCCCTAGGGTGCTGGCGGCACGAACGTACGCGCGGCCAGGTCCTTGTCCATCAGGAACAGGCCCTGGCCGGCGCCCGCCAGCTTCAGCTTGGCGATGATGTCCTCGACGCCCGCCTCCTCCTCGACCTGCTCGTCCACGAACCACTGCAGGAAGGAGCGCGAGGCGTGGTCGCGCAGCTCGATGGACAGGTCCATCAGGTCGTTGATCAGGCCCGTGACCTTCTGCTCGTGCGCCAGCACGGCCTCGAAGGCGTGCATGACGTCCGTCCATCCGGTCTGCGGCGCCTCCACCGCGGTCATCAGCGGGTGACCGCCGCGCTCGACCACGTAGTCGAACATCTTCATGGCGTGGGAGGCCTCCTCCTGCGCCTGGACGTAGAACCAGTTGGCGAACCCGGCCAGGCCCTGGGTGTGCGCCCAGGCCGACATGGACAGGTACAGGTAGCCGGAGTAGATCTCGGCGTTGATCTGGCCGTTGATCGCCTCTTCCATCTTCGCGTTCATCATCGCTGTTCCCCTTGTGTGGTCTCGTTGTCTCGCCCCGGACTCGGGAGCCCGGGGTTCCGTTACAGCCTCAGTGCCCGAACACGAGCTTGCCACCCAGCAGGCCCAGACGGGCGGTCAACGCGTTGCCCGCCAGCAACAGGACGGTGAACACCGCGACCTCGAGCCCGCCCTCGGGCGGCGCGTCCCAGCCGATCCACAGCCGCCACCCCAGGGTGACGGCCGCGACGACCATCAGCACCCAGCTCCACAGCTTCTTCTCTGGGAAGATGCCGGTGGTGGTGGAGCCGAAGCGGTGCTTCGCATCCGACCAGCCGCTGTAGAACGTGACCGGCGCCACCACCACGGCCACGACCGCCAGGTAGAAGCTCGTACGCTCCAGGCACGCCTCGCCCGTGATCAGCCAGGCCAGCCAGGCCAGCAAGGCCAGCGGCAGCGCGCCGTTGGGCATGTGCGCGCTCACCGGGTGCAGGTGCAGCCTCTCGACGAGGCCGCTGAAGCCCTCGTGGCGGTGGTCCGGGCTCTCGGTCTCCGGCTGGAAGAACTCCCTGTCCTTGCCGCACACCGGGCACACGTCCGGGGGTTCCGGCCCGTCGTGCACGTAGTTGCACACCACGCAACGCCAGCGGTCGGCCGTCACCTCCGCCACCGGTTCCGGCTCCTCCTCCACCGGCTCGAAGAACTCCTTGCCCTTCTTGCACACCGGGCAGATGTCCGGGGGCTCGTCGCCCTCGTGCACGTACTTGCAGATGGTGCAGATCCACTGCATCGGCATCGCTCCTAGACGAATTCCTTCAGGACCGCTTCGTAGGCCTCGTCGGGCAGTGGGCGCAGGCCCTGCTCGGCGAGCGGGCCGTCGGCGAGTGCCGGCACCTGCGCCTCGTAGGCCGGGACGGACGTGTCCTGGTACAGCAACCCGACGGGGATGCGGTCGCCGGACTCCAGCGCCTTGCCCATGGCGCCGTGCAGGTCGGAGGGGTCGTAGCCCTCCTCCTCGTCGAGCTCGTAGACGCGCTCGCTGTACCACTTGTAGCCCTGGGCCGGGTTGAAGGTGACGCACACCTGCAGCGTGTCGATCAGCGCGTACCCCGGGTGCTCCAGGGCCTGGCGGATCAGGCCCGCGTAGTGGGCCATGTCCAGGGGGTAGCCACGGGCCACGAAGGTGGCACCCGCGGCCAGGGCCAGGCTCAGCGGGTTGATCGGCCGGTCGATGGCGCCCTCCGGGGACGTCTTGCTGACGAAGCCCGCCGGGCTGGTGGGCGAGTACTGGCCCTTGGTCAGGCCGTACACGGCGTTGTTCTGCACCAGGTCGACCAGGCCGATGTTGCGACGGGCGGCGTGGATGAAGTGGTTGCCGCCCATGCCGTAGCCGTCACCGTCGCCGTGCACCACCACGACCGGCATGCCGTGGTTGGCCAGGCGGACACCGGTGGCCACGGCCACGGCGCGGCCGTGCAGGGTGTGGAACCCGTTGACCTTCATGTAGTGCGGGATCTTGGAGCCGCAACCGATGCCCGAGACGATCTGCACCTGGTGGGGATCGATGTCCGCCTCGACCAGCGCCCGCTTGAGGCCAGCCAGGATGCCGAAGTTTCCACAGCCCGGGCACCAGGTGGGCTCCTTGCCGCCCTTGAAGTCGTTGATCGTCGGCATGGTCACACCTCCTCGGCCAGGCGCTCGGCGATGAAGCATGGGGACAGCGGGCGGCCGTCCCACTTGAGGATCGTCGCGTCGAAGGAGCAGCCCAGCTCGCCGCGCATCACCGAGGCCCACTGCCCGGTGGCGTTGCCCTCGACCGCGACCAGCCGGCCCGCCTTGACCAGCTCGTCGAGCACGGCCTCGTTGTCCATGGGCCACAGGTCCGCGAACTGCAGCACGTTGACCGAGCCGCCGTCCGCGTTGATCCGGTCGGCCGCCGCGCGAGCCGGTCCCGTGGTCCCGCCCCAGCAAACGAGGGTCGTCTCCGCTTCCTCGGGACCGTGCCAGACCGGCGACCGCATCTCGGCCAGGGCCGCGGTCTTCAGCTTGGACATGCGCTTGAAGTGCTGGGTGGTGCGGTTCTCCGCATCCTCGCTGATCGCGCCGGTGGCGGTGTGCTCGTTGCCCGTGATGGTGTACACCGCCTTCGGGTGACCGGGCAGCGCGCGGCTCGAGACCCCGGTGTTCGTCACCTCGTAGCGCTCGAACGGCGTGTCGAGCTCGTCCAGGGCCTCGTCGTCCAGCAGGAAGCCGCGGTCGATCTGCACGCGGGACAGGTCGAACACCCCGGGCTCGATGGTGCGGGTGGAGGTGGCCAGGTAGTGCTCGGTGAGCACGATCACCGGCGTCTGGTAGCGCTCGGCGAGGTTGAACGCCCGCCAGCCGGCCTCGAAGCACTCCTCGATGGAGCCCGGGGCCAGCAGGATGCGGGGGAACTCGCCGTGGCCCGCGGACAGGGCGAACTCGAGGTCCCCCTGTTCGGTGCGGGTGGCCAGGCCGGTGGACGGGCCGGGCCGCTGGGCCAGCACGATCACCACCGGCGTCTCGGTCGCGCCTGCGAGACTGAGGGCCTCGACCATCAGCGAGAAGCCGCCGCCCGAGGTCGAGGTCAGGGCCCGCGCGCCCATGTGCGCCGCGCCGATGGCCATGTTGAGGCCCGCGATCTCGTCCTCGGTGTGCTTGACCACCACCCCGTGGCTGGCGCCCTTGCCCGCCAGCCACTCCATGATCGAGGTGCCCGGGGTCATGGGGTAGCCGGACACGAAGTTGCAGCCGCCGACCAGGGCGCCGTAGGCGATTGCCTGGTTGCCGTCCAGCAGCGCACGCCGGGGCGGGTCGGCCTGGGCGTCGAGAGCGAAACCGAACCCCTCGGCCAGGTTCTCGCGCGCGTACTCGTAGGCGGCCCGGGCCACGGCCCGGTTCGCCTCGATCACCGCCTCGCCCTTCTTGGCGAACTGCCGCGCCAGGGTCTCCTGCAGCGGCTCGAGCGGGTAGCCGAACACGGCGGTCGCCGCGGCCACGGAAGCCGCGCCCGCCATCACCGGCTTGCCGTGCTCCCTGGCGATGGCGGCCAGCGGCGCCGGCATGGCCCGAAGTCCCTGCTGCTGCAGCGCGTCGGCGTCCACGGCGAGCTCGTCGTCGTACAGCACCGCCCCGCCGGGCACCAGCCGCCCGGCGTGCACCTCGACCGCCTCGGCAGTCTGGGCCAGCAGCAGGTGCAGGTCCGACCCGTGCGCATGGATCGGCTCGTCACCCACGTCGATGCGCTGGTAGTTCAGTCCCCCACGAATGCGGGACTCGTAGTCCTTGCGGACGAACACGTGCAACCCACCCCGGGACAGCGTGCGGGCCAGCAGTCCACCGTTGGACTCCACCCCCTGGCCAGCCTGTCCGGCGAACATGATCGATACCGGCTGTCTTTGCATCGAACGCTCCGTTCCGTTCGGTCAGACCCGGTTTCTAGCAGATCCCGTGCCAGCTTTGCGAGCTATCGAACGGTCCCGTTGTCTTCGACCGGGAGGTGTGGTCGGATGGGACGGCCTGGGGACGGGAGACAGGCTCCCGGGTGTCTCGCGAGACAGTCGACACGGCCGCTAGCGAGACAGGGGACCGACAACGAGGAATGATCAAGTACTCGCGCACGCAGGCGCACGCCTCGCTGCCGCTCTGGGCAGGACCGCCGCGAGGCCCTAGGCTTGGCACGGAGCGTGCAGGTCGAGGGGGCACGCGAAACACGACGCAGGAAAGGGGACGGCCGATGGCCACGAGCTTCAACATCGACGAGATCCTGGAGATGGCCAGCCAGATCGAACGCAACGGCGGCCGGTTCTACCGCCACGCCGCCGGCATCGCCGGTGATCCGGACGTGGCCAGGACGCTGCTGATGCTCGCCGAGATGGAGGACGAGCACGAGGTCACGTTCGACCGCATGCGCGCCGAGGGGGAGCTGCCGCCGATCGGCATGGACCTCGACGAGCAGGCCGCGGCCTACCTGCACGCGGTCGCCGACGGCTACGTGTTCGACAGCCTCGAGGATCCGACCGAGATCCTGGCCGGCGACCCGGACGCGGTGAAGATCCTGCAGATCGCCATCGGCCGCGAGAAGGACGCCGTCACCCTGTTCGCCGGCCTCAAGGTCGCCATGCCCGAGGGCTGGGGCCGCGACCGGGTCGAGGCGATCATCCTCGAGGAGTTCTCGCACATCGCCATCCTGAGCAAAGAGATCAAGAAGCTGAAGGAGCGCTGAGATGTCCGACCACACCGGATTCGACCAGATCGTGGCCACCGCCCTGGAGATGGAGGGCAAGGGCCGGAAGTTCTATGCCGAGCAGCTGGCCAGGTGTGGCAACAAGATGACCCGCGAGCTGTTCCAGAAGCTGCACGACGACGAGATCGAGCACGTCCGGCGGATCAAGCGGATCGTGGAGAACCTCGACGCAGGCGTGGCCCTCGACGAGGTGGACTTCGGCGATCCCGCGGACGAGGACCTGCGCGTGTTCTTCAACTCCATGGCCCGCGAGCACGGCAGCAACGTCGACGACCAGACCGTGGACGTGGAGGCCGTGGAGATCGGCATCGAGTTCGAGAGCAAGGCCGTGTCGTTCTACAGGGACCGGCTGGCCGTGACCACGGATCCGGCAGAGCGCGAGTTCCTGCACGCGATGGTGGTGGAGGAGCGGGGTCACCACGCCACCTTGGCCGACCTGAAGTTCTACCTGACCGACCCCGAAGGCTACTTCGCCGAGTTCGAGAAGGCCGGCCTCGACGGCGCCTGAGCGCCCACGCCGGTCCCGCAACTGCACCCGCCGGGAGGGCGGATGAGCACATCGATCGACAACCGTCACTTCCTGCTCCGCAGGCTCCACTCCTTGCTGGGATTGATCCCGGTGGGCGCCTTCCTGGCGTTCCACATGTGGGAGAACTCGCAGGCCTGGCAAGGCGCGGCGCACTACAACGAGATCGTCGAGAAGATCAGCTCGATGAACCTGGTGCTGCTGTTCGAGATCGTCGGCATCGCGCTGCCGATCCTGTTCCACGCCATCTACGGGATCGTCATCTGGGCCAGCGGGAAGTCCAACGCGACGCGGTACGGATACCTGCACAACTGGATGTTCGTGTTCCAGCGCGTCTCCGGATTCGTGATCCTGGCGTTCGTGCTGTTCCACGTGTGGCAGACCCGCATCGCCGCCGCCCTCGACCCGGCCGTGGCCGCGGACCTCTACGGCCACATGGTCGGGGTGGTGGGCCACCCGGTCATGTTCGCGATCTACGTGCTGGGCACGGCCTTTGCCGCGTTCCACCTGGGCAACGGACTGTGGACGATGGGCATCTCCTGGGGCCTGACCACCACGGTCCGGGCACAGCGCATCAGCTTCGTGACGTTCATGCTGGTCGCGTGCGCGCTCGTCGCGCTGGGTGTGCGCAGCCTGCTGGGCTTCGTGCTCGGTGATCCCCTCCCCCCGACCGTGCACGTGGGACTGTGAGGCGCACCATGGCGAAGAAACCGCAGACCATCGTGATCGGCGGCGGCCTGGGCGGCCTGTGGGCCAGCCTGCGCATCGCCGAGGCCGGGTTCCCGGTCAAGCTGTTCTCCCTGTTCGAGGTCAAGCGATCCCACTCCGCCTGCGCCCAGGGGGGCATCAACGCCTGCATGGACACCAAGGGCCAGCTCGACTCGGTCGGGCAGCACGTGGTGGACACGATCAAGGGGGGCGCCTACCTGGCCAACCAGCCGCCGGTGAAGTCCATGTGCGAGGACGCGCCCGGCCTGCTGCGCACCTTCGAGCGCATGGGGGTCACGTTCTCGCGCACGCCCGAAGGGGTGATGGACCTGCGCCTGTTCGGCGGGGTCAAGAACAAGCGGACCTGCTTCGCGGGCGCCTCCACCGGCCAGCAGCTGCTGTACGGCGTGGACCAGCACGTGCGCAAGCTCGAGGACCGCGGCCTGATCGAGAAGCTGGAGTGGTGGGAGTTCCTCTCGCTGGTGCAGGACGACGACGGCAGGGTCCGCGGCATCGTGGCCATGGACCTGCGCACCATGGAGCTGCGCACGTTCGCCGCCGATGCCGTGCTGCTGGCGTCAGGCGGGCTCGGGCTGGTGTTCGGCCGCTCCACCATGTCGACCAACGCCACGGGCGCGGCCGCCGGCCGCGCGTACCAGGCGGGCGCGAAGTTCGGCAACGGCGAGATGATCCAGTTCCACCCCACGGGCATGCTCGGGGACGACAAGACCCGCCTGATGAGCGAGGCCGCCCGAGGCGAGGGTGGGCGCATCTGGGTGCCGAAGAAGGCGGGCGACGCGCGGGCTCCACTCACGATCCCCGAGGACGAGCGCTGGTACTTCCTCGAGGAGTGGTACCCGGCCTACGGCAACACCGTGCCCCGGGACGTGGCCTCCCGCGCGGTCTGGCGCGTGACCCAGGAGCACGGCATGGGGGTCGACGGGGAGCACAAGGTGTACCTCGACCTGACCCACCTCGATCCGGTGTTCGTGGAGAAGCGGCTGCACGCGATCCTGGAGATCTACCGCAAGTTCCAGGGCGTGGATCCGGTCAAGAACCCGATGGTCATCTCGCCGTGCATGCACTACTCGATGGGCGGCCTGTGGGTCGACTTCGAGCGGGACGAGAACACCGGTGGGATGAAGGCCGGCAGCCCCCGCAACCACGCCACCAGCATCCCGGGGCTGTTCGCCTGTGGCGAGTGCGACTACGCCTACCACGGCGCCAACCGGCTCGGCGCCAACTCCCTGCTGTCCGCCTCGTACAGCGGCCGCGTGGCTGGCGAGGCGATGGCCTCCTATTGCCAGGGAATCGCGGGCGAGGCCCCGGCCTCGTCGCTGCTCGACACGGAGCTGAAGGAGCAACAGGGCATCAACGAGTCCTTCCTGCGTGCCGATGGCCCGGAGAACCCGTTCACCATCCACCGGGAACTCGGCGAGGTGATGCTGGGCAAGGTCAACGCCGTGAGGGACAACGCCGAGCTCGACTCCGCCATCGCCGAGATCAAGGCGCTGCAGGAGCGCTTCGAGAACATCTCCCTGGGGGAGACCGGTGGCTGGGCCAACCAGT
>CAZXHG010000115.1:0-30345 GCA_964639985.1 uncultured Rickettsiales bacterium
GTACTGCGTGTAGGGGTAGCCCTTGAGCGACAACCAGGCGATGGGCAGCATGAAGCAGCCGGCGTGGGCCGACAGGATGATCACGCCCTTGCCCCGCTCCAGGGCCTTCTCCAGGTTGTGCACCCCGCGCACGTCCAGGAAGTTGTCCACCGTGTCCGGGTCGAACTTGCCCATCAGCAGCTCTTCGAGGTGCACGCGGAACGAGATGCGGTAGCTGTCCCGCACGATCTGCTCGATCTCGGCCTCGGTGCGCGTGTCGCCGAAGATGGTCCGGAACTCCAGCCGCATCCGCTCCCGCTGTGCGCCGCCCACGTGGTAGACGGACCGCCACAGGGGCCACAGCCGCCGCAGCTGCTGCGGCCTGGCCGGATCCAGGGCGTTGCGCGACGGGACCCAGAAGGCCCAGCGGGCGAGGTCCTTGGGGTGGGGGATCGGCAGCGGGCTCATGTCCTCTCCGGCGCGACGCAGGCAAGTCATAAAGCCATGCATGCCAAATGACAAGTCGGCCGCACGGACCGATATCCGATCCGGGAGCACCGTGATAGATATCCACCATCGCTCCGTCGATCTCGTGAGGGTAGCCCGTCCCATGGTCCAGCTGCAGCACACATTCCGTCGGTTCCCGCTCGCGGTCCTGCTGGCCCTGCTGACCGCCTCTGGCTGCGATCCGGACACCCAGGACGACGACACCAGCGCCACGGACGACGACGACACCTCGCCGATCGACCTCGACGGCGACGGCTACACCGCTGACGAGGACTGCGACGACGAGGATCCCGCAGTGCACCCGGGCGCGCACGAGGTGTGCGATGGCCTGGACAACGACTGCAACGACGTCATCGACGACAGCCCAGACGACACGGACGGCGACGGCTTCACCGACTGCGTCGATCCCACACCCGAGGGCTTCGACGGCGGCGAAGGCCGGGAACAGCCCCTGTCCATGCAGCTGCACCTGCACGGCTCGCTCAGCGAGTTCGACGGCTCCATGGGCTGCCACACCCTGTGGGCCGAGACCTACGGCGTGCACGTGCTGTGGTGGTCCGACCACGACAACATGCTCGCCATGGTGCAACGGGGCGGCGGCTACGACTTCGACACCGGCACGCTCACCGAGGAGCTCACCCAGATCGGACTGACCTACGACCACGGCATGGTCGCCATCGAGACCACCCTCGACGACACCCTCGACGGGCTGGAGCCCGGCGGCCCCTCCGGCTACGGCTGGTTCTGGCGCATCGGCGGCACGGACGGCGTGGGTGACCAAAACTGGCGCCACACGCTCGGTGCGTACGCGTCCGAGACCGGATTCGCCCACCAGGTGCCGTTGCTGGCCGACACCAGCGGCACGTTGCAGCTACGACTCGGCCAGCCCGCATCCGAGGACTGGCAGTTCCGCTTCAAGGTGTTCCTCAGCAACACCTGCGGCGGGATCCCCAACACCATCACCTGGTTCATCGGCGGGGACGACCTGACCGAGGACGACACCACCACCGACCTGCACCTGCCGCTGTCCCTCGACGCGGACGAGTGGACAGAGCTGGCGTTCGACCTGACCGAGACGGCCGACTACTTCACGCTGCGCGAGGACCAGCTGGCCATGGCCTGGCAGTTCGAGGTGCGCGTGCGCAATGGCATCAGCGCGCACGTGGACATCGACGACTTCCAGCTCGCGTGGGTCCACGCGGGCGACGACCTCCGCACCCGCCAGCGGGAGCTGCTCGACGAGCGCTACAGCGACGGCTCCGTGACCCACTACGTGGGCCAGGAGATGTCCGTGATCGAGGACTCCCAGCACCTCAACCCGCTCGGCGAGGACCGGGTGCCGCTGCTCGACCTCGAGAGCACCGGGGAGATATCGGCCACCGAGGGCACGACCCACATCCACGACCACGGCGGCCTGGCCATGTGCAACCACCCCTTCGGGACCGCGCTGAGCGTGCAGTACGAGGGGGAGAAGGCCGACCTGCTCACCGAACTGATGGTCGAGGAGTACGCGGCCGCCGCCGCGCACGGCTGCGATCTGGTCGAGGTGGGCTACCCCCGTCGGATCGTGGACCTCGAGCATCACCTGATGTTCTGGGACCTGCTGGCCCTCGAGGGTTACCCGCTGGTCGGCCTGGGCACCTCGGACCACCACTGGTACTCGGACTGGTGGGAGTTCTCCAACCCGTTCGTCAGCTGGGTCTTCCTGGACGCGCCCGATCGCGCACGGATCGTGGACCAGCTCGAACGCGGGCGCGCGTTCTTCGGCAACCCGGTGGCATTCGGCGACGAGCAGCCCCTGCTCGACCTGTGGACCGAGCACGGTGCCGTGATGGGCGAGACCCTGGTCAGCGACCTCGACCAGGTACTGCACGTGGAGACCGGCTACCTGGAGGTCGGCTGGGCCGTCGAGCTGGTGGTGGACGGCGACGTCAGCCAGTCCGTGCTGCTGGCCGGGGACGAGGTCGACACGGTGTTCGAGCTGCCCCGGGGGGACGCCCGGGTCGTGCGCGCGCAGCTGCTGGACGACAACGGCGTGATCGTGCTGGTGAGCAACCCGATCTACCTGGAGATGCCGTAGATCCGGCACTGCCTCGGCGCCAGGGCCGACAGCTTGTAGTGATGGCCGTTGAACACCATGGCCTCGTCCGCGACGGGCGGCGCCTCGTGGGTGCACAGCCGCAGCTCCAGCGAGGGCGCGTCCGCGCCGAGGGCTGGCAGACCGATGTTCTCGACCGGGGCAGACGCGTCGGTGTTGACCACGAACAGGTAGTCGGGATCGTCGCCCGCCTGGGTCCAGGCGATCACGGGCAGCTCGCCTGTGGGGTCCGGGGGCAGCAGCCAGCGCGTGCGACGACCTCGCAGCCGCGGCACGATCTCGTCGGCCGCCAGCCGCAGCCTCGTCAGCGTACCGAACAGGGCCGCATTCCGTCCCCAGATCCATGGCCCACGGGTGGCCTTGGGCCCCTGGCGCTCGCGGAACACGTACAGCTTGGTGTAGTGCTCGTTGGGCGCGGGCTGCAGGTGCACGTCCCGCACCTCGAACCCCAGGCCCACGTACGACGGCAGGTCGGGCACGAACAGCGACAGCAGGGTACGCGCTGCGTTGCCGTGCACGAAGAACGCGTCGAAGCGCGGGTCGTCCTTGTCCGCGGTGATGGCGGTCAACGACGGGGCGAAGCCGCGGGTCTCGCCGATGTCGACGTAGCGGCGCAGCTCGGCCAGCCACTCGGCCGAGCCCACGACCATGGACTGCAGGTTGCCCAGGGTGGCGTCCGCCTCACACGCCTCGAGGTGATCCACCTCGTCGCCGTAGGCCATGAAGTCCCGCGGACCGAGGAACGACTCGGCGAAGTAGGCGAACCACGGCGTGCCCCCCTCGACCACGCGCTCCTTGACCGCCCGCAGGATGTCGTAGCGATCGTCGGTACGATCCGGCACGCCGCCCGGACGCATCTGCACGTGGGACATGTCACCGCGCATGAAGTCGAAGCCGAAGCGCCGCTGCACGTCCGCGTAGTGCTCGCAGACGTACGCCCAGGTGGCCTCGCGGGGGCGGTCGAAGTCGATGGCCCAGTCCACGTTGTCGTCCAGCCGCTCGTACAGCTTGTAGCGCGCCAGCGGCCCGAACACCCGGGACATCTCCTGCGGCTCGGTGATGCGGTAGTCGCGCCAGCGCAGGCCGTGCTCGTCCACGACCACCGAGTCCGGATCGACCTCCAGGCCGCGATAGGGCGGGGCCATGGTGGCGGGCACCGGCTCGAACCCGTCGGCCCGCAGCCACTTGACCAGGGCGATGCGACGCGCCTCGCGCTGCTGCCGCTGGTCGGCGCGGCCGAACACCAGCTGCCGGCGGATCGCCTCCGGCGTGGCGGGATCGAACAGGGCTGCCGCGCTGGGCGGCAGGACCACGCCGGATACGGCCGGCCCGTGCTCCACGACGAACGCGTGCACCCGCTGCTGCACCTCCTCGTGCAGGTCGGCCCGGTGGTCCACGATCACCAGGCCCTCGCGGCGCAGCCACTCGAAGTGCTCCGGGTGGGTCAGGGCCATCTCGCAGTAGCGGTCTGCGTGGGGGATCACGTCCATGCCCACGGCGCGACCGGTGGCGTGCAGCACGTGCACCACGGCGCGCAGCTGCCGCTCGGGCGTGTCCAGGTGGGGGCGCACCGCGGCCAGCTGCCGGGAGAACAGCGAGCCGTCGATGTCCCAGCTGCTGGGGCCGTACAGGCTCTCCACCACCCCGGGCTGCCAGATGGGCAGCAGGTGGATGGCGTCGTACGCAGCGGGCAGGGTCAGGGCGTACTTGACCACGTCCCAGGCCGAGCCGATGGTGCGCACGTTCACGCCGACCACGTTGCGGGTCCGGATCCACGACCCGTCGGGACGGTCGGCCACGGGGCTGCGGATCGGCGCCGGCAGTGGCCCATCGGCTGGCTCGCAGTGCTCCGTGGACAGGGCCAGCCCCAGCGCGGGCCCGAGCCGCCGCTCGAGGATCTCCAGCACCACAGGTGCGGGCGTGTCGACCGCCTGCTCCGGCAGCAGGTACGGCACGAAGCTGCAGGTGCCGTCCTGGTAGCCGCGCAGCATGTCCGCGCGGCCGCCAGCGGCGGCCCAGCCGCGGCTCAGCTCGGCCCAGGTCGGGTCAGGGTTCGATGTCGTAGTCACGGGAGATCACGATGTCGGCGTCGGCCCGGTGCCTGGAGATGATCGCGTGCTCGATCTCGAGCACGTCCTCGAGGAACGGCTCGATCTCCTCCCGCGCGCGCTTGCGCCGCGCGGCCATGGTCTCCAGCCGGTTGCGGGCGATGAAGATCCGCGTGTCCACGTGCCGCAACATCGTGGTGTAGGTCCCCTCGGCGATGACCACGTCCAGGCCCCGCAGCGGCATGACCTCCTCGTCGATGCGGTCGTCGTCGTAGATCACCAGGGGCTTGCGCACCTCGGCAGCGCCCTCGCGCGCGGCGAGCAGGTGCGCGTCCAGCAGGTCGAGGCAGACCTCGCCCGGACCAACCCAGTCGATCCCCTGTCGGCGGCGGGCGTCGTTGCTCCTGGGCGGCAGGTGGAAGTAGTCGTCCTGCTGGTAGATGCCGCAGGCGAGGCCCCGCCCGGTCAGCGCGTCCGCCAGCGCCTGGGCGGTCTCGGACTTGCCGCTGCCCGACTCGCCAGCCACCGTGATGGTGTAGCAGCGCCCGGCCGAGTCCACGTCGGACGCGATGCGCGCCGCGATGATGTCCGCGACGCGACGGTGGTGTTCCTCCACCAGGATGACGTCTCCGCGCATGACTCCTCCAGCGGTCGGCGCGGATCCTAAATCCGAGCCGCGCGGTGGACAAGGGTGAGGCGCCACAGAGTGGCGAAACGGTTCGACGCGCGCACCAACGCCCACGCGCGATCCCGCTTGTGGTAAGTTCGCGCCGACGGTGTACGCCACGTGCGCAGCGGGGAGGCCCCCTGTGCCGGGCAGGAGATACGAGCAGAAAGGAACAGCTGTATGTGGAACCTGCGACCCACCCTCGGCACCCGGACGGCCCTGCTGGGCCTCACCGCGATCGCCGTGCTGCTGCAGATCGGTTCGGCCCAGGCAACGCCCGCGCGGGCGCAGGCCCTGGGTGGATACGACCTGCACCACCCCAACTCGATCAACACGTTCATCTACTTCGACGACGACGTGAACATCTTCGTCAACCCGGCGTTGATCTACAAATACCGCAACCGAGTGGATCTCAGCCTCGGCCTGGAGGGCGGCTCCACGTCCGGCATCGGCGCCAGCCCGTTCGGCGGCTTCCTGATCGACCCGGCGGACAGCGGCTTCGTGCTCGGCCTGTTCCTCAACCGCGACCCCATGCTGTTCGGCAACCAGTCCGCCCTCGGGCCGGTGGTCGGCGAGCTGATCAACGGCGGCATGGGCGGCAGCTTCAATACCGGCTCCCAGGGCGGGGCCGGCATGAACTCGGCCGAGTACCGCTTCCCGCTCGACGCATTCGTCGGCGGCGCCATCGGCGACACCAGCATCGGCGGCAACATCTACATCGCGGGCGGCTCCCAGCGCGCCCACGACGAGACCTACGTGGACGCGGGCGACGACGACTACTGGATCATCGAGGACCAGGCGGCCAAGTCCCTGTACGTGGCCGGTCGCTTCGGCTTCCACCACGAGGGCAAGGTCGCCTCCCCGGGCGCCTACCTCGGCTTCTCCAAGCTCGACGCCTGGGCCGACGCCTTCAGCTACGACACCGACCAGGGCGATGACGAGCCGTACGTCAGCCACACCGAGGGCCTGCGCGGCGCCATGCAGCTGCTGGGCGGTGTGCGAGTCGGCATCGACGCCGACCCGGTCACCATCATCCCGCACCTGGGCGTGACCTACGGCATGGGCCAGACCTTCGTGGACGAGAACCTCGGCGACGAGACCACGGTCGAGAACCTGGCCAACAACGAGTTCAAGGCCAGCGCCCTGGACCTGAACGTGGGCGCCGGCTTCACGTACAAGCCCAAGAAGGACCTCAAGATCATCTGGACCGCATCCGCGCAGGTGCGGCGCCTGCAGGTCACCACCAACGACCACATGGGCACCCTCGACGACGACGTGCCGGACGGCGCCAAGACCAGCGAGACCTGGTCCGCGGGCACCGCATTCGCCGGCCCGGTCGTGTCCGTGGCCGCAGAGTACCGACCGTTCAAGCACCTGCAGCTGCGCGGCGGCCTGCGCGCCAACGTGCTGTTCGGCCGCTACAGCGTGCGCGACATCGACTACCTCGACCGCGAGGTGCAGTACGACGGTCGGCTCAACTACGACCAGTCGGACGAGCCGTCCCTGAGCGCGGCCTTCGGCCTGAGCGTGCCCATGGGCGTGATGTCCCTCGACGCCACCTTCGGCGGCCTGGTGATGGGCGGCGCGGACATGCAGTTCTTCTCCCGCCTCGACATGCGCGCGATGTGGTAGGCCCCGGCCTGCCCCGCCTCCCGCACATCCCCCCTGCCCTCCCCGTGTAGAATCCCGCCTCATGGAACGTCTGCGCTCGAGCTGCCTCCGCATCGACGGTCGCGGGTACAAGGCCTACAAGTCCCTGGCCGGCGCGTACCGCTTCGATGGCATCACCCTCACCGTCGACCACGTGCAGGGTGACCCGTTCGCCGCGCCGTCGCGGCTGCGTTTGAACGTGCCTTGGGAGGTGGCGGGGTTCGAGGATCACACACGGGTGAACGAGGTGCGGCGGCGGGCACTCGCGGACTATTTGTCGCGGGTCACGGCCGACGAGCTCCGTACCGCGGGCCGCGGTGGGCGGGGATCGGGGAAGTCGGGACGGATCGAGATCTGTCCCTGCGGTCAGGAGGTGCTGCCGCGGACGTGCGTGCAGGTGGGCTCCGACCGGATCGTGGCGCGCATCACCGTGGGCCTGCCGGCCGCGGGCAGGCGCGTGCTGGGGAGGGAGGCGGCGCGGCTGCTATGCGAGCGGGTGCCCGCGGTCGTGCGGCAGACCCTGCTCGCGGACGCGCTGGACGGTGAGGCGATCCGGCAACACCTGGATACCGTGGAGGACGCGGACGCGCTGCGCGGCGAGCTGACCGAGCGCGGGTGGATCGCGTTCGTGGCCGACGGCGCGGTGCTGCCGCGGCGGGCGGGCAACGACGACCGGCCCATGGCCGGGGACGGTGTGGTGCCGTGGGCGTCGCCGCCGTCGCTGGCCGCGACCGTGACGCTACCCCACGCGGGCGAGGTGCACGGCACGGGCATCCCCGCGGGGGTGACGCTGATCACCGGTGGCGGGTACCACGGCAAGTCCACGCTGCTGCAGGCGTTGCTGCGCGGGGTGTACGACCACGTGCCCGGCGACGGCCGCGAGCAGGTGATCACCGTGGGCGACGCGGTGGCCATCCGGGCCGAGGACGGCCGGCGCGTGGAGGGGGTGGACCTGCGGCCGTTCATCGGCGAGCTGCCCGGCGGGCGGTCCACGGCCGCGTTCCGCTCGGGGGATGCGTCCGGGTCGACCAGCCAGGCCGCGGCCATCGTGGAGGCCCTGGAGGTGGGGGCGTCCGTGCTGCTGGTGGACGAGGACACGTCCGCCACCAACTTCATGGTGCGCGACCGGCGCATGCAGGAGCTGATCGGCGACGAGCGCGAGCCGATCACGCCGTACATCGCGCGGGTGCGCGAGCTGTACGAACGGCACGGGGTGAGTTCGGTGATCGTGGTCGGTGGCGTGGGCGACTACCTCGAGGTGGCGGACACGGTGCTGCTGATGGAGGCGTACGCGGCGCGGGACGTGACCGGGCGCGCGCACGAGATCGCACGGGCCACGCCCGTGGACATGGCCGCGCTGGCGGTGACGCCCACCGAGCACCTGCCGCCCCGGGTGCGGGAGGTCGACCTGCGCTCCCTCGACCCGCGCCGCGGCCGCCGCGACAAGGTGCGCGCACGGGGCACGCGCACCATCCAGTTCGGCGGCGAGGACATCGACCTGACCTTCGTGGAGCAGCTCGTGGACCCGGCCCAGGCGCGCTACGTGGGCGACTGCCTGCTGGCGCTGTCGCGGGGGGAACTGGGGGACGCAAGCGGTGTGCGCGCGATCGGGGAGGCGTTGCAGGCGGTGGTGCAGCGGCGCGGCCTGACGGCGGTGAGCGACTTCCGCGGGGGCGCGGGTGACCGGGCGTGGGCCCGGCCGCTGGAGGTGGCCGCGGCGCTCAACCGGTTGCGTACGCTACGGGTGGAGTGACCGGCGCTCTTCGCTCAGCTCCTGTCCAGCAGCTTCTCGATGCGGACCAGGCTGTCCCGGATCTCGACGAGCAGCGCCTGGCTGGAATCTGCCACGGCAACGGGCGCGGCCGGAGCGGCGGCGGCCGGAGCGGGCACGGCGCCCGAGCGGATGTCTCGCTGCTCCAGCACGGCGTTGCGGAATTCCTCGGCGTTGGAGAGCCCGGGCAGGACCATGTCGGCCCCCTGCTGGGCCGAGCTCCCCGCCGTCTCGACCTGCACGCTGGCCAGCCCGAAGGTATTCAGGAGCGGACCCGAGCGCAGGCTGAGATCCTGGATCTTCTCCAGGGGGATGGTCTTCTCCACCCGGAACACGTAGCCCGCCTTGAGGTGGATGGACCGGTCGGTCAGCTGGGCGTGCAGGGCGTCGTAGCGCTTGCCCACGAAGAACATGCCGAGGACCAGCCACAGGGGGAAGGTCACCAGGCCGACGCCGGCCAGGATCAGCGTGAAGTGCAGGATCAGACCGTGGAAGTACCAGTAGATCTTCACCTTGGGATCGAACACGGCTTCCTTGAGGACGGTTTCCTTCACGGTGACTCCCGGGTTCACGAGGTTGGGTACGGGCGAATCATCGCATGACTCGCGCTCGGATACCGGAGAAAGGGGCCAGGAGAAAGCGGACGCTCACAACCAAACAACTTATTTCGTCCGAGTTGGTTGTCTGGTTGTGAGCGTCCCCTTTTCCGGCGCCCCCCATTCGCCCCGAACCGGGTATCATGCGCGGTCCACAGCAGGGCGACGGCGAAGGGCGCTGGCCACCGCCGCCGCGAATCCGACCAGGGGCAGGCACACCATGGGCTCCGGATACGACGTCGTGGTGATCGGCGCGGGGCTCGGCGGGCTCTCTGCGGCAGCCGTTCTGGCGCGCAAGGGCCGGTCCGTGCTGTGCCTGGAGCGCAACAGCGTCCCGGGCGGGTACGCGGGCTCGTTCGTGCGGGGACGCTACGAGTTCGAGATCGGCCTGCACGAGCTGTCCGGCATGGGCACGGCAGCCGAGCCCGGTCCCCTGCACCAGATCTTCGACGAGCTCGGCATGCTCGACGAGCTGGAGTTCTGCGAGATCCCCGAGGTCTTCCGCAGCATCTTCCCCGGCATCGACATCACCCTTCCCGTGGGCTGGGAGGCCTATGAGCACACCCTGTGCGAGGCATTCCCCCACGAGCGCCGGGGGATCCACGCATTCGTCGGCCGCTGCCACGCGCTGCAGCGAGAGGTCCGGTTCTTCAGCGACCTCAACCTGCTGGACGGGCCGCCGAGCCCGGCCCAGGTCCTCCAGCTCCCGTGGAAGAGCCGCTACATCGCCCGCTTCGGCCAGGTCTCGTTCGCCTCGGTGCTGGAGCGGGACATCGAGGATCCACGGCTGCGGGCGGTCATCTGCCAGCTGTGGGGGTACGTCGGGCAGCCCCCATCCCGGGCCTCGTTCCTGCTGCTGGGCGCATGCCTGGGCGCCTACGTGGGCTACGGTCCTCGCTACGTCAAGGGCCGCTCGGCCAGCCTGGCGATGGCGTACGCCCGGGGCATCGAGCGGCTGGGCGGTGAGCTGCGGCTGGGGTGCGGGGTGGAGCGCGTCCTCGTCGAGGGCGGGCGGGCGACGGGCGTGATCACCGACCACGGAGAGGAGATCACGGCGGGCGCCGTGATCTCCAACCTGGACCCGTCCAGCACCTGCCGCGACCTGCTGGGCGTCGACCAGGTGCCGGACCGCTACTGGCGCCGGCTCCAGCAGTGCTCGGTCGGTCCGAGTTCGTTCAACGTGTACATGGGGCTGGCGCGCACACCCGCGCAGCTGGGGCTCGACGAGCACGAGGTGTTCGTCAACTCCAACCTCGACCTGGAGTCCCAGTACATCGAGTGCCGCGACCTGCCCGACCTGTTCGACCCGAGCCCCCCCTCGTCGCCTTGCGTCTCGCTCACCTGCTACAACAAGGCCGATCCGGACATCTCCCCTCCCGGGACCTCGATCCTCATGCTGACCACGCTGATGTTCGGCCACCACTGGCACGACGTGCCGCCACAGGACTACGTGCAGGTCAAGAACCGGGTGGCGGGTGCGATGCTGGACCGGGTCGAGACCGAGTTCCCTGGCCTGCGGGACGCGGCAGAAGTGCTGGAGGTGTCCACGCCGGTCACCAACATGCGCTACGCCCACCAGGTGGACGGAGCGGTATACGGCTACGAGCAGCTTCCGTTCAACTCGACCGTGTACCGCCTGCCCCACGAGGGTCCACTCCGCGGTCTGTACTTCGCCGGGGCGTTCACCAGCCCGGGCGGAGGCTTCGAGCTGGCCATCACGTCGGGCTACCTCACGGCGATCAAGGCCGCACGCTCGCTCCCTCGGAGGGCGGGCGGATGACGGTCGCAGACTTCTTCCGCGACGTGGGCGACTGCGTGCGCACGTTCCTCGAACACCGCGAGCTGGCGCAGCCCGGCCGGGGCGTGGACCACGCCGACCCGGGCGACGTGGCGCGCACACGGCGCACGGTGGCGGCCATCCACCCCGACCAGATGACCTTGCGGGTGGTGGAGGTGATCCGCACCAGCCCCACCTCCAGGAGCTTCCGCTTCGAACGCACGGACGGGGAGCTGCCGCCGTTCCGCGCCGGGCAGTACATCAGCCTGCAGTGCTCCATCGGCGACGTGCGGACCGCTCGCCCCTACACCATCTCATCCCCCCCGGGGTCGTCGCTGCTGGAGATCACGGTGCGGGATCGGGCCGATGGGTTCGTGGCGCCCTTCCTGCTACAGCGGATCGAGCCCGGTGATGAGCTGGTCAGCTCCGGGCCCCTGGGTCACTTCCACCACGAGCCCCTGATCGACGGCGACGACCTGGTGTTCCTCGCGGGAGGCTGCGGCATCACGCCGTTCACCAGCATCATCCGCGAGCAGCAGCAGCTGGGCTGGCCGCTGCGCGTCACCCTGCTGTACGGGTGCCGCACGCCCGGGGCGATCATCCACGGTGACGAGCTGCGGGCCCTGGCCCGCCACAGCGAGCGGTTCCACTGCGCCATGGTGTTCTCGGACGCCGACCCGGGTTTCGAGGGCCCGACAGGATTCATCGACGCGGCCATGATCCGTCGCGAGGTCGACCGGCTCGACGGGCGGACCTGGTACCTGTGCGGCCCACCCCCCATGCTGCGCTACTGCCGTGACACGCTGTCGTCCCTGGGCATCCCACCCGAACGCATCCGCCAGGAGCTGTCCGGCCCCCCCGCGGACATCGCCGACGCCGAGGGATGGCCCGTGGACCTGTCGCCGGACGAGGAGTTCACGGCCGAGATCGATGGGCGGTCGTTCCCGGTGACGGCAGGCGAATCACTGCTGTGCGCCCTGGAGCGCCACGGCGTCGTGGTGCCCAACCAGTGCCGCTCCGGCGAGTGCAGCGCCTGCCGGACGCGGTTGCTGTCCGGCAACGTGTTCACCGCGCCCCCCGACGGCCGGCGCGAGGCAGACGCGGCCTCCGGGTTCATCCACGCATGCGACAGCTACCCGCTGTCGGACGTTCAGCTGGGCCTCGGCTGACCGCGCGGGTTGCCTACTCGGCCGTGTGGACCGCGGACTCCACCGCCAGCTCCTCGTCCAGCACATCCCAGCCGTAGACCGACGCGATGCTCGCCCGGTGGTGGCGGTAGACCAGCGTCGCGGTGATCGTGAGGTCGCCGCTGGCGGGCGCGGGGAAGCGATGGGTGGACGTGCCGCTCGAGGACGCGGCGATGCGGTTGTCCACCACGATGTCGACAGCGCGGTAGTGGGGCACGCCGCGCACACCGTCGGCGTCGAGGAAGGTCTTGCCGTAGAGCCAGCCCGGGGCGCCGGCCGCGTCATCCGGACCGACCAGGTAGACCACGTCGCCGGGGAGCAGGTCGGGCACGGCCGCGTCGATCTCGACGGTGTCGTCCGCCACTGAGAGCACGGTCCGCTCGGCCAGGACCTCGTACAGGGGGAGCCCCTTGTCCTCGGCAGCCAGGTCGTCGAAGTGCCCGGTGCCCGGCCCCGCGTGGTCGTCCCACTCGCCCGTGGGCCTCACGAAGCGGGCGGTCTGCACCTCGGCGAGCTCCTGACCAGCGAGGGTCAGGGAGGTCCCATCGAGGAACGCGTCCACATCCATCTCTCCCCGGTGACGCCACCCACCGTCCTCGGGGATCGCCTGGCCACCGCTCGCCGCGACCCCCTGGCCGTCGTCGTCCACGGCCTCGACGTGCACGATGTACTGGCGCATCGGGGCTCCCGTGGGGAGGCCGTGACCGCCGTACGAGTTGCGCACGGTGACGGTCGCGACGACCTCGTCGTCCTCCGCCTCCGCCGTGACCAGGAGCGTGACCCCCTCGTACTCGGTGGTGGCGAAGTGGTGGTGGCGGACCTCTCCCGGGGCCCGGAGCCAGCCGTTGGCGATCGACGGGACCAGGCCGAGGGCGGTGATGTCGTAGGTGGAGCTCTCCTCGTCGAGCTGGGCCATGTGGCAGCTCTGGCAGGAGTCGGGCGTGCCGGCGTAGTTCCCGGCCAGGTACTCCTCGTAGGTCTCGAGGATCGGGAGCCCGTCCGGCCATCGCACCGGATCCACCAGCTGGTCGGGGTGGAGGGCGGGCCGGGAGTACTGGTGGCAGGACGAGCACCACGTGTCCTCGCGGAACTGCTCGGTGTACGAACCCTTCATCACGCCGACCGCCACGTCCGGGTAGGGGCCGAAGGTGATGGGATCGAACTCCTGTCCGATGATCGACGTCGGTTCGCTGGGCCGCTGCAGGGTCATGGCCTCGCGGCCGGGCGAGGAGCCGGGCTGCACGCTGCGCACCTTGTGGCACAGGTCGCAGGTGACCCCCTCGTCGTGGGCGATCCCGGTGGACCGCGCGAAGTCGATGTGTCCGGGCGCGGCCCCCTCCGTGGCGGGTACGTGGCAATCCCCGCAGCTGCCGAACGCGGTGAGGGCCGCGGCGGCTTCGGGGTGGTCGCACGCCTGCTCGCCCGCCGAGCCGCAGGCGTCGTGCAGGAACGGGAGGACCCCCGCTCCCAGGTAGCACCGCTCCAGCAGACCATCGGGAACACCGGGCTGCTGCCCCTCGGCCATCCACCCACCCAGGGCCGCGCACGCGGCCTCGTCGGCATCCGTCCCCCCCACGTACACGTCCCAGACGTACGGGTTGTTCGCCGAGCGGGAGTGACGCGACGAGACCCAGTCGTCGGCGATGGTGCGGTGGCAGTGGCCGCACTCGGAGGTGTCGGGGCTCGCGCTGTGCCCGGCCGGCTGGAATGCGTAGTCGACGTTGTCCTCGCCGACCTCGGGCAGCGGGGTGATCACGATCTCGGTCACGCCGTCCGGGCCGAGCTCGTCGTCGAGGTCGACGCCGCCGGTCGTGTACCCCACCTTGTCGGCGACCAGCCAGCGATCGGTGATGCCGTCGTCGTCCACCGACACCGTGGCCAGGCCATCGGCGTTCGTGACCTTCCAGTCCCCGTCCAGAGCGCCGCCCAGGAGGGCGAACGCTCCCTCCACGGGGTCGCCGTCCGGATCCACGACGCGCACCTGCGCCCCGCCCGTCCAGCGACCCGCGGCAGCGTCGTCGTCGTCGTCGTCGTCGTCACCCACCGCCGCGCCCGGCGGCGGCCGCTCCGTACCGGTCCCGCAACCCTGCGTGGCCAGGCTCAGGCCCAGCAGGAGCGCGGCCATGGCGCGGCTCCCCTGGGTCACCGGCTCTCCAGCTGGCCCTGGCACGCCAAGCAGAACGGCGACTCGGGCCGTGCCTTGAGCCGCCGGTACCCCACGGGCTCCTCGCACCGGCGGCAGAAGCCGTACTCGTCCTCGTCGGCCAGCCTCAGCGCCTGCGCCACCTGGGCGAGGCGTAACTCGAGGCTGCGCACGTTGGCCTTGCTCATCTCCTGGACCTGCATCGCGTCCATGCGGGTCAGCCTGCCCACCGCGGACTGGTCCAGGGTCACGGGCTGGCTCGCGGCCTGCTCCGCCACCAGCTGGACCTGGAGGGTGCGCTGCAGCTCGACGAGATCGGCGTGGAGCTCGGCGAGCTCGTCCTCGGTCAGCTCCTCGGGTTCGTGCACGGGTCCACCTCGGTCCCCGAATGTACACGCACGGTCTGGTGAAGGCCTACTCCGAGATCTCGAACACGACCTCGTCGTCCTCGGTCAGATCGAACTCGAATTCCTCGGCCACCGCCTCGCTCAGCATGACCTCGTTGCCCGCGTCCCCCACCGGTCCGCTGGTGCCTGGCTCGTCCACTGGATCGCCGTTCTGATCGACGACCTCGTCGTCGTGCCACAGGGTGGCCCGCATGGGCCCGGTCAGGTCCGCGCGTTTCGCGCAGCTCGCGTCCGTCTCGTACCACCACTCGCCGTCGAAGCTCCTGACCGTGCTGTCGCCGGGCAACAGGGCGTGGGCCACCAGCAGCTCGGCGGCCACGTCCGCGCACACGATCTGACCGGGCACGCCGCAACGCTCCATGCACATGAAGGCCAGGCTCGGTGACAGGGAACGCCATTCGCCGCCGATCTCCTGCTCGAGGGCCATGAGCACACCGCTGCCCTCCCCGGCGTTGAGGTAGGTCGTGGTCGCACCGGTGTTCGTGATCGTGACGTCGAACGGTTGCGGGTCGGCACACGCGGTCAGGCAGAGGATGGCGAGGAGGGTCAGGGACGAGGCCAGGGTGCGCATCGGGATCTCCAGGGTCGGCTGCGTCGGAATCTCACACCGATGCCGGGTCCGGTTGCAAGAACGACAGCCAGGCGTCGGGCAAGGCGGTGCCCTACCCTGACCCGACTGTGGATGCGGCCGCACCCTGGATCTCCACCTGCGCGATCTCGTCGAGGCTGGCCGCGGCCCGGTCCAGGATCTCGATCACGCTACCGCGCTCACCGGCGCGGTAGCGGGTGACGATGGTGCGGGGCTGCAGCCCGTCGCCGAACAGCTGCACCCGCCACTGCCAGCGGGCGACCAGGCCGATGACGGCCAGGCGCTTGGCCTTCTCCACGAGGGTCGTCGCGAAGGTGGCGCGCACCCGCGCCTCGAGTTCCTCGGCGCGGCCGCGCTCGAGCTCGTTGACCGCGTTGAGCGCGACGGCGGGCAGCATGGGCGCATAGCAGCGCGCCTGCTCCTCGAACTGCGCCAGCCGCGCGTCGAGGTTGGCGTCCCGGTGCTCCATGGCGGCGAGGTGCAGGTACCCGCGCAGCGAGGTCTCGGCCACGCGGACCATGGTCGAGGAGTTCTGCACGTGGTCCTGGTGGAACGCCGCGTCGAGCCAGCGAGCGGCCGTGTCGCCCGGGAAGTGGGGGTGCTCGTAGGTCAGCACCTTCTGTCCGTGCCACTCCTCCAGCGGGATGTCGGTCTTGAGCCAGCCCTTCTTCCGGTGCCGCTCGTACAGGGCGGTGACCGGCATCGGGGTCAACAGCATGAACTGCACCATGTCGGTCTCGAGCCCGACGAGGAAGTCGATGTCGGCCTGCATGTTGTCGGGGGTGTGGTGCTCCATGCACAGGATCCCCGAGCCCAGCACGGAGATGCCGCGGTCCCGCAGCTGGCGGACCAGCCGCTGGGTGTCGATGCCCTCGTTCTTGGCGTACTCACCCTGGCGGCTCTGGGACTCGAACCCGATCCAGCACATGGTCACGCCCAGGCGCACCAGGTTGTCCACGCCAAAGGCGGTGATGACCTCGGCCGAGGAGAAGATGTGGAAGCGGAAGAACCGCTCGTGGCGATCCATCTCCTCGATCAGCTCCATGGCCCGCTCGCGGTCCTTGAGGAAGTTCTCGTCCATGATGAAGAACGAGTCCGTGCCCCGCCGGTCGGCGATGCTGCGGGCGGTCTCGAACAGCGCCTGGCCCGAGCCGATGTACGGTGTGTAGCACTTGCCGAAGAAGTGCGACGTGCAGCAGAAGTTGCAGCCGTTGACGCAACCGACGCCCGGGACCAGCAAGCTGGCCGTGGGGCCGGGCACGGGCACGCCCCAGATGTGCTGCAGCTCGGTGCTGGGCAGGGCCGGGTGCACGATGGGCGCGTCCGGGTCCTGGCCGAGGTGCTGACGGAGCCAGCGCACGCCCTCCCCCTTGACCACGTGGTCGCAGTCGATCAGCTGCTCCACCCCCTCGATGGCGGCGCCGTGGCCGCCGAGGATGATCTCGGTGTCCGGCGAGCGCTCGCGCACCAGCCGGGCCATCTCCCGCGCCTTGACCATGTTGGGCGCGATGAACGAGATGCCCACCATGTCGTAGTCGTGGCGCAGCTCGCGGATGAAGCGCTTGCGGGAGGGGAAGTCCAGCACGGTGACGTCCGCGTCGATGTTCTCGGCGAGGAAGTACAACCCGAACGACCGGTGGTGGAAGCGGAACGAGGCCGCCCCCTGCCCACGGGTCACCTGGTTGTGGAACAGCTCCATGATGTTCTCTTTGCGGCCGAACTCGTCGTCGACGCCAAAGGGGCCGAAGACGCCGGCCAGCAGGACTCGGGGCGGGCGCTGTGGTGGGGGAAGGGTCTGCATGATGGCTCCAGGATGATCCTGGGCTCAACGTAGACGCCGAATTTCACGGCAATGTCATGGGCCGCAAATACTCCGATCCGTATCCTTGCGGCCACCCCTACGCGCGCGTGCTAGACTGCGCGCGCTCTCTATCGGAGGTGCCCCGTGAGCTGGCTGCGTATCCCCTACCTCGCCACCCTGACCATCGTCCTGCTGTCCACCGTGCCCGCGGCAGCCCAGTCGCCGCTGCTGGAGGGCGACCCGGGCGACGGCATCCCGCTGGTCACATCGCCCGATGGCGCGTTCTCCGTTCGCGCCCTGGGCTACGTGCAGCCGCGGGTGGTGTTCTTCGACGGCGGCGCGGACACGGACGTCAGCTTCCTGGTCGCGGGCGATCCCAACGACCGCCCCGGGTTCAAGATCCGCCGCGGCCGCTTCGGCCTCGCCGGCACCCTCGGCGCGCAGGTCAGCTACAAGGTGCTGGTGGGCGCGAGCTCCCACTACGACACCTGGGACAAGACCGCGCGGCCGGACAGCGGCGGCATCGGCGTGCTCGACGCCTGGCTGCAATGGAACCCCCACCCCCTGTTCGAGCTTCGCGGCGGCGCGGGCAAGGTGCCGTTCGGCGGCCAGCAGACCCAGAGCTCGGCCGGCCTGGCCCTGGTGGAGCGCGCCACCGTGGCCGAGCACCTGGCCCCGGGATACGACGCCGGCGCGCACATCCACGGCTCCCTGGCCGGGCCGCAGGCGGTGTTCGCCCCGGACGGCATCTCCTGGACCGTGGGCGTGTACAGCGGGGACGGCTCGCCGTTCACCCCGGACGACAACATGGGCGTGCTGGCCGTGGGCCGCGTGACCGTGGCCCTGGGCGACGACCTGGGCTGGAGCGAGTCGTGCCTGTGGGACGGCATGTTCGGCGTCCGCATCGGCGGCGGCGCCGCGCTGAACTTCGAGCGGGAGAGCCGCGACAACCTGTTCGGCGGCGACATCATGGTCAAGGTCTGGCGCTTCGCCCTGCGCGGCGAGTACCTGTACGGCAAGCGGGTGCCCTCCTACACCGGCGCCGAGGTGCCCCCCTTCCCCGAGCAGTTCAAGCGCCACGGCTACCTGATGCAGGTGGGCTTCATGATCGTGCCGGATCACCTGGAGGTGGCGTTCCGCCACGACTACTACGACGACGACCTGGAAGACGAGGACGACTACAGCGCGGTGCGCAACTTCGGCGGCGGGGCCAACGTGTTCTTCCTCGACGGTCGGGTCAAGGTGCAGCTGGACTACCTGCACCGCTTCGAGCCCGGCGCGGTCGCGGCCATCGGCAACGACACGATGCTCGCCCAGGCCACGCTGGTCCTGTAGGGGGTGGCCATGTCGAGGCACCTCACCATCGGGCTGTTGCTGGCGGGTACCCTGGGCCTGCTGTGCGGCGGCTGCACCAAGGACGACCCGCGGTCCCACGCGATGCAGATCACGTCGGACGCCCAGCTGATCGGCGGCCCGGCCGCCCTGGGCAAGGTGGGCGACTACCTGATGTACAACGACCAGATCCGGCTGATCGTGCGCAACGAGGGCACGTCGCCCGGGTTCGGCATCTACGGCGGCGCCCTGCTCGACGTGGACCTGATCCGCGGGCCGGACGAGCGCCCCGGCGGCGAGGGCGCCGACCAGTTCGGCGAGATGTTCACGCTGGCCAACTTCGTGGCACCGCAGCCGATCCCCGACATGGACCCGGCGCACATCACCGTGGTGGCGGACGGCAGCGACGGTGGCCCGGCCATCGTCCGGGTCGAGGGACAGCGCGCCCTGTACCTGTACCTGCTGCGGCTGCTGGCCGACATGCTCAACGCCGACGAGGAGTACTTCCAGCTGCGCACGGACTACATCCTCCACCCCGGCGCCAGCTACCTGGAGATCACCACCGAGGTCTACATCCCCGAGGAGGTGGCCGCGGCCAACGGCCTGACGACCGACGTGGAGTGGCACGACCTGGGGGACAAGACCGACGCGGTGAATCCCTTTGCCCAGCTGGTCAACGGGATCCTGCCGCCGGTGGTGGCCGAGGCCGAGGACCTCGCCCCGGTGGACGGGTTCGACGACCGGGTCCGCTCCGAATCCGTGGACTTCGCGGCCGCGGGCGTGGTCGCCGGCCACACGATCAAGATCGAGGTGGACGGCGCGCTGGAGCACGTGGCCATCGCCGCGGTCGACCCGGACGGCGACGATCCGCACGTGCTGGAGCTGGAGGACGACGTGGACGTGGTCGCCGGCGCCTACTTCCGCGTGCTCGGCGAGACCGGCGACGCGGGCGAGGTGTTCGGCGACTTCCTGTTCATGGGCGCCAAGGTGCACTTCTTCATGCCCGACGACGAGAACGCGCTGCGTGCCGACTGGAACGGCGGCATGGGCGTGGGCATCGGGTTCGACTACACCGGCGCCATGCTCGACGTGTCCCACGCGGGCGGCAGCACGTTCTCCGACCCGTTCGTGGTCGACTACTTCGCCGGCACGGGCCGGCACGGCGGCGTGTCGTACGCCTACGGCACCCGCGAGGGCAAGGTCTCGATCCCGCTGCTGGCCAGCTCGTTCTCGGTGACCTTCACCCACGACTCGGACTACACGACCCTGATGTTGCCCGGCCACGCGATCCGCTTCACCCGCTACCTGGCCGTGGGCGAGGGTGACGTGGCCTCGGCTGCGGGCGTGCTGATGGAGCAGGTCCGAGGCGAGCCCGTGGGCCGCGTCGAGGGCCACGTGATCGACGGTCGCCACGGCGAGGGCGTGTCCGGCGCCTGGGTGCTGGCGCTGCGGGATCCGGATCCCGACGCGGACGAGCTCCCGGGTGAGGACGCCCTGGCCGGACCGGTGTCCCAGTTCGAGACCGACATGGCCCGCGACAGCAGCTTCGACGGTTCGTTCGGCGGCCTGCTGCGGCCGGGCGACTACCTGCTGCAGGCCATCGGGCCGGGCAACGCGCGTAGCGAGATGGTGCGGGTGACCGTGACCGACGGCGACACGGTCGAGGCGCTGCTGGTGCTGCCCGAGACCGGGCGCGTGCAGTACGACGTGGTCGACCTGCGCGGGGAGCACATCCCGTGCAAGCTGACGTTATACGGCCGCGACGGCGCGGGCCGCCCGGACTCCGTGCTCGGCCAGGGCTACCTGCCCGGCGACATCTCCTACGTGGAGTTCACCGCGGACGGCAGCGGTGAGATCGAGGTGATGCCGGGCACGTACGACGTGGTCGTGTCCCGCGGGCCGGAGTACGACCTCGACCGGCTGGTGGTCATGGTCAGCGCTGGCGCGACGAGCGCCCTGACCGCGGAGATCGCTAGGGTGGTGGACACCACCGGCTGGGTCTCCGGCGACTTCCACCTGCACATGGCCAACAGCCCGGACGCGGGCCTGTCCCACGAGGAACGGATCACGACCTGCATGGCAGAGGGGCTGGAGTACGCCGTGGCCTCGGACCACGACTACAACACCGACCTGCGGCCGACCATCGAGGCGATGGGCGCCACCGAGTACATCAAGTCGTCGGTGGGCAACGAGCTGACCACCATCGAGATGGGTCACTTCAACGGCTGGCCGATGGCGTTCGATCCGTCCGCGCCCGAGGACGGTGTGGTCGACTGGCAGGTGCCGTCCGACCGCGGCGAGCCGGTCCCGGAGGAGCGGCCCGACCTCGACGTGATGATCCCGCAGGACATCTACGACGCGCTCCGCGCGGGCGGCCGCTACGGCGAGGACCTGACCGTGGTGCAGAACAACCACCCTCGCGACGGGCTGCTGGGCAACTTCTACCAGTACGGGATCGACATCACGACCGGCGAGCCCAGCGGCGAGCTGAACTTCCTGGAGCTTTTCCACCCGCGCATCAACGCCGACCACTTCTCCTACGACTTCGACGCCATCGAGGCGACCAACGGCAAGCGCCAGGACCTGGTCAAGACCCCCACCCACGCCGACCTCGAGGAGTTCGAGGCGGGCGGTTCGCTGTACGACTTCATGGCCCGCACCGAGGACGAGCAGGAGGCGCTGCGTACGGGCCAGACCACCCTGGCGAGCTCCTACTCCGGAGCGGTGGACGACTGGTTCAACTGGCTCAACCAGGGCTACCGCTACACCATCACCGGCAACTCCGACTCCCACACCAAGACGAAGGTCGAGTGCGCGGACGTGCGCAACTACGTGGCGTCGAGCTCGGACCTGCCAGACTTCATCGACGAGCAGGAGATCACGGCCAACATCCTCCAGGGCCGCGCATTCCACACCTACGGCCCGTTCATCGAGTTCGAGATCGAGGGAGACGGCAGCACCGGCGGTCTGGGCGACACCGTGATCGACGATGACGGGATCGTGGATCTGCACATCCGGGTGCAGAGCGCCACCTGGTTCGACGTGGACCGCATCGAGGTGTTCCAGAACGGCGTGATGGTGTGCGCCATCGAGTCGGACCACACCTGCGGCGACCCCGCGGACAACTACGGCCTGTTCCACCCCAACGAGCACGTGGTGAACTTCGACGGCTCGGTCGAGATCGACCTGACCGACTGGTGGTTCAAGGCCATGCCGGACGACGACATCCCCGCGGATCCGGTGCCGCTGGACTCCTGGTTCGCGGTGGTGGCCATGGGCGACAGCTCGGTGGAGCCGGTGGTCACGCCGGTCACCCGCGAGCCGATCCGGGTGTCGGACGTGCTGTCCGGAGCCATGGGCGAGCTGCGCTTCGAGGACATGTCCGGGATCCTGGGCTCGATCGACATCGGCCTCGGCGCCAGCTTCCACGTGGTGTTCGACATCATGCCCTGGGCGATCACCAACGCGATCTGGGTCGACACCTGGGTGGACGTGGACGACGACGGCGAATGGGACGAGCCGGGGCTGCCCGGCTACCTCGGCACCTACGCCGAGCCGGAGTAGCTCAGGACGGGGCCTGGGGCGTGGTCGAGCCGAACAGCGACGACTCACCGCCCAGCACCAGGGCCTCGCGCACCACCGCGCCGATGCGCTCGCGGTCCACGTCCGACAGCTTGGTGAAGCGTACACCCGCGCCCACCGTGTCCCGGCCCTTCTCGCCCGAGACCCACACGATGACCGCGTCGGCCGTGACCACCGACGGCTCGTTCTCGGCGGCCGCGGGCAGGTAGATCTCCACCACGATCGGCGTGCTCGGCGGCGGCGGCTGGCGCATGCGCATGGCCGCGCCGCCCGCGGACAGGTCCACGGTGCGCGCGGGCTGGAACTCGGTGCCGCCGGTGATGCGCACCCGCGCCGGCACCACGATGTCGGCGCGCGGGTCCCAGCGCACGTCCTCGGGGTTGATCGCCGATGTCTCCTGGTCCAGGGCCACACCCAGCGCCTCGGCGAACTCCCGGCAGTTGCGGAAGCGGTCGCGCGCCGACTTGGCCACCGCGCGCATGATCGCGTTCTCCAGGCCGCGGGGCATGTTGGGGATGAAGTAGCTCGGCGGCAGCGGATCGCGGGACGACTGCCAGCCGAGGATCTGGTCCAGGTCCTGGGCGTCCTCGAACGGGTGGTGGGCCGTGACCAGCTGGTACAGGCTCATGCCCAGCGAGTAGATGTCGGTGCGCGAGTCCACGTACCGGCCCTCGACCTGCTCGGGTGACATGTAGGCGGGCGTGCCGATCGCCTTGCTGCGGCCCTCCTTGCGCTCACCCACCAGACAGGCCACGCCGAAGTCCACCAGCAGGGCCTCGCCCGCGGGCGTGACCTGGATGTTGTGGGGCTTGAGGTCCTGGTGGATCACGCCCTTGGAGTGGGCGAAGCCCACGCCGTCGAGCACCTGCTTCATCAGGTCGATCGCCTCCCGCCCGTCGAGGGGGGCGCGGCGCTGCTCGATCAAGCGACGCAGGTTCTCCCCGCGCACGAAGCGCATCACCAGGCACAGTCGGCGACGGTGCTCCAGCAGGTCGTAGATCGGCACGATGTTGGAGTGCTCGAGCCGCGCCTGGATGCGGGCCTCCTTGAGGAAGCGCTCGAAGATGATCGGATCGCGGACCAGGTCCGGGTCGAAGGCCTTGATCGCCACGTCCCGGCGCAGACGCACGTCGTGGGCGCGGTACACCTCTCCGGACGAACCCCGGCCCACGAGCTGCTGGAAGCGGTAGCGGTCGATCTTCTTGCCGACCAGGCGGCCTTCACGTGGCATCGGTCCATGGTAGCGACGGGTCGAATGGCTGGCAACGTGACCGGTCGGTCGTGCGTGTACTTTTCCCGGGGATCGTCCTGGGATCCGGTATCCTCCCGTCGACCCGTCCCGACAGGAGGTCCACATGCTCCGTGTCATCGCCGCTCTCGCCCTGGCTCCCCTGCTGTGGATCCCGACGCCGTCCGCGGCCCGGAATCTCGCCGAGCTCAAGGCGTCGCTGCCCTTGGGGCCCTACGCCGGCGCGCCGGCCGTCGCGGCCCGCACGTTTGCGCACGAGCACCGAGCCGCCCTCGGCCTCGAAGACGCCGCGGCCGAGCTCGATCGTCCCCTGACACAGGCGTGGCGCGGCCGGCCCACCGTACGCTTCGAACAGCGGCACCACGGTCTGCCGGTGATCGGCACCGGCCTGACCGTGCGCCTCGACGACGCGGGCCGGGTGGTGATGGTCCTCTCCGACCTCGCGCGCGGGCTGGATGTGGACGTGGCCCCCGGGGTCTGCGCGGACGCGGCGACCGCCACGGCGCTCGGCGCCCTCGGCCTCGCGCCGCTGGGCGACCCTGGCGCCGCGCTGGCCGTGGTTCCGGACGGCCGGCAGGGAAGGCTGGTGTGGCGGGTGCGCATCGACACCGGGTCCCCGCCCGCAGCCTGGATGGCCACGATCGACGCTCGTAGCGGTGCGCTGATCGACCTCAGCGACCTGCGGCTGGACGCCGAGGGATACGCCTACGAGCACAATCCGGAGAACTCCGAGCTGATAACCGTCGAGCTGACCGATCTCGAGGGGGACGAGGGCATGGACGGCGCGTACGCGCTGGTGCGGAGCACCGTGTTCGACGAGGGGGTGGCGGGAGAAGCGTTCACGGCCCTGACCGACGCCGACGGCGACTTCCTCCACGAGCCGGTCGAGCCGTCCACCGACGATCCATTCGTCGAGGTGCACACCTACTGGCACGTCACCGAGCTCAGCCGCCACTACGAGGCGGAGCACGGCCACGCCTTCGACGGCCCTGCCGTGGTCACCACCAACTACCAGGCGTCCGAGGGCACGGCCTTCAACAACGCCTACTTCACCAACAACCTGATGGGCGACACCTTGCTGGTGTTCGGCCAGGGCACCGTGGACTTCGCCTACGACGCCGACGTCATCGCCCACGAGTTCGGCCATTCCCTCGTCCAGGCCCGCACGAACATGCTGTTCGACGGCCTGATCACCTACGACGAGTACGGCTGGAACATCGGCCCCGGCGCGATCCACGAGGGCATGGCCGACTACATCTCCAGCAGCTGGCACGGCGACCCGGTAATGGGCGAGTACCTGGCCGTGCTGGGCGCGACCCGCGACCTGGAGAACGACTACAGCTGCCCCGATCACATCATGGGAGAGCCCCACTACGACGGCGAGATCATCGGCGGCGCCACCTGGGCGTTGCGGGAGGTGATGGGCGCCGAGATCGCGGACTCGCTGCTGTACGGCGCGCTCGGCCAGCTGACCCCCTCGCCGTCGTTCGCCGACTTCGGCGAGGCCATCGCCCAGCTGACCTCGGAACTGGTCGACGACGGCGAGCTCACCGCTGAACAGGCCGCGGAGATCGACACCATCCTCGACGAGCGCGGGCTGCTGCTGTGTGGACGCCACATGCCGCTGACCGACGAGGTGCCGCTGACCGTGATGATCCCCGGCGCGCAGCTGATCTCCGAGGGGCTGTGCGAGCTCGCGCGCACCATGGGCGCGGTGTTCTCCACCCACTTCCAGTACGCGGTCGAGGTGCCCGCGGAGGGGACCCTGGACCGCTTCACGCTGACCGTGGAGCAGATCCGCCAGGACCTGGGTGGCCTCGATGCCGACGACCTGCAGTACTCGTTCTACGCCCGCTCCGGTGACCTGGTGACCTATGACTTCGAGTACCTGGACCTGGTCGTGTACCAGCTGGCGCTGCCCCAGGCCGACCAGTACGACCTGGCCTGGGAGGAGCAGACCGAGCAGACCCTGACGCTCGAGTTCGAGGCCGGCGGCGAGCTGGCCTGGGAGCCGGGCGACATCCTGTACTTCGGCATGACCCACATGAACTGCCCCAACATCAACCTCACCGTGACCGCCGACCTGGAGATCACCGAGCCGCCCGCGGACGACGACGACGACGATGACGACGACGACCTCGAGGAGGAGCCCGCAGACGACGACGACTCGGACTGCTCCTGTTCCCAGTCCGGCCGCGGTGCAATCCCCGGCGCTGCCCTGCTGCTCGCCTTGACCGGCCTGGCCGCCATCCGCCGCCGGCGTTGACAGCCCCCGGCATCGACCCGAGAATCGGATCGACCGAACCCATCATCGAGGTACGCGTGAGCTACGACTTCGACAACGACCCCTACGGCATCATCACCCAGCACCTGCGCAGGTTCGCCCACGGCGAGATCCCGCCCCCCTACCGGCTGTTCGCCTACCCCACGGAGCGCTGCAACCTGCGCTGCCCCTCGTGCGGCATGACCTCGGGCGACATCGTGCCGAAGAAGCTGGAGATCGACGACGAGACCTTCTTGCGGGTGGCGGACGAGGCCATCGAGCTCGGCGTGCGCGAGGTGTACCTCACCGGCGGCGAGGTCATGGTGCGCAAGCCCATGATCCTGGAATTCATGGAGAAGATCGCCCACGCGGGCATCCGTGGCGTGCTGTCCACCAACGGCACCCTGTTCACCCGCGACGAGCTGCAGCGGCTGGTGGACGCGCGCTGGGACCTGCTGGTGTTCTCGCTGGATGGCCCCACCCCGGAGGTCAACGACCCGCTGCGCGGCCAGGATGGCGCGTTCGACAAGACCGTGGAGGCCATCCGCACCGTGATCGAGCTGCGGGGCGACGCCATCGACCGCAAGCCGGACGTGGACGTCAACATGGTGGTCTCCCGGGCCAACGCGGGCACCATCCACGACATGGTCGAGCTGACCCACTCCCTGGGCGTGAACACGTTCATGGCCGAACCGATCGTGCACCAGTGGGACGCCTGCGACGAGATGATGCTCGACGACGAGGCGCGCACCGTGCTGCGCGAGGACATCGCCCGCGCCGCGGCCCGCGCCCGCGAGCTGGGATTCCCGGCGTCGGTGGAGTTCCTCGCCGACGACACCATCACCGCCTGCGAGACCACCACCGCCGAGGTCAACGCCGCGGACACCGAGCAGGTCACCCACCCGTTCTACGGCATCGACTGCTTCGTGCCGTTCTACAACCTGGTGGTACACCCCAACGGCGTGATCGGCGGCTGCTGGCGACAGCGCGACGACCACTCGGCGCGCCTGGGCGAGGTCTCCCTGCGCGAGGCCTGGGAGGCACGGAAGGCCCACGAGCTGCGCGAGGCCATGCTCGGCCACGAGGTGCCGGACTTCTGCCACCTGTGCTGCCTGGTCAACGCGGGCGACAACCGCCGCTACCGCGCCATCCTGATGGCCACCGAGGGCGACCCCGCCGAGGCCGAGACCGCCCTGCGCACCGCCATGGACAACGAACCCCACCTCCCGATCCTGAAGCACGCCTGGAACCAGTTCTGCGAGCGGGTGGGGAGGGACGACACGGTCGAGCTGTAGGGGCGACGGGCCGCCCCGCAGCTCCGATCCGGTTCGATCCCACCTCCGCAACGAACCACCCCGGACGGGGAAAGGTACACGTAACTCACCCCGGACTCTCGTATCACCCCCTTCCTACCGGAGTTACTTGTACCTGTCCCCGTACCGCCCGCAATCACCTGACCGGGTCCATCGGACCTTCTTCGATCTCCTCGGGACGCGGCCCGTCGCATGCTCTGCATGCTCCGGGGAGCCGACCGGCAGTTGAGGGCGGTACGGGGTGGTCCGGCACACCGGCAGGCCGCGACTGGGAGCGTTTCGGACGTTGTCGGGATGCATCGGAGCTTGTTGGACGCCCCGAGTAGCGGGCTGACCCCAGCGGAGGCGGTTCGGACGGGGGTTGGAATCGCCTCGCAGCTCCGGGGCGGTTCGAGCTTGGTATGATCCCCACCCATGCCCATCCTCTGGATCCTGATCTGCGTCGCCGCCCTCGTCGTCCTGCTCATCGGGGAGTACCCACCCTGGCCGAAGGTCAAGGCCGTGGCCAAGCCGGTGGCGTCGACCGCGTTCATCATGGTCGCGCTCGTCAGCGACGCGCTGCAGTCGGGTTACGGCGTCGCCATCGTGGTGGCGCTGGTGCTGTCGTGGTGGGGCGACGTGTTCCTGCTGTCGCTGAAGCGGCACTTCTTCCTGGCCGGGCTGGGGGCGTTCCTGGCCGGGCACGTGGCCTACTGCGTGGCGTTCGTGGTCGCGGGCCTAGACGTGCTGTACGCGGGGATCACCCTGGTGGCGGCCGTGCTGCCCGCGTGGGCCGTGATCCGCTGGCTGCTGCCGAGGCTGGAGGACCGCATGCGCCGGCCGGTGCTGGCCTACATCGGCGTGATCACAGTGATGGTGGCCCTGGCCGTGGGTGCGGTCGCAGCCGGGAACACGCCATGGATCGCAGTGGCCGCGGTAGCGTTCTACCTGTCGGACCTGTCCGTGGCCCGGGACCGCTTCGTCGCGCCCGGGTTCGACAACCGTATCTGGGGGCTGCCTCTATACTACGGAGCGCAGGTAGTGTTTGCGTGCACGGTCGCACTGTGATCTCGGGCTTTTCGGGATCCCATCACCGATGCGGGCAGTAAATTGACAAAACCGGCCGGCTGTGGGGAAATCCCCCTGTTCGGATACCAGAAGAAAACTGAAAGGGAGTTCATCCGATGACGAAGTTCATGAGTCTGTTCGCGGTGGCGGCCTTCGGCCTGTTCATCGTGGCCTGCGGTGGCGAGACCACCGCGCCCGCCGAAGAAGCCCCGGCCGAAGAAGCCCCGGCCGAGGAGGCCCCGGCCGAGGAAGCCCCGGCCGAGCCCGCCGAGGGCGAGGCTGCCGATGGCGGCCCCTGCGACAAGTACGCGGCCTGCTGCACGGCCTACGCCGAGGCGCTGGGCGGCCTCGAGGGCCTGCCCGATGGCACCGTGGACGCCACCAAGCAGAGCTGTGACGCCATCGAGAGCCTCAAGAGCCTGCCCACGGCGGCCGACTCCTGCCAGCAGAGCTTCGATGCCCTGAAGCAGGGCATGGAAGCCTGGAAGGCCATGCCGGGCTTCGAGGTGCCGGGCGCCTGCCAGTAGGCACGTCGCGGAGTCGAAGCGAGGGCCGGTCCGTTCGCGGACCGGCCCTCCTCGTTTGGGGGCTCAACCGATCCGGTGCAGGGCCTGGTCGAGGTCGGCGATCACGTCGTCGGGGTGCTCGGCGCCCACGCACAGCCGGACCATGTTGGGCGGAATCTGGGCCATCTCGCGGCCCTCGCGCCCCTGCTGCTGGTGGGTGGAGATGGCCGGGATGGTGGCCACGCTCTTGATGCGGCCCAGGTCGGTGGCCCGCCAGATGCGCTCCAGGCCATCGAAGAAGGTCCGCGTCTCGGCCGGCCCGCCCTTGACGCAGAACGACATCAGGTGGCCGTAGCGATTGATCGGCTTGCCGTACTGCGGGTCGTGCTCGGCGTCCACCAGCCACATGTAGCGCGACGCCAGCTCGTGCAGCGGGTGCTCGGGCAGGCCCAGGTACTGCACGCTCTCCACCCTGGGGTGGTGGGTCAGCCACTCGGCGACCTGCTCGGTGTTGCGGCTCATCAGGTCGATCTTCGAGCGCAGCGTGCGCAGGTCGTTGAGCGTCATCACCGCCTGCATGGGGTGCAGGTTGGGGCCGTAGTCGCGGTTGGGCAGGTACTTGACATACAGGCCGAAGTCCTGCTTCAGGCGCTCGTCGTCGATGTTCGACACGAGGCCCTTGCGTGCGATCACGGCGCCGCAGATGCCAAACCCGCTGGAGGTGATGGTCTTGGTGGCGGACTGCACCACGATGTCCGCGCCGTGGGCCAGCGGACGCAGCAGCGCGGGCGTGGCCACGGTGGAGTCCACGATCAGCGGCAGGTCGTGACTGTGGGCCAGGTCCGCGACCGCCTCGATGTCGAAGAACCCCTGCTGGGGGTTGGACGGTAGCTCGCCGTAGAGGAAGCGCGTGTTCTCGTCGATCTGGGCGGCCCACTCGTCGATACTGGTGGCGTCCATCACCCAGCGGCACTCGATGTTGCGCTCCTTCTGCAGCCGCTCGTTGAACTGCTGGTAGGTGCCGCCGTAGCACTGCACGGTGGCCACGAAGTTGCGCGGCTCGAACACGTCCCGGCGCTTGAGCGTGAGGAACGGCTGCACCGCGGTCATGATCGCGGCCATGCCCGATGACGTGGAGCAGCACGAGGTCTCCACGTCGCTGCCGTAGGCCTCCAGCAGCGCCATGGTCCACTCGTAGTAGTAGGTGGACGGGTTGGCGATGCGCGAGTAGCACCAGGTGGGGATCTTGTAGGCCAGGGCCGCGGCCATCTCGTCGGAGTCCCGGTAGGCCTGGGACGAACTCATGAAGATCGGCTCGATGATCGCGCCCTGGTAGTCCTCGATCGCCTCGGACACCGAGTACAGCCCGTGCACTGCGATGGTGTCGAACTTCCACTTGCCCACCACGTCGCGGATGTAGCGATCCCGCTTCTCGAGGTAGGCGTTGTTGACCGCGATGTAGTTCTCCATCCCCGGCGTGAGGACGACCTCGTCGTCTGCCATGTGCGTGCTCCCTTCCCCGGAACTCGGTGTGTGACGCGGATACTCTACACGCACACACGCGCGTGAGGCCAGGGTGGAACCGGGCCGGAGGGTGGGGTCAGCGCCGGCGGCGGATCAGCGCCAGGGCCAGGACGGCCAGCGCCGCCAACGGCGCGGGCAGCGCGCCGCCCCCCGGGGCCGAGCAGCGGCATCCGCCGGCGATCTCGCCGTCGTCGTCGTCGCTCACCCAGTCGCCGGTGTCGTCGTCCGCGGTGTCATCGTCGTCCGCCGTGTCGTCGTCGTCCGCCGTGTCGTCGTCGTCCGCCGTGTCGTCGTCGTCCGCCGTGTCGT
>CAZXHG010000116.1:0-25901 GCA_964639985.1 uncultured Rickettsiales bacterium
GGGACACCGGGTGCGGCGCGGCCGCGGCCGCGACCCGGATCAACCGGCGCTGACATGACGATCGCCCACCTGGACTGCTTCAGCGGCATCAGCGGCGACATGATGCTCGGCGCGCTGGTCGACGCGGGCGTGCAGCTCGACGAGCTGACCGCCATGCTGGGGAGCCTGCCCCTCGAGGGCTGGGCCCTGGAGATCGACCCCGACACGCACGATCACCGCGTACCGGCCACGTCGATCCACGTACGCTGCCCCCGCGAGCACCATCACCGAACGTTCGCCGACATCCGCACGATGATCGAGGGGGCCGCCCTGCCGACGCCGGTGGCGAAGCGGGCGGTGGCCGTGTTCCGCCGTCTGGCCGAGGCCGAGGGCCTGGTGCACGGCCGCCCGGCCGACGAGGTCACCTTCCACGAGGTGGGCGCCGTGGACTCGATCGTGGACATCGTGGGCGCGGTGGCCGGCCTGCACCTGCTGGGGGTTCAGCGGCTGACCTGTGCGCCGGTCCCCCTGGGCAGCGGTACGGTCCGCTGCCAGCACGGCCTGATCCCGGTGCCGGCCCCGGCCACCGTCGAGCTGCTGCGAGGCGTGCCCACCTGGCCCGGCGAGGACGCGCGCGAGCTCACCACGCCCACCGGCGCGGCGCTGGCGGTCACCCTGGCCGCGTCGTTCGGACCGGCGCCGGTCATGACCATGCGCCAGGTCGGCTACGGCCTGGGCAAGGCCCGTGGCGAGGCCCTGCCCAACGCGCTGCGGCTGTTCGTGGGCGACGCGCCCGCGGACGGCCAGGGGATCCCCCAGGACGTGTCCCTGCTGCTGGAGGCAAACATCGACGACATGTCCCCCCAGTTCTTCGGCCCGCTGCTGCAGGTGCTGCTGGACGCGGGGGCGCAGGATGCCTTCCTCACACCGGTGCAGATGAAGAAGGGTCGACCCGCCGTCCAGATCAGCGTGCTGTGTCCGCCCGCCCGGCGGACCGCCCTGGAGGACATCCTCTTCCGCCAGACGACGACCATCGGCGTGCGCCGGCAGCGAGTCTGGCGGAGCTGCCTCCAGCGCCGCACGCGCACCGTGCAGACTGCGTTCGGGGAGGTGCGGATCAAGGAGAGCCTCGCTGGTGCCGAGGTGCTCAACCGGATGCCGGAGTTCGACGACTGCAACGCCCTGGCCGAGGAGCATGGCGTCGCGCCGCTGGTGGTGCACGACGCTGCGCGCGCGGCAGCGGACGGAGAGGGCGGATGACGACCGACCCGGCCCATACGGTCCTGTTCATCGGTCCACACGGACCGCTACGGGACACCGTGGAGCTGGCCCTGTCCTCCCTGGACCTGGACCTGGCGCGCGCGGGCGACCCCGGCACGGCCCTGCGAACCGCGGCCGAGCTGCTCCCCGATCTGCTGATCCTCGACGCGGGGGGCCCGGCCGGTGCCCGCGACGCGGTGACGACGCTGCGCGCGGATCCGACGACACGGGCGCTGCCCCTGCTCGTGATCGCCGACCGGCTGGACAGCTCCCTGCGCGCCGATCTGGTGGAGGCGGGCGCGGACGGATGCCTGGGGCCCGAAGCCGTGGGGGGCGCGCTGCTGCCCATGGCCACGTCCATGGTCCACCTGGCCCGCGATCGGGCCCTTCACATGGCCGTTGCCCGTGAGTCGGAGTGGCTGCTGGAGGTCGCGCACGAGCTGGGGATCCGCAGATACCCGGAGCAGGCGCTGACCTCCGTGGCCAGCATCATCGCCGCGGCCGTGCCCCTGAGCAGCTGCTCGATCATCGTGCTGTCCCCGGATGCCAGCACCGGCTACGTGGCCACCGGCGCGGCCTCCCTGGATCCGTTCCGCAGCGGCGACACGCCATCGTTCGAGCTGGCGGCCTACCCGCAGATGCTGAAGGTCGTACAGCAGCAGCAGCGCCTCGTGCTCGACGCGCTGCCCCACGACCCGTTCGAGTTGACGATCTCGTTCGACGAGGAATCGCTGGCCGGGGGCGAGGGCCACAGTGCGGCGCTGTTCCCGATCCTGGACGACGCCGAGGTGGTGGGCATCCTCGCGCTGCACCTCCCCGCGCTGGCTCCCCCGCTGGACGAGACCCGGATCCCGTTCTTCGAGCGGGCGACCGCGCTCCTCGCGCGGCCGCTGAGCGAGCTTCGTGACCGCATGCAACGCGCCGGGGAGCGGGTGAGCCACTCCCTGGACGACACCGACACCACGCTCGCCGAACACGACCTGCTGGTCAACATGGTCGAGCATTCGCCCAACGCGGTGGTCGCAGCGGACATGGCCGGCAACGTACTCGTGTTCAACCGCACGGCTGAGAAGCTGTTCGGCTACGCCTCGGCCGAGGTCATGGGCCACATGCAGGCCGACGACCTGATGCTGCCCGGGGCCGGATTCGAGCTGCGTCAGCAGCTCACTCGCGGCGAGGGATCGGACACGGGCCACGTTCACGACCTGCAGCTCGAGGGGCTGGCGGCCAGCGGCGAGATCATCCCCGTCAGCGTGTCTGCGGCCAACCTGATGGAGGACGGCTTCCCGGTGGCCACGGTCCGCATCTACCAGGACCTGCGCACACGCCTGGCGCTGGAGAGCCGCCTGCAGGCCATGTCCGCCCAGCTGATGGAGTCGGAGAAGCAGGCCACCCTGGCCGTGCTGGCAGGCACCACGGCCCATGAGCTGAACCAGCCGCTGACCACGATCATGGGGCTTGTCGAGCTGCTGCAGTTCCGCGCGCGGGACGACGAGAAGCTGACGAAACAGCTCGACAAGGTCTATGCCGAGACCGAGCGCATGAGCGCCATCGTCAAGCGGATCGGCCGCATCACCCGGTTCTCCACCACCAGCTACGTGGGCGAGACCGAGATCCTGGACTTGGACAAATCCAGCGAGTAAATAAAGTCCGCTGCTGCCCAGTCTGTATCTCGCAGACTGTCCCACGAGAGCCATCAGCTGGAGGCACGCGATGCGTAGAACCCCGTGGATGACCCCCTTGATCCTGCTGGCGCTGCTGGTGCCGGCCCTGGCCGCGAACGCACAGGCGACCGCGGACGACATCATCGCGAAGGCCGCGGCGGCTCGGCACGCCGGTAACTCGGTGCAGAGCATCCAGCTGACCCAGACCGCGTCCAATGGCCAGAGCCAGGTCAAGACGGCCGACATCCATACCCGCGTGGACGGTGACGCGGTCGAGACCCACGCCATCGTGCGCAGCCCTGCGGACCTGGCAGGTTTCCAGTTGCTGAGCACCCAGGACGAGGGCGGCAACCCTGTCGTGTGGCTGTACATGAACCAGGGCGGCAATCTGCTGCAGATCACTGGCGCCAACCGCAAGGGCCCGTTCCTGAGCACGGACTTCTCCTACGAGGACCTGGCGCTGGGTGATCCCGGCGACGGCACTCACACACTGATCGGTCCGGAGGAGATCACCGTCGCGGGTACGGCCTATGTTTGCGACAAGGTCGAGACCACACCTCTGCCCGAGCTGAAGTCGCAGTACGGCCGCATCATCACGTGGATCGACCAGGGTTCGTCCCTGCCTCGACGGATCGATCTGCTCGACACCGGCGGGAACGTGGTCAAGCGAATGACCTTCGAGGCATTCGCCTCACACGGGAGTACCTCGCTCCCGACCCGCATCCGCATGGAGAACCTCAAGAAGGACTCCAACACGGTGCTCGAGGTGACCTCTCACCAGCTGGACGTCGGCAACGACCAGCTCCCCACAGCGATGTTCGATCCCCAGCAGCTGCACACCGTGCAGTAGAGACGGCACCCCATGCGCCGACGCCCCCTCGTCCCGATCACCATCGCCGCCGTGGCCCTGCTCGCAGTGGTGCTGACCGCCCGCGCCACCACCACGGTGCCCGACGTGGTCACCTGCCCCATCGACGGCACCATGATCGACGTGCAGCGGCCCATGGCGACCAACGCGATGGGCGGCACGGACTCCGACTTCTGCCAGTACGCGGCCGGCGGCCAGGCCCGTGAGCACGCGGTCGCCACATGCCCCGAGTGCTTCTTCTCCAGCCACCTCAGTGGCTACGCGCGCGAGCTGACCGGCGAGCAGCGGGCCGCGCTGCTGGAGATGCTGGGGCAGGCGCGAGCGCCCGGCCAGGACGCGGCCACACTCGAGCCATGGGACCGCTACCAGCTCGCCGCCCTGTGCGTGGGCGTGCTGGAGGTGGGCGCGCTGGAGCGGGGCGACATCCTGCTGTCGGGCGGGTGGTGCGTGCGCGACCGGGTGGTGGGCTTCATCCCGGGCATGGACGGCCCCCTGGACATGATGCAGAAGCTGGACGACTACGAGGCGGCCTGGAACCAGATCGAGGAGCTGCCCGCCCAGCAGATGGCCCTGTTCGACCTGATGCGGCTGGCCCACCGCGGCGGCTTCGTCCCGCGCCGGGACGGCTACCTCACCCTGCTGGACGACCTCAAGCCGGTCCCGGCGGAGCTGACGGATATCCGCACCAAGATCCGCGACCTGATCGAGCTGGAGAACCGCTTCCTGGACAAGGCCCTGCAGCACTACGAGCAGGGCATCGCCGACGGCGAGGGCTCCGTGGCCGACCGCGCGTACTACAGCTACCTCGTCATCGACCTCAAGCGCCGCCTCGGCCGCACCGACGGCCTGTGGGACGAGCTCACCCAGCTGCTGGCCAACGAGGATCTCCCCGAGCACATCCGCCCCATGGCCCGCGGCCTCAAGGAGACCATGCGCGACCTCCGCTAGCTCAATCCAGCAGCGTCACCTCCACGCGCTCCTTGCCCTTGCCGATGTTCTTGCGCTTGAGCTTCACCCGCCCCACCTCGCCGGTGCGGCCCAGGTGCGTACCACCGCAGGGCATGCGCCAGTACATCGGGTCCAGATCCTCGCCCTCGATCTCCCACACCCAGCGATCCGAGCCCGCAACCTCGGCGAAGCGTCGGATCGGCAGGTCACGGGCCACGATCTCGGCCACCCGCTCGGTGGCCGCCGGCACCCAGGGCGTGACCGTGGCGTCGAACTCCCAGTCGAGGCGCCCCTTGCCCGCGTGCACGTTGGAGCCGATGGTCTCCCGCGCCTCGCCCATCTGCTCGCTCATGGCCGAGTAGGCGATGTGGGTGGCGGTGTGCACGCGCATGATGCGCAGCCGCAGCTCCCGGTCCACCACCTGCTCGACCACCGCGCCCTCGGCCAGGCCGTGGTCCGCGGGCAGGCGGTAGCGGATGGTGCCGCCGTCCAGGGCCTCGGACTCCAGCACCTCCAGGCCCGCGATGGTGCCCCGGTCGGCCTGCTGCCCACCGGAGAAGGCGAACAGGATCGGATCGTCGAGCCACACGTCTTCCCCGTCCACCCGGGTGACGCGCGCCTCGGCCTCGGTCAGGTAGGGCTCGGCACGGTAACGCTTGGCCATGGTCATCCTCCAGGCCGCACATGATGAGGCCGGGCGCAGGTGACGGCAAGCCGCGGTTGACAAGCGCGGGTCGGTCGGCTACCACCTCGCCGGCATGCGCATCGTCTACGGCCACAGCAAGCTCGACCAGCCGATGCCCGGCGTGGTGATGACCGTGGGCACGTTCGATGGCGTGCACCGGGGCCACCAGGCGATCATCGAGCGGGTGGTGAGACAAGCGCGCGAGGCGGGCGGTACGTCGGTGGTGTACTCGTTCTATCCGCCACCGTGGCGCATCCTCGGCCGTACCGACAATCCGTTCCTGATCACCACGTTCGAGGACAAGGCCTCGCTGATCGCCCGCATGGGCGTGGACGTGCTGGTCACCGAGGGGTTCACCAGCGAGCTGCGCGCGCTCGACGCCGAGGGCTTCGTGCGCGACGTGCTGGTCCGCCGGTTCGCGCCCCGGGAGGTGCTGGTCGGCTACGACTTCCGCTTCGGGCAGGACCGCCGGGGCGACGTGCACCTGTTGCAGCGCGAGCTCGCCAGCCACGACGCCACCGCGCACCAGGTGGACGCGGTCGAGGTCGACGGCGTGGCCATCAGCTCCACCACCATCCGCCGCGCCGTGGTGGACGGCGACCTCGAGCGGGCCAGCCGCCTGCTCGGCCGCCACCACTTCGTCAGCGGCGCGGTCGTGCGCGGCCGCGGCCGCGGCCGCGCCATCGGATTCCCCACCGCCAACATCTCGGCGCGCACCGAGCTGATCCCCGCGCCCGGTGTGTACGCGGTCGTGCTGGAGAGTAACGGCGACCGCTGGCCCGGCGTGGCCAACCTGGGCTATCGGCCGACCTTCGACGAGCGTGGGTTCTCCATCGAGGCACACCTGTTCGACTTCAGCGGCGACCTGTACGGCGTCAAGGCCCGGCTGCACCTGGTCAGGCGCGTGCGGGCCGAGCGCCGCTTCGAGTCGGCCGAGGCCCTCGTCGAGCAGATCCACCGCGACGCCGCCGACGTGCGCGAAATGCTGCCCCTGGACCTTCCGGGGACGTGATCTGGCCGCCACGCGGCTGCTGTGCCAAGATGCGCGCTCTGGAGTCCCGATGCTGACCGCTGCGATCAAAGCACTGCGCCCCCGCCAGTGGACCAAGAACGGGATCGTGTTCGCGGCGCTGGTGTTCGCCGAGCAGTTCCGCGACGTCCGGCTCGTGGGCCTGACGGTGGCCGCGTTCTTCGTGCTGTGCGCGCTGAGCTCGACCGGCTACCTGTTCAACGACCTGCGCGACGTGGAGGCCGACCGCCGCCACCCCAAGAAGAAGCTCCGCCCCATCGCCAGCGGGGCCCTGTCCGTGCCCTTGGCGTGGGGCCTGATGGCCGCGCTGCTGGTGGCCGGGCTGGCGGGCGCGTGGTCCCTGGGCACCGCATTCGCGGTGACCGCGCTGGGCTACCTGGTGCTCACCCTGTCGTACAGCCTGTTCTTCAAGAACCTGGTCATCCTCGACATCATGGTCATCGCCACGGGGTTCATCCTGCGAGCCGTCGCGGGCGCCGAGGCGATCGACGTGCCGATCAGCTCGTGGTTCCTCATCACGACCATGTTCCTGGCGCTGTTCCTCGGCTTCTCCAAGCGCCGGGGCGAGCTGAGCCTGATGCAGGGGGACGCGTCGAGCACGCGCCGCATCCTCAAGGAGTACTCCCCGGACCTGCTCGACCAGTTCAACGCGGTGACCGCCACCGGCGCGATCCTGTCGTACGCGATGTACACCTTCGAGGCGGCCCGCACCCAGTACCTGATGATCACGGTGCCGTTCGTGGTGTACGGGATCTTCCGCTACTTCTACCTGGTCCACCGCCGCGCCGAGGGCGATGCGCCGGACGCGACCCTGTTCCGCGACCCCGGGATGTGGCTGACCGTGCTGCTGTACGGCGTGGCCGTGGTGGTGATCCTGTTGCTGGTGCCCGAACCCCTGGCCTGACCCCGGTCGCCCCTCAGGGCGCGAGCAGGTGCAGGTACCTCGTCTTGAGGAACATCTGCCAGCTGTCCTGCACCTCCGCGGCGGATGAGCCGTAGCCCTGCTCCAGCGCCTGCTCCAGCGGCGTGGTGCGCAGGGCCACCAGGAAATCCGTGAAGGTGCGCGCGCCGCCACGCTCGACCAGGTACTGCACCATGGACTCGGCGCGGGCCACGTTGCCGGGGTTGTTGCGGCCGGGCGTGGCCCCCCAGTGCCTGAGCGGGATGTGGCTGGTCTCGTTGGCCAGCTCCACGAACGGTCCCCGGTCGAGCCCCCGGCTGCGGGCCTCGGTGAGGTGGGCCAGCCCCAGGGCCACCCAGGGGGGCGCCTCCGGGCCGGCGAGGTCGGCCACGGCGTTGCGAGCCACCCAGTGGCCGGCCACCAGAGCCACGTCCGGGTCCTGCTCCTCCAGTCCGCCGGCGGGAAACAGCGACACGGGCCTGCCGAGCACGTGCTCCCAGGCACGCGGATCCCCCGCCTCACGGAAGGCGTAGCGCGGGTCCACGTTGAGCGGCAGCGCCTCGGTGGGCTCCCATACGCAGATCTCACGCAACGCGCGCGCGGCCCCGTCGATGGACTCCTCGACCGCGTCCGCGGTGCTCGGGCTGACGTCCGCGCCCACGCTCACCGACAGCGGGATCGCACGGGGGGTCGCGGGATCCCCCGGGTCGTCCACCGCAGGGGTCACGTCCCCGCCATCGACCACGACCGCCGGCGTGACCGGGTCCACGTCGTCGACCGGTGGCCCTCGCTCCTTGGACATCTGCCACACCAGCAGGCCGCCGAGCAGCACCAGCGCGCCGGTCAGCACGAGGATGGCCGTCCGCTGGTCGACCTTGGGACGCTTGAGCGCTCGCACGGCCGCGGCCGGCGCGACGAACGACGACGTGCGCGCCGCCGCCGCCGACACGAAATCCAGCCGATCGCTGTCGCCCTCGTCGCCCTCGTCGTCGAGGCGCCGCATCTCCACGTCGCCGCCGAGCTCGTAGAACCGGCGCTGCATGGTCTTGGCCCGCTCGAAGCTCAGCTTGTGACCGAGCTTGAACGGCAGGTCGGCCACGGCCTGACGCACCACCTCGGCGCGGCGGCCCACGGCCTCGCTGATGTACTGAACGCAGCGCTGCTCGGCGTCGCGGCCACGGAAGCCGGTGAGGAACAGGTCGTACTCCTCGGGCTTCTCCTGGCCGGCGTAGGGGTTGCGACAGCGGCTGCAGTGGTCACCCCGGACGAAGGTGTTGACGTCGCAGTGACCGCAGAAGCGTACCTCCTCGTCGAGCAGCCGCCTGGACATGCCCTCGCGCACCCGGGCCAGCTCGTGCAGTATGGCCTCGTGGTTGGGGATGCGCTCGGAGCGCTCCTTGGCCATCGCCTTCTCGATCAGGCGACACAGCGCTCGCGGGAACTGGTCGTTGAAATCCCAGGCGTCGGGCACCGGGCCGTCGATGTGCTGCATCATCACGCCGAAGGGCGTGTCCGAGTCGTAGGGCGGGTAGCCCACCAGCACCTGGAACATGGTCACGCCGAGGGAGTAGATGTCGGCCCGCAGGTCGAGCTCCTCCCCGCGCACCGCCTCGGGCGACAGGTAATAGGGCGTGCCCATCATCGTGCCGGTGGTGGTGAGGCCCTTCTCGTCGCCGACCTTGGCCAGGCCGAAGTCCACCACCTTGACCAGCCCGTCCGCGCCGACCATCAGGTTGCCGGGCTTGATGTCGCGGTGGATGATCCCGCGCACGGCCGCCGCCCGCAGCCCGCGCACCGCCTGCTCGAAGATGTCGAGGTACTGGCGCAGGGAGAACCGCAGCCTCCTCGACACCACGTCGGCCAGGGACAGCCCCTCCACCCACTCCATGGCGAAGAACGGCGAGTCCCCCTTGAAGTTGAAGAAGTAGACCCGCGCCACGTTGGGGTGGTTGAGCCGGGCGGCCGCGCGCGCCTCGAGCTTGAACCGCTGGACGAGCTCCGGCTTCTCCAGGATCGCGTCGGTCAGCACCTTGACCGCGACGTGGATCTGCAGATCCTCGTCGAAGCCGAGGTACACGTCGCTCATGGCCCCTGAGCCCAGGTGCCCGAGGATCTTGTAGTGTCCCAGGAAGGACCCGATAAAGTTCTTCACCGTCCCGCCACGGTCAGGCCGGCTCGTGCCGGTCGTCGCAGGAAATCATAGCAGGTGTCGCTCAGGGCGACGATCGAGGGTTCGCGCACGGGACGAACCTCACCGACTGGTACCGGGCCATGTCGAACTCGGTGTCCTTCAGGTAGCCCTGGCTGTGCATGCGGGCCAGCACCTCGCGCATGTGCTCGTCCCAGCGCGCGGAGACCACGCCCTGGGGGTGGTAGTAGTCGTGGTAGCGCGATGGCGAGGGCAGCATCGTGGCCAGGAAGATGCACTCCAGGGTGTTGAGCTGCCGCGTGGACGTGCCGAAGTAGTGGTGGGCCGCGTCGCGCACGCCGTACACGCCCGGGCCGAACTGCGCGAGGTTGAGGTAGATCTCGTGGATCCGGCGCTTGTCCAGGGTCTGCTCGATGCTGAACGTGAGCACCGCCTCCTGCAGCTTGCGGGTCCAGGTGCGCTCGCCGCTGAGGAACAGGTTCTTGGCCACCTGCTGGGTGATGGTCGAGCCCCCGCGACCGCCACCGCCGGTGCGCAGGTTCTCCAGGATCGCCTCGCGCAGCTCGCGCTCGTCGAAGCCGCCGTGCTTGTGGAAGCTGGCATCCTCGCAGACCACGGTCGCGGCCTGCAGGTGGGGGTGAATCAGCTCGAGGCTGATGAAGTGCGGGTCCTCGGGGCCCATCACCCGGTGGATGTACTCGTCGTCGGACACGCGGATCGAGTACGGGAACGAGCTGCGCAACGCATGGATCCGACCCCCCACGCCGCTGGCCAGCACGGTCAGGCGGGACCAGTCCCCCTTCCAGCCCAGATCCCAGGCGGAGCGATCGTGCAGGGGGCCGCCCAGGCGCACGGTCAGGTCCACGGTCCCGCCGAGCTCGATACCCCACTCCTCGGGCACCACCCCGCCCGGCAGGGAGCCCATGATCGCGTCGTAGGGCACCTGGTCGAGCTGGACCACCAGCCGCACCTCGGGCTTGGCATCGAGGGACAGCAGCCGCCCGGACCCGGAGCCGGAGACCTGGTTGAACGACCAGCGCCAGTCACGGATGTCCAGGCGCGTGCCGCCCGCGCCGGGCACGGCCTCGATGCGGTGGGAGGACCGCACGGGCAGATCCTGATCGCGGAACTCGTCGAGCCGCGCGACCCCGTCACGCACGTCCAGCGACAGGCTCCAGGTGGCCGCGCCCAGGGCCTCGTCGTACTCGGTGGCCAGGGCGACGTCCATCACGCCCCCGTTCAGCTCGACCGTGTCCGAGGACAGGATCCGCGGGGCCACCAGCTCCAGGGGCACTGACTCGAGCACCACCTCCCCGGCCAGGGGGCGGTTCGGCTGCAGGTCGGCGGCCACATCCAGTGTGCCCACCTCCCCGAGGCGCGCCCCGCCGACCAGCGCAGCTCCGTCGCCGACGACGGTGATGGTGGCGGTCAGACCCTCGCAGACCACCGCGCCGGGCAGCCCCTCGACCACCCCCTGCTCGAGGGTGAGGACCGCGCCGTCCTCGGCCAGGGAGGTGAGGGTGGCCAGGCTTCCGGCCAGGTCGTCGGGCAGGGGTCCACCGGTCCAGGCCACGGCGCGGGGCAGCAGGTCCGCTGGGCCGCCGCGGTCGGAGGCGTCGAGCTCGACCACGGGATCGGCGGGCGGCGACTCGTTCGCGATCACCAGCCGGACCCCGCTCGCGCGCCCGGCCGACAGCCGCGTCGCGCCGTCGAGCAGGGCGCCCGCGTCCACGGTCAGCTCCACCCGCTCCACCTCGGCCGCGGCCAGCACCCCGCCGGCGGGCAGCCAGCGCACCCCGACCAGCTCCACCTCGTCGGTCCCGCGCAGGCGCACGCGATCGACCGTCACCTCCCCGCCGAGCCGCTGCTGCAGCTCGTCGACCACCCGCTGCTGCAGCTCGCCCTGCACGCCGGAGCGGGCCGCGAACAGGGCCACAGCCACGCCCAGCGCGGCGATCAGCGCCAGGCCGCCGCCCACGAGGATCCAGGTACGTCTCACGGGTAGGGTGGTCTCAGGTGGTCAGCTCGTCGCGGTCCCGGTACAGATCCAGCGCCTCGGGGTTGGCCAGCGCGTCCCTGTTGAGGACGGGCTCACCGTGGATCACCTGGCGCACGGCCAGCTCCACCTTCTTTCCGCTGATGGTGTACGGGATGTCGCCCACGGTGAGCACCTTGGCTGGCACGTGCCGCGGGGTGGTGTTGGCGCGGATGGTGGTACGGATGCGCTGGATCAGCGCCTCGTCCAGGTCCACGCCAGCGGCCAGCTTGACGAACAGGATCACCCGCACGTCGTGGTCCCAGTCCTGGCCCACGACCATGCTGTCGACCACCTCGTCGAGGGCCTCCACCTGCCGGTAGATCTCGGCCGTGCCGATGCGCACCCCGCCCGGGTTGAGGGTGGCGTCGGAGCGGCCGTAGATGATCACGCCGCCGGTGTCGGTGACCTCGATGAAGTCGCCGTGGTGCCAGATGTCGTCGTACACCGCGAAGTAGGCCTTGTGGTACTTGGCGCCGTCCGGGTCCTTCCAGAAGTAGATGGGCATCGACGGGAAGGACAGGGTGCAGACCAGCTCGGCCTTCTGCTGCTCGACCGCGTTGCCGTTGTAGTCGAAGGCCGCGACCTTCATGCCCAGACCACGCACCTGCAGCTCACCCTCGTAGACCGGACCGGTGGGGTTGCCCAGCGCGAAGCAGGAGATGATGTCCGTGCCCCCCGATATCGACGACAGGCACAGATCGACCTTGATGTCGCGGTACACGTAGTGGAACGACTCGATGGACAGGGGCGAACCCGTGGACAGGATCGCCTTGAGCGCGGACAGATCCACGGACTCGACCGGCCTGTACCCGCTCTTCTCCAGGGCCGCGATGTAGCGCGCCGACGTGCCGAACACGGTCATGCCGCGATCCTGGGCGAAGCGCCACAGCACCCCCGGATCGGGGTGGAACGGCGAGCCGTCGAACAGCAGCACCGTGGCGCCCAGGGCCAGGGTGCTGACCAGCCAGTTCCACATCATCCAGCCGCAGGTGGTGAAGTAGAACACCTTGTCGTCGCGGCCCACGTCCGTGTGCAGCGCCAGCTCCTTGAGGTGCTGCAGCAGGGTGCCGCCCGCGCCGTGCACGATGCACTTGGGCACGCCCGTCGTGCCGGAGGAGTACATGATGTACAGCGGGTGGTCGAAGGGGAGCTGCTCGAAGGTCAGGTCAGGCGCCGGTGCGTCCCCCACGAAGTCCGCGTAGTGCACGGCGTTGGGCACGTGGTCGATGTCTGCCCGGGCCTCGGTGTACGGCACCACGACCACCTGTTCGATGGACGGCAGCTGCTGCAGGATGCCGGCGACCCGTTCCAGCGAGTCGAACGCCTTGCCGTTGTAGTAGTAGCCGTTGGCGCAGAACAGCACCTTGGGCTCGATCTGGCCGAAGCGGTCGAGCACCCCCTTGATGCCGAAGTCCGGGCTGCACGACGACCACACCGCGCCGATGCTGGTGGCAGCCAGCATGGCCACGATGCTCTCGCACATGTTGGGCATGAACCCGGCCACCCGGTCGCCAACACCCACGCCGAGGCCGCGCAGCTCCACGGCAAGGCGGGCCACGTCGTCGTACAGCTCGGCATAGGTCATGGTCACCGGGTCGCCCTGCTCGCCCTGGAAGACCAGCGCGGGCCGGTCGTCGCGGAACCGCAGCAGGTTCTCGGCGTAGTTGAGCCTCGCGCCGGGGAACCAGCGGGCCCCGGGCATCCGGTCGAGGTCCTCGCCGATCACCTCGCCCTTGCTCTCGGCGACCACCCCGCCGAAGTCCCACATCGCATCCCAGAACTGGGTGCGCTCGGTGATGGACCACTCGTAGAGCTCGTCGTAGCCGCCCAACGACAGGTCGTGGCGCTCGTCGACGAACTGGATGAAGCGGGTGAGGTTGGCAGCAGCCACGCGCTCGGGCGATGGCGTCCACAGCGGTGTCTTCATGGGGCGCTCCCGGGTTCGTTCGGAGCCGGGAGCATAGCAGATCGTGCGCGCGTGGATCGTGGGCGCAGGCGGGACGTGCAGGGCTAGATCAGGCCGACCTCGCGCCCCACGCGCTCGATGACCTCCAGCGCGTGGTCCAGGTGGTCCTGGGTGTGGGTGGCCATGTAGCTGGTGCGGATCAGCGAGCGGCCGGGGGGCACGCCAGGGGGCACGGCCAGGTTGGTGAACAGGCCTGCGTCGAACATGGCTCGCCAGGAGGCGAAGGCCCGCATCTCGTCGCCGATGAACATCGCGACCACCGGTGTCGGGTCCTGACTGACGTCGAAGCCCAGCGCCGTCAGTTCGCGACGCATGAACGCCGCGTGGTTCATCACCCGCTCGCGCCGCTCCGGCTCGGTCTGCACGATCTCCAGGGACTTGAGCGCCGCGCCCAGGGACGGCGGCGACATGGAGGCCGCGAACACCATGGAGCGGCCGTTGTGCTTGATGTAGTCCAGCACCTTGGCCGGTCCGGCGACCACGCCGCCCAGGGAGGCGAAGCACTTGGAGAAGGTGCCGGTGATGATGTCGATGTCGTCGTGCACGCCCAGGGCCTCGGCCGTGCCGCGGCCGTTGGGGCCCATCACGCCCAGGGCGTGGGCGTCGTCCACCACCATCGGGATGTCGAAATCGTGGCAGATGTCCACGTACTCCCGCAGCGGAGCGAGGGTGCCCTCCATGCTGAACACGCCGTCGGTCAGCAGCATCTTGCCCGCGCGCTCGTCCAGGCGGGCGAGACGCTTGCGGAAGTCGGCCGGATTGCAGTGGCCGAATCGCTTGAGCGTGCCGAAGCCGGTCTGCACGGCCTCGTAGAGGCTGGCGTGGTTGCTGATGTCCATCAGCGCGATGTCGCCGCGGCCGATCAGGCAGCCTAGCGCCATGTTGGTGGTGTAGCCGGTGGTCAGCACCATCGCGGCTTCCTTGCCCAGCCACGCCGCGAGCTTTTCCTCGAGCTCCTCGTGCAGGGCCAGGGTGCCGTTGAGGAAGCGCGAGCCGCTGCAGGAGGTGCCGAACTCCTCGATCGCATCCTGGGCCGCCTCCTTGACCCGCGGGTCCATGGTCAGGCCCAGGTAGTTGTTGGAGCCCAGCATGGTCATCTTGCGGCCGTCGATCTCCACCTCGTTGCCCTCGGTGTGGTCGATGGCGAAGAAGTACGGGTAGAGTCCGGACGCGCGGGCCTCGTCGGCGCGGGTGAACTTGTAGCACTTGTCGAACACGTGCTTCACTCCAGGCTCGGACAGCCGCTCCCGCTCGCGGATGACTTCTCTCAATGCAACGGACATCAGGTCCCCTCTCGACGTCTGTTCGGTCCGTGCCCGACCCCCTCCCGGTCGGCATGGCGCGACAATAGCTCCGGGAAGGCCCCTCGTCAAGCAATTAAGTCCGCGGATTTACTCAGTTTTTTGCCACTTTGGTTCAATGGTTGAACCTATTTTCACTCCTCTCGCGCACACCTCACCTGTGCACAACGAGCGCCAGGGCCGTGGTAATTCGCGCCGGTCGTCGGCGAGGACGGCTCAACCGCCGCGCAGTTGCCGTTCCCGGGCCTCGCGCCGGATGGCGGGGTGATCGCTGGTGTTGCGCAGCCACTGCAGCAGCTCGCCCGCCTCCCCCTGGCGGTCCAGCGAGTCCATGGCGTCCGCGGCGATCAGCAGCCAGCGCTGCACGTCCGCGCTGGCGGGCCGGACGTCCCGCAGGGCCAGGCAGCAGTCGATCAGCTGGGACCGCACCCCGCGGGCCGCGGAGTTCGGCGCCAGCAGCTCGCGATCCTCGAGCAGTTCGAGCCCGTCCAGGGCCAGGATCGAGCGCCCGTCGGCCGCGTGGATGGTGAGCGTGGCGATGAGCACGTCCAGGGTCCACGGCCGCTCCGGGTTGTCCAGGCGGTGGCGGAAGGTGCGCAGGTCCTCCACCTCCGGGGCCTCGACCGCGGCCACGATCTTGATCGTCTCGTTCCACAGCCGCAGGTCGTCGTCCTTGCGCTCCGGATCGAGGTGCTGCAGCAGGGACTCGGCCATGTCGGCCGCGCCCCGCTCGTCGCCGCGCTGCAGGTAGGCGAAGGCCAGCACGCAGCGCACCTCGTCGCAGCGGGCCCCCTCCGGGAAGTGGTCCAGGTAGCCGCGGTAGGCCGCGATCGCGCCGCTGTTGTCGCCCAGCAGCAGCCGCACCGAGCCGAGGTCCTCCCACCCGCGCGCGGCCGCAGGATCCGAGGGCCAGTCGTCGACCACCGCCCCCAGGGCCTTCTCGGCCAGCTCGAGCTCACCGCGCTGGCGGTGTACGTCGGCTGCGGCCACCAGCAGCGGCGGCAGCCGGTCGTGCCCCGCGTCCTCGCGCCGTAGCTGCTGCACCCGGTCGAGGAACCCATCGGCCACGTCGGCGTCCGCGCCCTGCTCCAGCCGGGCCAGCAGCACGAATGCCTCGCCCCCGATCAGGTCGCCCCAGCGCCGGCCGCCGCCCACCTGGCGCAGCTCCTGGTAGGCATCCCAGGCCTCGTCCAGTTCACCCGCGGCCAGCAGGCACTCGGCGTAGCCGAAGCGCGCCTCGTTCGCGTTGCGGTGCTCGGGGTAGCGCGCGATGTAGTCGTAGAACGCGTCCGCGGCCTTGCGCCAGGCCGCCTGGCGGTCCCGCTTCAGCGCCTGGATCTGCAGCTTGCGCGCCGTCTCGAACGCCTCCTCCGGCCCGGGCGCGATCGCGCGCGCCGCCGGGGGACAGGTGAGCAGCGCCAGCAGCGCCGCGGCGACGATCCGTGTGCGGTGACCGCTCAAGGAGCACCTCCCGCGGCGCATCCTACACGATCAGCGGCGGGGATCGAGGGCGTCGCGCAGGCCGTCGCCCACCAGCTGGACGGCCACCACGGACAGCACGATCGCCGCGCCGGGGAAGGCCGCGATCCACGGCGCCCGCAACAGGTGCGGCACCCCGTCGGAGACCATGCTGCCCCACGCGGCCGTGGGCGGGGACACGCCCAGGCCGAGGAAGCTCAGGCCCGCCTCGAGCTGGATCACGTTGGCCACCAGCAGCGTGGCCGACACCAGTACCGGCCCAAGCGCGTTGGGCACCAGGTGCCGCGCCACGATGCGGGGCGTACTCAGGCCCAGGGCGCGCGCCGCCAGCACGTACTCCCGCTGCCGCAGGCTGAGCACCTCACCGCGGACCAGCCGGGCGGTGTCCATCCAGCAGGTCAACCCGATCACCACCATCACCAGGTAGATCGAGCGATGGTCGGCCAGCGCCAGCACCACCAGCAGCAGCACCAGCCGCGGGAAGGCCGTGACCATGTCCGCCAGCCGCATCAGCACCCCGTCCAGCCATCGACCGGACCAGGCGGCCAGCGCGCCCAGGGCCGTGCCAAGCCCCACGGCGATCACCGCGGCCACCAGGCCGATGGTCAGGGAGATGCGGGCGCCGAACAGCAACCGGCTGAACACGTCGCGGGCGACGGTGTCCGTGCCGAACGGGTGGGTGGCCGAGGGCGCGGCCAGGCGGTTGCTCACCAGGTCGATCTGGGCCTGGGGCTCGAACGGGGCCAGCAGGGGCGCGAGCGCCATCACCAGGTAGGCGACGCCCACGCCGACCAGGCCGGCCACGGCCGCCCGGTTGACCGCGAAGCGCTGCCACACCGAACCCTGACCGCTGCCGCGCACGCGGCCGCGATGCCAGGCCAGGCCGTGCAGGCTGGAGATCACGGACACGGCGACGACGACGGCGAGCCACCAATCCGCCCCAGCGGGACCCCGGCGCAGGCCCAGCACCAGGGCGACGGCGCACAGGCTCCAGCAGGCTGTCACGCCCACCCCCTCGATCACGCGGCCGCCACGCAGCCACGCGATCGGTGGCAGGACCCCTCCGAGCGCGGCGCCGCTCATGACCGCCGCGTCCGTGGGTCGACCACCAGGTACAGCAGGTCGGCCAGCAGGTTGCCGCCGATCACGGCGAAGGTGTACAGCACGGCGTTGCCCAGCACGACCGGGAAGTCCTGCGAGCCGATGGCGTCCACGATCAGCTTGCCCATGCCCGGCCAGCCGAACACCGACTCGATCAGCACCGTGCCGCCGAGCAGGAACGGCAGGTACAGCCCCAGCAGCGTGACCAGCGGCAGCAGCGCGTTGCGCAGCGCGTGACGCACGACGACCCGGGTCTCGGACAGGCCGCGCGCACGCGCCGCGCGCACGTACGGCTGCGCCAGCGCCTCGAGCATGGCCGTACGCACGTAGCGGGCCACGCCCGCAGCGGGCGCCACGGACAGGGCGATCGCGGGTAGCAGCAGGTGTCGCAGCCGCTCCCAGATGCGGTCCATGGCGGGCAGATCGTGATAGTCGATTCCGTGAGGTCCGGAGGCCGGCAGCAGCGGCCAGTGGTAGGCGAACAGCAGCAGCAGCAGCAGCGCCAGCAGGAAGCCGGGCACCGCGTACAGCACCATCACAGGCAGGTCCAGCACCACGCCCCAGCGCGAGCGGTGCGCCACGGCCGAGGCCACGCCCGCGGCGATGCCCAGGCCGAAGACCAGCACCAGGGCCACGCCGCACAGCAGCAGGGTGTTGGGCAGGGCGTCGGCCAGCACCTGCAGCACGGGCCGCTGCTCGAAGAACGAGTAGCCGAAGTCCAGCCGCGTCATCGCCCCCAGCCACTTGACGTACTGCACGCCCAGGGGCTGATCGAGGCCTAACTTGCGCTCCATGGTCTCGCGCAGGTCGATCCCCATCTCCGGATCGACGAAGCGGTCGGCAGGGGACCCCGGGGCGAGGTGCAGGGCGAAGAACAGCACCGTGACCACGCCCAGGGTGGTGGGCACGGCGATCAGCAGCCTGCGCACCACCATCGCCAGCACGGGTTCCTCCGGAGATCAGCGGCGAGCGCGCTGCCGGTCCGCCGGCACCCACCACTCGGGCAGCCGGTCGAACAGCCACAGCGTGTCCACGCCCACGTCCTGGAAGCGATCGTGCACCGCGACGAGCTCCTCACGCCAGTACAGGAAGCAGTAGGGCTGGTCGCGGTACACCACCTGCTGCAGCTCCTGCCAGCAGCGGGCGGACTCGGTCGGGTCGGCCGTGGACAGCCCGCCGTCCACCAGCGCGTCCACCTCGTCGCTGGCGTAGGACGGGTAGTTGTACACCCCGTCGGAGCGCCACTTGCGGGATGGATCCACGAACAGGGAGGAGCCCCAACCGGCGATGGCGGCCTCGAAATCGTGCTCGCGCAGCGAATCGAAGAAGGCGTTGCCCTCGAGGGTGGCGGGCCGGGCATCCACGCCCACGCCGCGCAGCTGCTCCTGCACGATCACCTGCACCTGGGCGCGCCGCGGGTTGCCCGCATTGGTGCGCAGCTCGAAGCGCAGCGGCTCGCCGTCCCGATCCACCCAACCGTCGCCGTCGGAGTCGGTCCAGCCCGCCTCGGCCAGCAGGGCGCGGGCGCGCTCCGGATCGTGCGTCAGCGGCTCGATGTCCGGCTCGCCCACGCCGCGCAGTTCGGGGCTGACCGTGCCCACGGCGCGGCGGCCGTGCACGCGTCCGTCCACGGTCAGCAGAGCAGCGATCAGCGTGTCCACGTCGATGGCGTGGGCGAGGGCGTTGCGCACACGCGCGTCCGCGAAGCGGGGATCGGCCGTGTTCCAGGCGATGTAGTCCAGGTAGCGGTAGCCCCGGCCGATCACGCGGATCTCCGGGTGGTCGCGGCGCAGGGGCTCCACGTCCTCCACCTGCAGGCCAGGCAGCATGTCGAGGGTGCCGTTGCGCAGCTCGACGAGGCGGGTGGTGTGGTCGGGGATCACGCGGACCACGATCCGATCGAGGTACGCCGGGTGGGGCAGCGGCCAGGCCTCGTCACGGACCAGCGTGAGCTGCTGGTTTCTCTCCCAGCGGTCGAGGCGGAATGGCCCGGCGCTCACCGGCTCGCCCTGGGCGGCCATGGCGCGCAGCTGGTCACGGGGCACGTCGGCCAGCGCGTGCTGCGGCACGATCGAGCAGCTCGCCGCGTTGGACAGCATGGTGGTGGGATCGGACCGCTGTGCGAAGTGCACGGCCACGGTGTGGTCGTCGATCCGTTCGATGGGGGTGTCCGCGCGCAGGTGCTCCAGCTGCCCGTGGTACGGGCTGCCCACGTCTTCGTCCAGGATCAGGCCGAGGGTGAACACCACGTCGTCGGCCGTGATCGGTTCGCCGTCGGACCACAGCAGATCGTCACGCAGGTGGAGGGTCAGGGTCAGCCCGTCGGCGCTGAACTCCCAGCTACGCGCCAGGTACGGCTCGTACGTGAGCGCCCCGTCGAACACCGGCATCACGAGCAGCGGGAACACGTGGTCCAGGATCTGTCCCTCGAGATCCGATCCGGTGACCACCGGGTTGAACCCCTCCACATCCGCCCCGTACCCCACCACCAGCGTGCCGCCGGGCTCGGGCGTCGCAGGCTCCTCCGCCGGCGTGACCGGCTCCGGCGGCGCCTCGGAGCGGCAAGCCACCACCATCAGCGCGCAACCCAGGATCAACGTCGAACGTAGAGATTTCATCGTGATTCCGCGTATTTCACTCGGTCCAGTATCCACAAGCCGCTCCCGGGGGGTCAAGGGACAGTATTGGCCGATCGGTCCGCTATACTGCGAATCGATGCTCCGCTGGCTGATCCTCTTCCGTCGACCGGAGCAGTGGGGGAAGGCCGCGTTCGCGACCGTGCCCGTGCTGCTGGTGGGATACCTCGTGCTGTGGCACGGCTGCGGCATCGACTGCACTCCACGAACCCTCTGGGAGGACTGGTCCGCGCGAGGCGGCTGGGTGGACGTGGCCATCGGCGGGGGCAACCACTGCGCCGTGGACGAGGCCGGCGAGGTGACCTCTCCGTATCCGGGGAACACGCATGCGCCGTGACCGACGACGGCCGTCTCGTCTGCTGGGGCCGACTGGACCTCCAGCGTCGCCGCGTCAACGCTCCCCCGTGACCTGCGCACCGGGGAGCGGCCCGACAGGGACAAAGTGGCCCGGGGAGGGTCGGTTCCAAGAGCAGGTCGAATGCCGCGAAACAGCACAGGGGACGCGCTTGGGCACCCAAGAGCCGGCCGAATGCCTGTTCACGGCACAAATCCCGCTCTTGGACGGCCGGGGGCGTGTCGGATACGGAGCGAATCGGGGACGGTTCGGAGACGGAGCAGGCCAGTGGGCGGGTGCGGGGGGGGGGAGCAGGACCGGGGTCGGCGCCCCGGGGGCTAGGCGATGCGGCGGCGGATGAGGGTGTAGGCCAGGACCAGGGCGGTGAGGAGGGCGCCGGCCGGGGCGGCGCTGGACGGGGCCGCGTTGCAGGCCATGGCGTCGTCGCCGTTCTGGCCGCCGATGCCGCCCAGGATGGGCAGGTCGCCGTCGCCGTTGACGTCCGCGTTGTCCTCGTCCTCGCGGGTCTCGTCGTCGCCCTCGCCGTCGATCTCGTTGTCGTCGTCGTCGTCACCGTCGTCGTCGTCGCTGTCGAGCTCGCCGTCGTCCTCGAGCTCCTCCTCCACGCTGGCGGGGCGGGTCAGCACCAGGTTGTTGACGGACACGTCGATGTCGCTCTCGATCCACCACCACCAGTTGTCCTGCACCTCACCGCCGACCTCGAGGTAGTCCATCACGAAGGGCATGCCCTCGTCGGCCTGCATCACCAGGAACATCTCGTGGTAGGCGCTCTGGTCGTTGCGCATGGCCGTGTTCAGCGACAGCTCCCACTCCATGGAACCAGGGGTGCCGTGCACGTACATCGTCCAGGACCAGAGGTTGATCTGGAACTGGGTCTGGATCTTGTACTCGTTGTCCACGTAGCCCTTGACCTGGATGTTGCCCTCGGTCTTGGTGCCGTCCTCCTCGGTGGTCTCGCCGGCCATGGCCGCGCCCTCGGCGTTGACGCCGATGCCGTACTCGGTCTTGAGCGTAGCCTCGCCGTAGGAATCGATGCCGTAGGTCTCGAACGGCACGGACCAGTCCCAGCGGAAGGCGTTCTGGCCGGTGGACAGGTCGGTGTCGGCGTAGACCCACACCACCGGGGCCTCGTCGACCACCAGCTCGGAGTCGTGGATCTCGGGGGTGTTCCGCACCTTGATCACCGCGAGGTAGAAGTCCGAGCCGCGGTCGATGGAGGACTCGAACCAGAAGAACTCGACGATGGCGTCGACCGTGTTGCCCTCGTCGTCCTCCCCGCCCATGTACAGCGTGTTGCCCGAGAAGAACGCGTACCTGTACAGGTCCTCGTCGCCCCAGGTGCCCATGTCGAAGTCGTCGAAGGTGACGTCGACGTCGCCCTCCAGCATGCGAGCGCCGGTGAACGAGGTCTCGTTCTCGCTCAGCTCGGAAGCCGGGGCGGCGGTGACGAGGGTGGCGGCCAGCAGCGCGGCGCCGAGGGTGGTCAGGGTGCGGTGTGTCATCGGTCCGTCTCCGTGTGTCGCGGCGTGTCTTCGCTCGCTCGCCCCTCCTTCACAGCAAGGATGATGCCAACTTCTAATTCCCATGTGATTCCAGCATGTTGACACCAGGGTGTGACAGGGTGGCACACTCGATCGGCTGACAGGGACCGGATCTGCCACACCCCTGTCACAGGGGCGGGTCCGATCAGTCGAGGGGGAACCAGCAGCGCGCCACGTGGCCGGGCGCGAGCTCGTCCAGGGCGGGCGCCTCTGCACAGGGATCGCCTGCGCGGTCGCACCTCGCCCGGTAGGGGCAGCCCTCCACCGGGGGCTCGTCGTGGTCCGTGGCCGCGGGCTGCCCACCCTGGCCCGGGACCGCGGCCATCAGGGCCGCGGTGTAGGGGTGACGAGGGTGGGCAAACAGGTCGTCCACGGCCGCGCGCTCGACCACGCGCCCCCGGAACATCACGGCCACGTGATCGCTCACGTGCCGCACCACGGCCAGGTCGTGGGAGATGAACAGGTAGGTCAGGTCTGCGGCCTCGCGCAGCTCGCGCAGCAGGTCGAGGATGCGGGCCTGCACGGACACGTCCAGCGCGCTCACCGGCTCGTCGCACACCAGTAGCTCGGGCTCGAGCACCAGGGCCCGGGCGATGGCGATGCGCTGTCGCTGCCCGCCGGAGAAGTCGTGGGGGTGGCGGCGGGCGTGCCGAGGCTGCAGCCCCACCCGGGTGAGGGCCGCGGACACCCGGTCGTCCAGCTCGCGACCACGGGCCCGTCCGTGCACGGCGAGCGGCTCGCGCAGGGCCGCGCCCACGCTCATGCGCGGGTTCAGGCTGCCGTAGGGGTCCTGGAACACCATCTGCATGCGGGGGCGGACGGCCCGCAGTTCGCGCTCGGAGAGCGCGCCGAGGTCCTGGCCGTCGAACAGCACCTGGCCGCGGTCGGGCCGGTCCAGCATCAGCGCGCAGCGGCCCAGGGTGGTCTTGCCGCTGCCCGACTCGCCCACGAGGCCCACGGTGGTGCCCCGGTCCACGTCCAGGTCCACGCCGGCCACGGCCTCCACCCAGCCCACGGTCCGCTGCAGCACGCCCCGCCGGACCACGAAGCGCCGGACCAGGTCGCGAACCTGCAGCAGCGGCGCGCTCACGCGTCCTCCCCGACGGCCACGTGACAGGCGACCTGGTGACCTGCAGCGACCTCGCGCAGGACCGGATCATCGTGGGCGCAACGCTCCACGGCCAGCGCGCAGCGCGGCCGGAAGGCGCAGCCCTGCTGGGGCAGGTCGGAGGCGCTGCCCGGGATCCGGGCCAGGGACGCCCCCCGCTCGCCGTCCAGCCGGGGGCGACAGGCCAGCAGCCCCCCGGTATAGGGGTGCTGTGGGGCCTCGAACAGGCGCGCGGTCGGCGCGACCTCCACGGCGCGGCCCGCGTACATCACCAGCACCCGGTCGACCACGTCCGCCACCACGCCGAGGTCGTGGCTGACCAGCAGCAGGGCCATGCCCCGCGCCCCTCCCTTCCCCTTCCGCAACCGGTCCAGCAGCGCCAGGATGTGGGCCTGGGTGGTGACGTCCAGGGCCGTGGTGGGCTCGTCCGCCACCAGCAGGTCCGGCTCGCCGGCCAGGGCCGCGGCGATCATCACCCGCTGGCACAGCCCGCCCGAGAGCTGGTGGGCGTGGTCGCGAGCGCGCCGGTCCGCATCAGGGATACCGACGAGGCCCAGCAGGTCGACTGCGGCCCGCCACGCCTCCTTGCGCGCGCAGCCGCGCGCTTCGCGCACGGCCTCGGCCACCTGTGAACCCACGGAGACCACCGGGTCGAGGGAGCTGACCGGTTCCTGGAACACCATGCCGATCTCGCGCCCGCGGATGGCGCGCACGTCCGCGGGCCCCAGGGTCAGCAGGTCGCGGCCCTTCCACCCGATCGAACCGCCCGCGTACTCACCAGGTGGCACGTCCACCAGCTTCAGCAGCGCCAGGGCCGTGGCCGACTTGCCGCAGCCGGACTCGCCGACCACGCCGAGGGCCTCGCCCGCGGCGATCTCGAAGGACAGGCCGCGCACGGCCCGGACCACGCCGTCCTCGGCGTGGAACCGGATGCGCAGGTCTTCGACGGCGAGGAGCGGCGGCGCGGCCATGGCCGATACGTTAGGACAATCGGACCGGGTGTGTCACGGCTTGACACTCCCGGTGGACGGAACGATCGTGACGACGTCGAGTCGGACCATGACCACCGGAGGATCGAGATGCATACCATCGCCCCTCGCACCACCCAGCTGATCCCGTCGATCCTCGCCCTGGGCCTGCTGCTGTCATTCGCGGGACCAGCGCACGGCGCCAGGGCGCCGACCGTCGAGCTGGCCGACCTGTCCCAGGCATCGGCCGAGGGCCAGGACTCGCTCAAGGACGCGCAGCACGAGGTCCAGCTCGCCGAGACCGCGCTGAGCGGCACGGAGGTGGCCGTGGACGAGGCCAAGGACGAGCTCAAGGTGAGCCGCACCACGCTCGCCGGCCGCAAGGCCGACCTCAAGGCCGCCAGGCAGGAGCGGGTGGCCGCGAAGAAGAACGACGACGCCGAGCGGCTGGCCACGGCCGAGGCCCAGGTCGGTTCGGCCAGCGAGGCCCTGGCCGAGACCAAGGCCCGCCTCACGTGGGCCAAGAAGAACCTGGTCGCGGCCAGGGCCGAGGTGGACGTGGCCAGGGCCCGACTGGCCCTGGCCCAGGCCGACCTGGAGCTGGCCCGCGCCGAGCTGCTGTCCGCCGAGGGTGTGGCTGCGGCCGAGAACTACGCGATCGCGGACTTCCGCGGCCACCAGGCCAAGCAGGCCCAGGCGTTCCACAAGTCCGACGAGAAGGCCCAGAAGAAGGTCGGCGCTGCAGACCGCGCCAGGGCCACATGGGAGTCCCGCCTGGTCGCGGACTGACGTTTTTCTTCGCGGGCGCGGGAACCGAAACGTCTCGGCGCTGTCCGATGGGGGCATGGAGGTTCCCATGGGACTGCATGATCGCCCCCTCCCCTTCCTGATCCTGGTGGCGCTGTCGCTGGCCATGGTGTCGCCCGCGGCCGCCGAGTCCAGCAACGGCGTTCGCGTCGAGGTCCTGGTGTGCGGCTCCACGGCCAGCGAGTACCGGCACCGGAGCGCCACGTACGTCGAGGCGGTAGACGGCTGCGAGTACGCCATCCGGCTGGTGAACGAGTCGTCGGACCGCCTGGCCGTGCACGTGTCCGTGGACGGGCTCAACACCATCGACGCGAGCACCTCGTCGCCCTCGCGAGGGCCGCGCTGGGTGCTGGAGCCCTGGCAGTCGGCGACCATCCCTGGCTGGCAGACCGGATCGGGCACGTCGCGGCGGTTCTACTTCACGACCACCGACGAGTCCTACGCCGACTGGATCGGCGACCGCTCGGACGTGGGTCAGATCCGGGTGGTGGCCTACCGGGAGCGGCGCCCGGAGCCGGCACCGATCACCATCGACCCGGGGTGGGACGGCTGGCGCCGCAGCAATGACGAGGCGGCCGGTGAGGACTCCCGCTCGTCCTGGGACGGCGACAGCTCGGCACGCAAACGCAGCACCGAGGAGTCCCAGGCCCACGGCGCCGCCCCGCAGGCGGACGCCATGGGCCGCTCGTCGGAGCGGGTGTGGCGCGACGACCGCGCGGCCACCGGCATCGGCCGCGAGACCAGTCACCAAGTCGGCTACACGCGGTTCGACGCCGAGACCTGGTCGTCGGCACGGATCACCATCCGGTACGGCTACCGGGATCAGCTCGTGGCCTGGGGTGTGATGCCGCGATACGACTGCTGGTGCTGCGACGACCGGTTCGCGCCCGACCCCTACGTGGCCTGGGACCGCCGCTGCCGCTGACGGAGCCACAGCACGCCAGCGGCGATCAGTGACAACGCGGCCGCCCGTGATCCCGGCGCCTCCTCGCACCCGCAGCCACCGGTGTCGTCGTCGTCGTCGTCCGCGGGCTGCCCCGAGGTGTCGTCGTCATCGTCATCGTCGTCGTCGTCGTCGTTGGTCACGTCGTCGTCATCGTCGTCATCGTCGGACGCG
>CAZXHG010000116.1:25911-30183 GCA_964639985.1 uncultured Rickettsiales bacterium
CAACATCGTCGTTGATCACAACATCGTAAAACTCGTCATCCTCCGAATCGTCATCGGCCACGTCGTCATCGGCCACGTCGTCGTCGTCGCCGCCGGCCAGCACCTCGAAGGGGTCGTCCAGGGTCCAGGCCAGGCCGTCGAGCAGCACGGTCGCGTCCACGATGCCCGCGGTCGCGGCCGGCACCTCGACCTCGGCCCAGTCGTCCCCGTGCACCACGTACGCCTCGGAGACCTGGTCTCCGAAGGCCAGCCCGGACAGCCGGGTCAGGGCCACGCCCTCGAGGTCCACCCAGTCGCCCGGTGCGCCCGCTCCCGGGTCGATGGTCCACTGCGGCGGGTCGGCGAGCACCGAGAAGTTGGAGGTCACCACGTGGGGGCTGAAGGCGATCCCGTCCAGCAGCACGGCCGAATCCAGGATCCCGTCCTCCTGCTCGGCGAGCTCGACCTCGAGCGTCAGGGTCTCCCCCCCCACGCACGGCGCGGTCAGCAGCAGCCAGCCCGTGGAGCCGCCCCGGTCGCCGCAGTCGAACCCGGTGCCCGCCAGGTCCCCGGCGTCGTGTTCGATGTGCACGTAGTTGACGGTGATCACGTTGCCGTCCGCGTCGAAGGCGATGTGGCCGGTCCAGGCCATGGACTGCAGGTAGATCCCGAAGTAGTCGGTGTAGGCCGATCCCACGTACTCGGGGTACTCGCGGCTGAGGAAGTGGAAGGCCAGGGTCAGCGAGCGCATGCCCGCGGGCACGTCCAGCTCCACGGAGAACCCGACCACGTCGCCGTCCGCGCCCGGGTTGCCCAGGTCCTCGTCCTGGCAGTCGGTGATGTTGGCCGTGTCGCCGGTGTACAGCAGGGCCATGTCGCTGCCCCGCGCCGGGTCCAGGATCCCCAGGGAGGACACGACGGCCCGCATCTCGCCGCTGCCCCACTCGCTCACCGTGCCGACCAGGGAGCCATCCACGTCGGCTGCGTCGAGCAGTTCGAGCGTGGAGTCTGCCCACGCAGCCGCGGGAGCCAGGAACATCAAGGAACACATCAGGACATGACGAGACATCTTCTCTCCCCGCGGGCCAGCATGCTGGGGTCCATCGTACCATCCGCGATGGGGTACACTGCGGTGGGGAACGGACCCACGATCGAGCAGGGGTGGATTCATGATCTGGAAAGCCCTGTGGCGGGGCACACCGGTGCTACTGGCGCTGACCATCGTGCTGTGGGGGGTGGACCGCGGCACCACGGTGTTCAAGGTCGGGGTGGAGGAGAGCGCGGTCCAGCGGGAGGCCCACCTCGCGGACGTGGCCGACGACGCCGTGGCCCCGGAGGGGACCGGGTACTCCCCGGGCGTGGACGTGCAGGTCGAGCGCGCGGGCGAGGAGGCGGCAGCCGGGCTGTCCTCCCGGCTCTCGGCGCTGCTGGGGATCTTCTCGATCAAGGACCTGGCCATCGTGATCGTGGCTGTCGTGGGCTCGATCTGGATCTGGAAGTTCTTCCGCCACCGCAGCCTGATGCGCTACCTCGACGAGACCGTGCGCCGCAAGCAGGAGATCGAGCACTACCTCGAGGCCCACGTACCGACCGCGCCGGTCGCAGGGGACACGGCCGTGCCCGCCCACCAGGCAGCGATGCTGCAGAGTGGTCCCGCCCGGCCGGCCATCGTCGAGACGCCGTTCCCCGGCGACCGGGAGCTGCAGGAGGCGCTGGCCAGCGCCCACGCCCTGCTGGCGTCCCACCTCGCCACCCAGCTTGCGCTGCAGGGCACGACCGCGTCGCCCGAGCAGACCGTCCGCCTGCTGCGCAAGGCCAGCACGTCGCTGCTGCTGAAGCTGCGCGCGCAGGCCCACGGTCTCGACGATCCGGACGCCTACGAGCTGGCCGCGGACATGGGGAGGGAGACGCGTCGTCTGATCACGGGCACGCCCCAGTACCTCACGGATCCCCAGTTCCAGCGCGTCGGCGACGCCCTGGTGGAGGTGATCCGCGTGCTCGAGGAGGGCGCTGATGGGTTCTCCTGGGCCTGCGACACCATCGAGGGATTCGTGCTCGGCGTGCAGGACATGCAGGCCATGAAGGACGATGTGCGCTCGTTCGCCGAGGAGCACGGACCGATCAGCCGCCCGATCGGGGCGGTGACCTCGCCGGGTGTGCTCAAGCCGCCGCTGCCCACCGGCAACACCGAGGAGCTGGACGTGGTGAACGTCGCCGGGCTCTCGCCGGGCATGGAACGCGAGACGTCGGCCACGTTCCTCGACCGCGTCCGGGACAGGCGCAAGGACCGGGGCAGGCGCTGATCCATGGCCCAACAGCGGGTTGCACGCCCCCCGCAGTGACGTATACTCGCTTTCCGATCCGCGCACGAAATGTGCCGGACCCTCTCGCGTACTAGGGGATGCCCGTTCATCGAGGCAGAAAGGACGTTCACGATGGCTGAAGGCGGTTTCTTCGACAGGCTGTCCAATCTTTGGAAGGGGTTCTGGAGTCTCTGGATCGGCGGCGCCGAGAAGAAGAACCCCGAGGCGGTCTACGAGGCGGCGATCAACGAACGGGTCCGCAAGTACAAGGCCCTGAAGAAGGCGGTCTCGAACATCATCTTCCTGCGCAACAAGATCACCAAGGAGCTCGAGCAGAAGCAGGCCGAGCTCAAGGAGGTCTCCGCGCAGATCCCGGTCGCGGTGGACGAGGGCGAGGACGAGGTCGCCCTGCACCTGATCGAGAAGAAGGACACGCTGCAGTCGGAAATCGAACAGCTCAACGCCGACATGGACAAGACCGCGGCCGAGGCCGAGGAGGCCAAGAGCTCGCTGGTGGCGTTCCAGAGCGAGATCGACAAGCTGCGCAAGGAGAAGGACGAGATGCTGGCCCGCAAGGAGACGGCCGAGGCTCGCATCAAGATCCAGGAGACCCTCGACGGGATGAGCACCGACGCCGACATCAAGGCGCTGGACAACGTGCGCAGCCACATCGGCAAGCTGCAGGCCGAGGCGGACATGGGCTCGGAGCTCGGTGACGCGTCGCTCGACACCAAGCTCAAGAAGATCAAGGCCAAGGCGTCCACGTCTGCGGCCCGCGAGCAGCTCGACGCGATCAAGAAGGCCCGGGCGGCGCAGGCGGCCGAGGCGGCCAAGAAGAATATCTGAGGCGGCGGATCGTCGGGTCCGTCGAGCGCTCGCTGCGCTCGCTTCTCTCCTTGACCCGATCTACGCAGACAGGTCGAACTCGGAACCCGGCAGGTTCGCCGGGTCGGTGAGGATCTCCACGCCGTCGTCGGTGATCAGCACGGTGTGCTCGAACTGGGCGGACAGGGCGCCGTCACGGGTGACCACCGTCCACTGATCCCGCAGCCGCCGCGTCTGCCATACGCCGAGGTTGATCATCGGCTCGATGGTGAAGGTCATGCCTGGCTGCATGCGCCGGGGATCCTCCTCGGCGAAGTAGTGGGTGATCTGAGGCTCGGTGTGGAACTGCTTGCCCAGCCCGTGGCCGCAGTACTCGCGCACCACCGAGCAGCCCCGCCCCTCGGCGTAGGGCTGGATCGCCTTGCCGATGTCCGAGAACTGCACCCCTGGCCGGCAGGCCTCGATGCCGATGCGCAGGCTCTCCCGCGCCACCTCGACCGCCTTGGCGGCGTTGGGGCCGACGCGACCGATGGTGAAGGTCCGGCTGGTGTCGCCGTGGTAGCCCTCGAGCCTCGTGGTGACGTCCACGTTGACGATGTCCCCGGGACGCAGCACCTTCTTGCGACTGGGGATCCCGTGACAGACCACCTCGTTGACGCTGGTGCAGATCGAGCGGGGGAAGCCCCGGTACTCGAGCGGCGCGGGGTAGGCCCCGTGGGCCTCGATGAACTCGTGGCACAGCCGGTCCAGGGTCAACGTGTCGACCCCCGGCTTGACGTGGGGCTCGATCATGCGCAACGTGGCCGCGGCCAGCAGTGACGTCCGCCGCATCTTCTCGATCTCGGCGGCGGTCTTGATCTCCACGGCCTTGACCCAGCGCATGTTCACTCCCCGGCGCCGTCCGTCGGGTTCTTCTTGCGCCGGCGACGACGCTTCTTCTTGCCTCCGCCGTCGCCGCCGGCCGACCCCTGCTGCTCGAACCGGTTGTCGTTGCCGCCCTGGCCGTCGCGTCGCGGACCGCGCCGGGGATCCCGGCCGCCGCCTCCGCCCCCGTGACGACCACCGCGGCCACCGCCCCCGCCGCCGCCGCCCCCCCCGCCCCCGCCGCCGCGGCCCCCGCCGCCGCCGCCCCCGCCCCCCCCCCCCGGCCGCGGCCCGCGGTCCC
>CAZXHG010000117.1:0-30053 GCA_964639985.1 uncultured Rickettsiales bacterium
GACTTCTCGAGGATCGAGGATGGGGACTTGATTTGAGCCCGCCCGCCCGCCCCCGACCAGCCCCCACCTGGGCTCGCTTCGCTCGCAGGTGGGGGCTGGGAGGAGCTGCTGGGCGCTCCTGGGTGGGGGCCGGGCGAAGGCGCTCGACAGGGGGGGCCGGTGGGGTTAGAACGAGCCCTTCCCCATCCCAGGAGAGCGACGATGGTCACACGCATCGAGGTCGCTGTTCGTGCCGGGCAGGACGACGCCCGGGGCGACGGTGTCCGGGATTCGATCCGTACCTTCCTCGGCCTGCCCGTACAGCGCGTACGTACCCGCACGATCTACAAGATCGACGCGGAGCTGATCGGCGGCGAGCAACAGCGTGTGCGCGAGGAGTTCACCGATCCGGTGATCCAGGAGTCGACCCTGGCGCGCCTGCCGTCCCCCGACGCGGACTGGGTGTTGACCGTGGGCTTCCGGCCGGGCGTGACCGACAACCTGGGCCGCAGCGCCCGGGTGGCCGTGGAGGACCTGCTGGGCCGCCCGCTGCCGGTCGACGCCGGCGTGTACACCGAGACCGAGTATCACCTCGCCGCGCCGGACCTCGACCAGGCAGGCGCCCAGCGTGCCGGGTCGGAGCTGCTGGCCAACCTGCTGATCGAGACGCTCACGGTGCGCGCCGCCGGCGAGTGGGCGGCCGCGGACGCGGACGCCACCGTACCGGTGATCCGCGGCGAGACCACGCCCCGCGTGCAGACCGTGGACCTCACCGGCGACGACGAGGACCTGGTCCGCATCAGCCGGGAGGGCACGCTCTCGCTGTCGCTGGAGGAGATGCAGACCATCCGCGACCACTACGCCGACCCGGCCGTGGCCGCCCGCCGCGCCGACCTCGGCCTGCCCGCGGCCCCCACCGACGTGGAGCTGGAGTGCCTGGCCCAGACCTGGTCGGAGCACTGCAAGCACAAGATCTTCAACGCCTCCATCCGCTATCGGGAAGGCGACCGGGTCGAGACCATCGACTCGCTGTTCGCCACCTGCATCCGCGGCACCACCGAGGCGGTGGCCGAGCGGGTGGACTGGCTGGTGTCGGTGTTCCACGACAACGCGGGCGTGGTGCGACTCGATGACGAGCACAACCTCGTGTACAAGGTCGAGACCCACAACTCGCCGTCCGCCCTGGACCCGTACGGCGGCGCCATGACCGGCATCGTGGGCGTCAACCGCGACCCGTTCGGCACCGGCATCGGCGCAGAGCTGCTGTTCAACGTGTGGGGCTACTGCCTGGCCTCGCCGTTCCACGACGAGCCCCTCCCCGAGGGCCTGCTGCACCCCCGCCGCATCCGCGACGGCGTGCACCAGGGCGTGATCGACGGGGGCAACCAGAGCGGGATCCCCTACGGCCGCGGCTGGGAGTTCTTCGACCGCCGCTACCTCGGCAAGCCGCTGGTGTACTGCGGCACGGTGGGGTTGATGCCCCGCGAGATCGAGGGCCGCGCCACCCACGACAAGGTGGTGGTGCCCGGCCACCGCGTGGTCATGGTCGGCGGCCGCATCGGCAAGGACGGAATCCACGGAGCCACCTTCTCGTCCGAGGAGCTGCACGCCGACTCCCCGGTGCAGGCCGTGCAGATCGGCGACCCGCTCACCCAGAAGAAGATGACCGACTTCCTGCTCGAGGCCCGCGACCTCGACCTCTACGGCGCGATCACCGACAACGGCGCCGGCGGGCTCAGCTCCTCCGTGGGCGAGATGGCGACCCTGTGCGGCGGGGCCCGCATCGACCTGGCCCAGGCCCCACTGAAGTACGCGGGCCTGGCCCCGTGGGAGACCCTGCTGAGCGAGGCGCAGGAGCGCATGACCGTGGCCGTGGCCCCGGACCGCCTCGACGCCTTCATGGCCCTGGCCGCGCGGCGCGAGGTCGAGGCCACCGACCTGGGCGAGTTCACGGCCGTTCCCTCCTTCGATGTGCTGTACGACGGCCGCTCGATCGCGTCGCTGGACATGGACTTCCTGCACGACGGCTGCCCCCGCATGCAGCTCGACGCACACTGGCAGTCCCCCACACCGGACCTGGAGCCCCCGGACGAGCCCGCGGACCACGGCGCCACCCTGGCGGCCATGATGGGCCGGCTCGACCTGTGCTCTGGCGAGTTCAAGGCGCGGCAGTACGACCACGAGGTCAAGGGCCTGTCCGTGGTCAAGCCGTTCGTGGGCGTGGGCTCGGACGTCCCGTCGGACGCGGCCATGTTCCTGGCGAAGCATGGCGCCCGGACCGGCGTGGTGCTGAGCGAGGGGATCCTGCCCCGCTACTCGGACGTGGACACCCGCTGGATGGCGATCTGCGCCACCGACCTGGCAGTGCGCCGGGCCGTGGCCGTGGGCGGCCGCGCCGGCCGGCTGGCCGCGCTGGACAACTTCTGCTGGCCCGACCCGGTGGAGTCGGAGCGCACCCCGGACGGCCAGCACAAGCTGGCCCAGCTGGTGCGGGCCTGCCGCGGCCTGCAGGAGGCCTGCCTGGCCTTCGACCTGCCCCTGATCTCGGGCAAGGACAGCATGAAGAACGACTCCACCCGCGGTGGGGTCAAGATCTCGATCCCGCCCACCCTGCTGGTGTCGGCGATCGGCGTGGTCGACGACGTGGAGCGGGCGGTCACCCTCGACGCCAAGCAGCCGGGCGACCTGCTGTACGTGCTGGGCTGGACCCGCGCCGAGCTGGGCGGCACCGAGTACCTGACGCACCTGGCCGAGCAGGGCGTGGCGCCTGACTGGCACACCCGACCGGTGCCGACCGTGGACCTGGACCTGTCCCGCCGCTGCTGCGACGCGGTCGCCGACGCGGTGGACCGGGGCCTGCTGCGAGCGGCGCATGCGCTGGGCCCAGGCGGCCTGGCCATGGGGCTGGCGCTCACGGCCCTGGGAGGCAGGGCCGGCTTGGTGGTGGACCTGCAGCGGGTACCCCTGGACCCGTCACGGGAGCGCCGCGACCTGGCCCTGGCCGAGATCCTGTACTCGGAGAGCGGCGGCCGCTTCCTGCTTTCCGTGGCGGCCGAGGACCGCGCCGCGCTCGAGGCGCTGGCCGCAGACCTGCCGCTGGCCTTCGTCGGCACCACCACCGCCGACCCCGCGATCGAGCTGTTCCACGCCGAGCACGGCCCGGTGCTGACCGCGGCCGTACACGACCTCGAGCGAACCTGGAAGGAGACCCTCGATGGCATCTGAGGCTGATGTCAGGGCGCTGGTGATCACCGGCTTCGGCCTGAACTGCGAGGCCGAGACCAGCCACGCGTTCGCCCTGGCCGGCGCACGCGCCACCCAGGTCCACCTCAACGACCTGCTGGCCGGGGACGGCCCGGACCTCGACGCGTTCCACGTGCTGGCCTTCATCGGCGGATTCAGCTTCGGCGACCACCTGGGCGCGGGCGCGGTGTTCGCCAACCGCGTGCGCTGCCGGATGTGGGAGCCGCTGCAGCGGTTCGTGCACGACGGCCGGCTGGTGATCGGCATCTGCAACGGCTTCCAGACGCTGACCCGCCTGGGCCTGCTGCCCCACCTGCCCGGCGCCCCGTTCGAGCGCCTGCTCTCTCTGACCTGGAACGAGCGCGGCGTGTTCCACGACGCCTGGGTCACCCTGGCCGTGGACCCGGCCACGCCGAGCGTGTTCCTGCGGGGCATCGACCGCATCGAGCTGCCCGTGCGCCACGGCGAGGGCCGGCTCGTGTGCGCGGACGACGCCCTGCGCACGACCCTGGCCGACCAGCACCTCGTGGCCATGCGCTACGCCGATCCCGCGACCGGCGAGCCCACGGGCACGTACCCGCACAACCCCAACGGGTCGGACATGCACGCCGCCGCGATCACCGATCCCAGCGGCCGCATCCTGGGCCTGATGCCCCACCCCGAGGCCTTCCTCTACCCCTTCAACCACCCCCAATGGACCCGCCACAAGCTCGACGGCCCCCTCCCCGACCACGGTCAGGGCCTGCGCCTGTTCCACAACGCCGTCCAGTTCGCCGCCGCCGAGATCGCCTGAGGCCCCGCCGCCTCGGCCCCATGCCTCGCATGGGCCACGAGCCCCCCCCCACCCACGGCATTGCTGTACAATCGGCGCAGCGGACGAGGAGGAGCCCATGAAACGCCCGGTTCCGGTGATCGTGGTGTGCGTGATCGGTCTGCTGATCGGGGGGCTGGGGCTCTGTGGGCTGCCGTTCGCGCTGGTGCCGTACGTGGCGGACATGGGCGTGCCCAACCCGGTGATCGACGCAGTCAAGGCCTCCAGCGTGCTGTACACGTGGACCATGGCCTCGATCGGCTGCGGCGCGGTGCTCAACCTGCTGATGATGCTGTGTTGCATCGGCGCGCTGTTCCTCAAGGGGTGGGCCCGAAACGGGCTGATGGTCTACAGCGTGTTCCAGCTGCTGATGAACCTCGTCGGCAGCACCCTCAGCGTGGTCTACCTCACGCCTATCCTGCGCGGCCTGCCAGCGGAACAGATGTACGGGGGATTCGGCGGCATGGTCGGTGGCATGTGTTGCGGGCTGCTGATGCCGCTGATGTTCCTGGTCGTGCTGAACATGCAGGGCGTCAAGCTGGCATTCGCCGAAGCGTCCGGCCAGTTCATCGACGAGATCTACGAGTAGCGAGGAGCCTCCGAATGCCCAACATCGAGCTGGTCCAGAAGAAGGACCTGTCCTCCTTTCGTCGCATCGCCATCGGCACCTGGGCCCGCACCTACGATCCGTCGGTGTACGGCTCCATGGAGGTCCCGGTCGACGATACGCTGGCGTACATCAAGCGCTTCCGCGAGAAGACCGGCCGCCACCTCACCCTGACCCACGTGATGGCCAAGGTCGCGGCCGCCTGCCTGGCCGAGATGCCGGACGGCAACGCGATCCTGCGCTTCAACCGGGTGTACATGCGCAAGAAGATCGGCGTGTTCTTCCAGGTGGCGATGAAGGATCCCGAGACCGGCGAGATCGACCTGTCCGGCGCCACGTTGTTCGACGTGGAGAAGAAGAGCCTGGTGGAAATCGTCGACGAGTTCGTCGGCCGTACCAAGAAGATCCGCAAGGCCGAGGATCCGGAGCTGGAGAAGACACGTTCCACGTTCAAGAAGATCCCGGCGTTCATGCTCAACTTCACGCTCAAGATGATCGCCTTCCTGTGCTACACGCTGAACCTCGACCTGAGCCGCTTCGGCCTGCCCCGGGATGCCTTCGGCTCGGTGATGGTGACCAACATCGGCTCGCTGGGCCTGGACCAGGCCTACGTGCCGCTGGTGCCGTACAGCCGTGTGCCCCTGCTGATCGCGGTCGGTGCGGTGCGGGACGTGGCCGTGGTGGAGGACGGCGAGATCACGGTCAAGAAGATGATGAACCTCAGCGCGACCTTCGACCACCGGGTGCTCGATGGGATCCACGCCTCGATCATGGCCCGGGTGGTGCGCGCCTGGTTCGGCGACCCCACGGCATACCTCGACGACCTCGATGCCATGCCGGCCCCCGAGACGACCGAGGACAGCGACGCCTGAATCCCCGTTCCGGATACCCGCTCCGCGGCCCGCCCTCGCGCCTGCACGGTTGACGCGAGCGCGCGCGCCGTCCATAACAGGCACCCCAGCAATCCCCTTGGATCCACCCTCAGCACGGAGTGCGGACATGACCCGAGAGAGACTCACCCGCATCACGGCGCTGCTGGCCGTCCTGGTGGCCCTGGTCGCCATCCAGGTCGCCCGCGCCCAGGAGCCCGCGCCCCCGGCCAGCGACGACGAGCTGCGCCAGCAGATCGCGGACGCAGGAGACCAGGACGCCAACGACGGCGCCGACGTGGTCACGGTCTTCAAGCGCACCTACGTCCAGGTCGAGGACAGCGGCCTGGGCCACATCCACAACCACGAGGTGCTCAAGTGCCTGTCCGAGGAGGGCGCGGCCCAGCTGGCGCGGCTGCGGCTCGACTTCGACCCGGCGTCCAACGTCGTGGAGGTACGGCAGCTGCGCGTCGTGCGCGCCGACGGCTCCATCGAGGTGCTCGACCCGGCGCCGCAGGTGGACCTGCCCCAACCCCAGTGGGGGATCTACTGGGGTGCCCAGATGAAGCTCGTGCCCCTGCCCCGCCTCGAGGTGGGGGACGCGGTCGAGATCCGCACCTACATGAAGGGCTTCCTGATCGCCTACCTGGACCAGATGCAGGGGGGCGCGGCCGCGGGCGGTGCGGCCGGTGACGACAGCCGCTACATCCCGCCGATGCGGGGGCACTTCTACGACATCGTGTACTTCCACGACCACCACCCGGTGAAGCTCCGCCACTACACGGTGGTCACGCCCCGGGACAAGCCGGTGCAGTTCGAGGTGTACAACGGCGAGGTCCAGACCCACGTGGCCTACGACGACACCAGCCTGACGTACAGCTTCTGGCGCACGGACCAGCCCGCGTTCCACGAGGAGCTCCGGGCCGTGGACTTCCCGGACGTGCAGACCAAGGTGGTGCTGGCCACGGTGCCCGACTGGCAGTCCAAGTCCCGCTGGTTCTGCACCGTGAACACCCACCAGTTCGAGGCCACCCCAGAGATCCGCGCCAAGGTGCACGAACTGATCGCGGACCTGCGCACCGACGAGGAGCGGATCGCGGCCATCGTGCACTGGTCGGCCGACGAGATCCGCTACTCCGGCATCAGCATGGGAAAGGGCGAGGGCTACACCCTCCACCCCGGATCGATGATCTTCCACAACCGCTCCGGGGTCTGCAAGGACAAGGCGGGCATCGCCATCACCATGCTGCGCGCCGCCGGCTACGACGTGTGGCCGGCCATGACCATGGCTGGCTCCCGGGTGGAGCGGGTCCCCGCCGACCAGTTCAACCACTGCATCGTGGCCCTGCGCCGCGGCGACGGCAGCTGGATGATGCTGGACCCGACCTGGGTCGTGTTCTCCCCGGAGCTGTGGTCCAGCGCCGAGGGCGAGCAGCACTACGTCATCGGCACCCCCGAGGGCCTGGAACTGATGCAGACCGTGGCCTTCGACCCGGACGACAACAAGCTGATCGTGCGGGCCTCCTCCTCGGTGGCCGAGAACGGCGCGCTGAGCGGGTCGGTCAGCTTCAGCGGCGACGGCTACGCCGAGCAGCGGCTGCGCCGCGAGATGGTGCACTACTCCATCGCCTCGGACCGCCAGGCGTGGTTCGAGCAGGCCGTCGCCCAGATCGGCCCGGGCGCCCGGGTCGCGCCGGTGCGGGTCGACTACGAGGAGCTGCGCGACGTCAACACGCCGATCCGCTACGACGTGGCGTACGAGCTGGACGACTTCGCCCTGGTCGGCGACGGCCGCATCTACTTCGCGCCGCCCACGTCACGGCACCTGGTCACCAGCGGCCGCATCGCGCCGTACCTGGACTGCGCCGGGCCGGAGAGCCGCACCCAGAACATGCTGCTGTGGGCCCCGCGCAAGCGGCAGGTCACCGAGACCATCACCATCCCGGCCGGCTACACGGTCGCCCGGTTGCCCGAGGACCGGCACATCGATGGCCCCATCGCCTCGCTGGACACCCACATCGCGGTCAGCGGTCGCAAGCTGGTCTACACCTTCACCCTGGTCATCAAGCGCCGCGAGATCCCGGTCGACCAGTACGACAACTTCCGCGAAGTGGTGACCGAGGCGCTCGCCCTCCCCGACGACCTCATCGTGCTGGAGAGGAGGTAGCCATGAACACGCTGCGACTGTTGCTCATCTCCCTGGCCATCCTCGCCGCGGCCCCGGCCGCGGCCCAGGCCCCCGACTACATCGCCAACGCGCCGTCCGCCGACCAGTACCCCGGCGAGGACGGGCTGTTCGTGCGCCAGATGATCCGCGTCACCCTGCGCGCCGACGGCGTCATGGAGACGCACGTCGAGGAGTCGCTGAAGATGTTCTCCGCGCACCTCACGCGGCAGAACATGTTCGATCCGAAGCTCTCCTGGAACGCCGCCCGCGGCGATCTGCGGGTGGACCAGGCCCGCACGTACATGGTGGACGGCACCATCGTCGACGCGGCCCACAACAGCTTCGTGCCCAACACGCCCTCCGAGCTGCAGTGGGCCGTGCCCTATGCCTACCAGCGCCAGCTCGTGGTGGCCCACGTGGGTGTGGAGCACGACGCGACCTCGGTCACCGCGTACACCGTCACCGACCGCGGCCCCACCGGGCTGCCGCTGACCGGCGTGATCGACCTGCAGGGGTTCGTGCCGATCCTCGACCAGTGGATCACCATCGAGGTGCCCGAGGGCACCGGCCTGTGGATCGAGGGCCTGCACTGCGCCGTCGCCCCGGAGGTCACAACCGCCAACGGCATGACCACGTACACGATCCACCGGACCAACGTGCCCGGCACCAACACCTCGGAGCTGCCCGACCACCGCCACGGCCTCGACCAGCTCGCCTACTCGGTGATCCCGACGTGGGCGGACGTGGTCAACTGGCTGCAGTACGGCGTGGAGGCGGCGGTCGCTCCGGACGAGGCGATCCAGGCCAAGACCGCGCAGGTGCTCGGCGATGCCTCGTTCCACCCGGAGAAGATGGCCCTGCTCCACGACTTCGTGGTCAGCGGTGTACGCAACGTGCACTGGCCCGTGGCCGACTTCGAGTACGCGGCGCGCCCCGCCGGCCAGGTGCTCGACAGCAGCGTGGGCCACGCCCTGGACAAGGCCGTGCTGCTCACCTCCATGCTGCGCGCGGCCGGTTTCGACGCGCACGTGGCCCTGGCCTCGAGCCAGCCCGCCATCGCCGAGGGCGTCGCCGCCCCGGCCCAGTTCGACGAGATCTGGGTGCGCGTGCGCATGGGCGAGCGCACGAAGTGGCTGGACCCGACCACGTCGGCCAACCGCCACAACAGCACCACCCTCGCCGGCCACCCCGTACTGGTGCTCGATCCCACGTCCGCGGGCGTGGTCGAGACCCTGCCGCAGATCGCCGCCGACCGCAACCGCGGCGCGGTGCGGGTCGAGGTGCAGGTCGAGGACGGCGGTCACGAGCTGACCCTGGCCGGCACCGCGGACGTGGACCTGATGGCCCGCTACAACCCGCTGGTGTCCTTCGACCGCACGGCCGCCGGCCAGCAGGGCGTGGCGCGCAAGGTGGTCTCCGGCTTCGGCGGCGCGTCCGTGGACGGCGTGTTCGTGGCCCGGCAGACCTGCCAGCTCACCTCGTTCCGCGCCGACTTCTCCGGCGGCGTCATCGAGGTGCCCGAGCACGGCCTGGTGCAACTCGACCTGCCACGCGTACCCGGAGCACTCACGGGCACCGTGGTGCAGTCGTGGCGCAACGCCCGCACCGAGACCCTGGTGGTGCCGGGCGGTCCGGCCAGCGAGCACGTGGAGGTCGCGGTGACGATCCCGGCGGGCTACGAGTACGTGGCCGGCCCCTCCCCCACGGCCTTCTCCAACGCGGCCGGTTCCTTCCGCCGCGACGTGGTGCGCGACGGCGCCGACCTCACAGTCACCACCAACCTCGTGATCGAGGCCGCCACCCTGTCCCCGACCGACTGGCCCGCCCTGCGGGCGCTGGTGGACGCGGCTGACTCCCTCACCGGCAACGTCGTCCTCATCCAGAAGTCGAACTGACGACCCAGCCAACGATCCCGCCCGCAGCCCCTGCCTGAACCGCCTCCGCTGGGGTCAGTTCGCGACTCGGGGCGTCCAACCGTCTTCGATGCGTCCACACTGCGCCGCAACGCCCCCAGTCGCGGCCTGACCCCGTGCCGCCCCCAGCTGCCGGTGGGATCTGCGCGCGTCCGCCCAGGGCAGACAGGATCGACGACCCGGGAGGATCGGAACCGTGGCCCAGCATGAATCTCGAGGAACGACGGACCGAGGAGATCCGGGAGGGACGCGACGGACCCGTTCGGGTGACTGGAGGCGGTGCGGGTTCAGATCGCGACTTGTGTTCGTTGCGGACGCTGTCGGGGTGCATCGAAGCGGGGTGGACGATCACAAATCGCGAACTGACCCCAGCCGATGCGGTTCGGAGCTTGGGTTGGCCCGTCGAAGTTGGAACCGAATGGGATCGGAGCCTGGATTGGGCCATCGAGGTTGGGACCGATTGGGATCGGAGCCTGGGTTGGAGGGTCGGATCCTATTCATCCAGAACGTCGATCGTGATCTCGTTGGGGTCGTCCACGAGATAGTCCGACACGAAGCGCCAGAACTCCTCGCGCTTGCCGTCGCTCATACCCACGAACTGCACGCCCACACCGAAGGTGTCCCCCTCGTCCACGCAGCGCCGCACCATGCCGCGCATGCTGAAGATCTCGAAGGTTTCGGGGTGCACGATCTGCAGGGCCAGCAGGTCACCGACGGCCAGGTCCAGGTCGGTCTTGAGGAACATGCCGCCCTTGGACACGTCGCGGGTGTACATGGTCACCAGCTCGCCGAGATTCTCGGCGCGGACCTGCAGGATGGCCGCAAAGCGGCCGAACTGCCGTCTCTCCGGGCGGGGCCGCGGCGGACGGATGCGCACATCCCAGCCTTGATCGCTGCCCTGGGCCTCCTGGCGGACGATCTCCATGAAGCGGTCCCAGGCTGCCCGCTCGTCCGTGCCCATGTCGAAGAACTGCACGCCGATGCCCTGGGTGTAGACGTCCGTGCCCTCGTCGCGGGCCACGTGCACGACCATGGCACGCGAGGTCACGAGCTTCTCCTCGCCGGGCAGGTCCATGTCCAGCCGCACCATGTGGCGCAGCTCGATGGGCAGCGGCGTCGGCATGAAGATGCCGTCCGTGCTCACGTCCTTGGTCGTGGTGTCGCGTTGCTCCGAGTGCCAGGTGAAACGCACGGGCAGCGCGTACAGGTACCGCTTCTCGCGGCGAGGTGTGGATTGCGTCATGGCGAATCCAGGGTACCAGATCGGGACCCGGGCGAGGTCGTGGCTGCGTGAATGGGCCGCTGCCGCAGCAGCTCCCCGCACAGCGCGAACCACGCCACCAGCAGCCACAGCGATCCCAGCACCCAGGGCACCTCGTACGACATGTCGAGCACCATCGGACCCAGCAGGTCCAGCAGCACCGCGCCGAGCAACAGGGCCGTCCACCGCCTGTGCTGTGCGGCCAGAGGTGCCAGCGCGACCACGAACACCAGGTAGTACGACGACAGCTCGACCAGCAGCAGCGAGGTTCCGCACCCCAGCGCCAGCAGCTCCCACGCGCGAACCTGCCGTCGCGCCAGCAGCGCGAGCAGGACCATCCCGGCCACCACCAGCCCGATCCTCAGCCAGGACCGCGCCGCCAGCGTCGCCTCCCGCGCCTGCACGAACGGCGCGGCCGGGTCGTCGAGCCGCCAGTCGTACAGCGCCTCGGCCGTGCGCGCCGGGTGCCACGACAGCACCGCGGCCAGCCCCATCTTGTTGGTCGACGAGGCGTCCTCGTGGTGCAGGATGTTGTCCGCGAACGCCACGTAGGCATGCATGCCGCCGCTGAACACCGCGCTGACGGGGACCAGCACGAGCGCGGCCACCAGCATGCCCGCCCCCACCCGCATCACGGTGGGGTCGAGCCCCCGCCGCGCAGCCAGCCGCCAGCCAGCCCGCATGACCAGCGGTGTGACCGCGAGCAGCGGGAACACCCGCAGCAGCGCCGATCCCGCCAGGGCCGCACCGCCCCCGGCGGACCGCCCCTTCTTCAGCAGGCACACCGCGGCCAGCAACAGCACCAGCCAGGGGGTGCGGCCGAAGCAGGCGCCGAACCAGGAGAACTCCCAGGGGTTGCCCACGCCGAAGATCACGGCGGCCAGGGCCGCGGCCTCGGCCCCGAACGCCCACCACAACAGGGCCACGGCCACGAGCAGCAGCACCGCGTCCAGCCAGGCCAGCCGCGCCAGCGCGCCGCGGTCGATCCCCCCCCGCGGCGCCAGCAGCGCCCCCATCGTGCTCCACAGGGGTGGCGCGTTGTACCCGTGGTCCTCGAACAGCCGCTCCCACGACGCGGGGCCCATGGCCTCGCGGAATCCCTGCACGTCGCGGCGGAAGGCCTCCCAGCAGACCTCGTCGAACGCGTCCGTGCATGCGCCGGGATCGGCCAGCAGCTCACCGGCGGACACCGACACCCCCCGGGCCAGGTCCCGCACCGGTCGAGCCTCCAGCCCCGGGCTGCCGCCGAGCTGGTGCTCGGCCACGAGCGCGCAGTGGTATAGGCGCTGGTAGCCCACCTCGGACGCGTAGCGGCTCCCCATCACGTAGTGGAACATGTCGTGCATGTGCATGCCGCTGCGGCCCCCGAAGTCGGTCCACGCCAGGCCGCTGGCCACTACCAGGGCGCCGCACACGCCGCGGCGCAACCAGCGCTGGCGCCGGTCGTGGTCGGCCCGCCGGGGTCCGAAGGCCAGCAGCACCCCCAGCGCCACCAGCCCCAGCAGGAGCTTGCCCCAGCCGTTGAACCGCAGGGCGTCCACCAGCCCCAGGCGCTTGCGGCCCTGGCGGAACACCACCTCGGGCACCAGGTCGGGCGGGGGCTGGCAGAACACCTGCAGCTCACCCGCGCTGAGCTGCCCGTCCCCACGGACCGCGCTCAGGCGCAGGTAGCGTCCTTCGCCATGGAATTGCCCCACCCGGCTGCGCATGCCCGTGCCCGCGTCGACCGGGGCCTCGGCGAGCACGGTCCAGGTTGCCCGGTCGTCGGACAGCTCGATCCGGTAGGCGTCGTTTCCATCGGCCTGCAGCAGCAGCGCGCGCACGGCCACGTCGTCACCGAGGTCGTACACCACGGCCGCGTCCGTGTCCGCGAACAGCGCGGTCAGGTGCGTGTTCCAGTAGTCCCCCTCCAGGGCCAGCACGCCGTCACCGAGCACGTCGGTGTGCTGCACGCCCGCGACCTCGACCGGCGTCAGCCCGGCCAGCAGGTTGCCCGACGGGCAGGACGGCTCCGCCCGGACCGCGGTGGGCGGTCCGAGCAACGCGATCAGCCAGATCAGCAGGAGAATGCGCATGCGCTCTTTGACTTTTTGGGCGCCGGGCTGGGAAAAGTCAAAGAAACCGTCGTCGAGGGGACCCCTGATGAAGACCTGGATGATCGTTGTGCTCGTCGCGTTCGCCATCAACACCGTGATCGTGGTGGGCGCATTCCTGTACATCCGCTCCAAGCTGAAGAAGCTCGGGAAGTTCCTCGGCAGCGCCCTGACCGGCGGCCTGCCGGCCACCATCTCGCTGCAGCCGCTGGACGATCCCGACGACGACGACGTGGCCGCTCGCGTGGCCGTGCTCGAGGACCTGGGCTACCAGCGGGTGGGGTGTTTCGCGGTCGATCCCATGGACGACACCTGGCTTATCGCGCTGGTCGCGCCGGAGCACCACGCCTGGGCCGCGGTGGCGCGTCACCCCCAGGCCGGCGTGTTCACCGACCTGTTCATCCGCTACGCCACCGTGGGCTCGCTCACGGTCAGCAACGCGCCCACCGGCGGCGAGCTCGACCAGCGCCCGGGCCACCACAAGGTGTTCGACGCGGCCCTCGAGGAGCGGGCCATGCACGAGCGTCTGCTCGCCGAGGCCGGCGACCGGGAGCGCCGCGAGGTGGACGCGGCGGAGTTCGTGGCCGTGTACGAGGGCGCCTATGCCGACGACATGGACTGGCGCCTCGAGCGCGGCGGCGCCACCGTGGACGAGGTCCGCCGCATCGCCGAGAACATGCACGGCGAGTTCAGCGAGGCCGACATCGAGGCCGCCCAGGAGGCCATGGAGGAGATCGCCGAGGCCGAGGCCATGAAGCGCGATCTCGAGGACGACGAGGACTCCGGGCCATGATCAGGTCCGCGAGCGGGACCGAGCGCAGCTGCGCCTCGGCGAACGCGGTGTAGACCAGGCGCCCCTCCCCGTCATCGGTCCAGGCGAAGGCCGGGGCACCGAAGGGCTCGAGGTCGACGACCCGCTCCTCCAGCTGCATACCCTCCCCATCCAGCACCACGATCGCGCTGTCACCGTGGCGCCACGCCAGCAGGCGCTCCTCGACCGTCGCGGTGATCAGGAACGAGATATCCAGGTCGTGCTGGGGCTGCCGGGCGAGGGTCTCGACGTCCAGGGCGAAGCCCCCCACGTACAGCCGTGGACCGCGGGCATCGAGGCTCGCGTACTCCCGCCGGGGAACCTCGCGCAGCTCGTCGACCAGGGCCAGGTCCAGGACCGCCTCGGCCACGATCTCTGCCGCGTCGGGATCCACGACGCCGAGGCGTCCGTCGGTGTTGCGCAACGTGATCACGTGATCGCCGACGACCAGCACCTCCAGGCAGCCGAGCTTGTCCCGATCGGTGATGGGCTCGCCAGGGAGCTCCCAGCGCCCCACGGCCTCGCCGAGCACCGGATCGACCTCCACCAGCGCGTTCTCCTGGGCGTGGCTGACGAACAGCGACGCCCGGTCCGGGTGCCAGGCCAGGTCACCGAAGGTGAGCAGCGTGTTCTCCGGCAACCCGGTGGGCAGCACCTGGCGGATCTCGAGGGTATCGGTCTCCACCTCGACGAGGGCGGACGTCAGCTGGGCGAGCATCCACACGGTGTCACCCCGGTGCACGGGGGAGACCGGCCACACGACCTCGTCGTGGCGGATCGCCACCTCTCCGCTGCCGAAATCCACCCAGCCGAAGGCGTTGCCCAGACGGCCGGTGAAGAACGCCCGGCCCGGCCGGTCGGCGTGCACGGCCAACGACTCCACGTGCTCCCCCAGCCGGACGCGGCCCTGCACGGAGCCGTCGCCCGGGTCCATCCCCCAGACCTCGTTCGTCCCCTCGGAGTTGAGCCAGATCAGGCCCGACGCCGGATCGAGCCGGCCGAAGCCACTGTTCTTGCCCGTGGCAAAGGAGCCCAGGGGTTCGAGGTCGACGTCGTGGCGGCGGGCGATGCCCCAGTTGGCGCCGGCTGCCTCGTCCGTCCCGGTCCGCCCCAGCACGAGCACCTCGTCGTCCACCACGAACAGGTCGCGGTGGGTCGGCTCCATGTCCCGCCGCCCCCAGTCGTCGCCGTCACAGGCCACCCGGTTCAAGGCGGCGTCCTGGCTGGCCACGAAGCCTCCGTCGGGCAGCTCGGCCATCACCGCCAGCCCCCCCTCGAGCTGGCCGGGATTGGGCGCCGTGCAGTGGTACAGCACGTCCAGCGATCCCGGCTCGAGGAAGAACAGCGCGGCCTCGCCCGTGTCCGCGCGATGGAACAGCACCGCGAGCTCGCCAGCGTCGGTGAGCAGCATCGACAGCGCCGAGCCGGAGAACTCGTCCTGCGCGATCACGCCCCCCGCCCCGTCGAGGGTCAGCAGCGTGTTGTGCCCCGGCGCGGTGTCGGCGGTGACACCGGCCACCACCAGACCTCCTCCGTCCAGGGCCGCGCCAGCGCACACGGCATCGAGGCCGGTGTCCAGGTAGGTCATGTCGCCGGTGGTCGGCTCCAGCCGCATCACGGTCGGTGCGGCCGAGTAGGTGAGCCAAACCACCCCGTCACCGTCCGGGTGGGGGCGGGCGTGACCCACGTCGACGTCGCCCATCGTGTGCACGCGGACCAGGCTCTGCTCCACCAGGTCGATCTCCGCGATCGTGGGCAGCGCGTTGCAGCTGGTGAACAGCCGGCGCCGCTGGTGATCGATCCCCACGTACACGGGCAGCAGGTGGTTGAGCTGGCCGTCGGGGAGCAGGGAGATCCGCTGCTCCTCGGCGGGTCCACCGGTCGGCGGGACCTCGGGAGGGGGCGCGAGCTGGTAGCTACCGGCCCCTTCCACACACCCCGACGCTGCCATCACCAGGGCGAGCGCCAGCACACGGACCTGCCGCGAGACGGTTCGTCGGGCACGCCGACGGGCGTACGTGTCGTCGGATGGGCATGCGGCCATGATGCACACGTGTGGCTTCGGGCACGTACCCCACGCTCTCGCGGGCGGGCCGTGTGTGGGTTCTCCTCGTACCCCGGAGAACGTCCTGTGCCGGAGATCATTGCGGCGTCGTCCCGTCCAGCGCTCGGTCACCGGTAAACGACGGGGGTGCCCCTCGAGGCCCCAGAACGCGATGATGGAATCATGCTTGCATCTCGCCCCTCCCTGGCGATGGGTTCGTCGCCGTGGCTTCTGGTGTGGTCCGTCGCGCTCGTGGTCGGCTGCTCGGAGGCGCAGGACGACGACGACTCGGCCGGCCCCGGGCCGGTCACCTTCGACGTCGCGTTCGACCTGCAGGTGGTGCCCGCCGAGAACCCGCCGACCGTGGCCACCCTGGAGTGGACGGTGGACGTCGGCGGGATCGACGACGCCTGGGTGGAGTTCGGACCGGACACGACCTACGGCATGACCGCGCCGGCGACCCAGGACGAGGATGGGCGGTTCGAGGCCCTGGTGCTCGGCATGAAGGCCGAGACCGGGTACAACCTCCGGGCCGTGGTACGGCAGGGGGACCAGACTGCATTCAGCGACGCCCAGGTGCTCACCACCGGCTCGCTCCCCCCGTTGATGTCCCAGACCGAGCTGTCCGTGGTGGATCCCGAGCAGGCCACCGGCGGCTTCCTGATCGGATCGCTGCTCGCCGTGCCCTCCATGGTGGTCATCCTCGACGCGGACGGCGACTACGTGTGGTGGTACGAGCCGGACGTGCCGCACCAGATATCGCGGGCCTGGCTGACCCGCGACGGCCGTTCGATGATCTTCCTGCACTACATCCCGGCCGACGACGGGGCCCTCGACCACTACCTGTTCACCGTGCCCCTGGCCGGTGGGGAGATGGAGCGGATCTCGGTACCGCTGGCCCACCACGACTTCGTCGAGCTGCCGGGCGGCACCCTCACCTCGTTGGTGCGGGACGAACGCCTGGTCGACGACGAGGTGGTGGTCGGCGATGGCCTGTTCGAGATCGCCCCGGACGGCGCAGCGGAGATGGTGTGGAGTGTCTGGGACCACATCGAGTACGACCCCGAGGACGTGCCCGAGGCAGGGACCGAGTGGACCCACGTCAACGCCGTGGACTACGACCCGGGAGAGGACGCCTACTACGTCTCCATCCGCAACTTCGACACCATCTGGAAGATCGACCGCGCCAGCGGTGATCCGGTGTGGAAGCTGGGCGGTGAGGACAGCGACTTCACCTTCGGGCCGGACGACACCCTGTTCCAGCGGCAACACCAGTTCCAGCTGCTCGACGACGGCATCATCGTGTTCGACAACACCACGACGATCGACGACGGCTCCCGGGTCGTGCAGTACGCGCTGGACGAGGGCGCGGGCGAGGCCTCCCAGGTGTGGGAGTACAGCCTCGATCCGCCGGTGTACTGCTACACCTTCGGCGACGTCACCCGCCTCGACAGCGGCAACACTCTGGTGACCTGGAGCACGGCCGGCCAGATCGAGGAGGTCACCCCGGACCAGGAGGTGGTCTGGCGGGTGAACACCGCCCTCGGCGGCGGCTTCTCCTACATGAACTGGCGGGAGTCGCTCTACCCCGAGTAGCGATCCCGGGGGTGCCCCTGGACCGCTGAGAACGCGATGATGCGTGCATGACTCCACGCCATCACCCCACGTGGCGCTGGTCGGCCTCGATGCTGGCAGCGTCCCTCTGGCTCGTCGTCGGCTGCCCGGAGGCCCAGGACGACGACACGTCGACCTCGGATGACGACAGCGCCACCGGCGACGACGACGACACCGTGGGCTACTTCGGCCACGTGGCCCTGGCCGTACAGGACGAGTCCACGGCCATGGCACGTTCATGAAGGGCGACCACGGGGTCGACATCCAATACACCCAGTTCAACGGCAGCAGCTGGGGCGCCCCGACCGACACGGGCCTGGGGCTGCAGTTCTCCGAGGTGGTGATCCACGGCGGCCACGGCCACGTGCTGGTCAATTCCGGCGCCACCTACCGCCGCAAGGACCTGGGCGGCGACTGGGAGGACTCGATCAGCCTCGGCAGCGCGGACCAGGACTTCCCCGATCTGGACGTGGACGCCACCGGGCGCCTGCACGCGGTGTGGCCCGGGAGCTACCAGAGCCATTACCGGATCGGCGACGCCGCCACAGGCGAGTGGCCCGACCCGGCGATCCAGGTCTCGACGAACGAGGCGTCGTCTCACCCGTGGCTGGACGCAGACTCCGCGGGCTACGCACACATCGTGTGGGCAGGCGGCGAGGACGCCGGTCCGATCTGGTACTACAAGATCCGGTACGAGGATCTCGCGCCGTAGGGGACTCTACGGCATCTCCAGGAACAGCGGATTCGAGATCAGGATCCGCCCCCCGTCCGCATCCCGCACCTCGCTGCGGATCAGCGTCAGGTCGCCGCGGTCCACCTCGAAGAGGGTCTCGACCTCGCTGCCGTCGAGCAGTACCTCGTCGATCACCTCGCCGTCGCCGAGCAGCACCAGCGACCAGCCGGGCTCGAGGTAGCCCGTCTCCACGTGGATCACCTGGTCGAGGTCGCTGGCCAGCACCTGGCCCATGATCGCGCCGTGCTCGGTCCACAGGTCCAGCAGCGGCTGCTCACCGAGGAACGACAGCGGGTCGCCGAAGAACGCCCGGCCTGCCTCCACCTGCGACATGATGCCCTCGGCCGTGGCCACGTCCTGGAACACCCAGGTCAGGTAGCGGTTGCGCCCGGAGTCCAGGTCGCCGGCCATCCAGTCACCCGACCAGTGGTTGTCGCTGGTGCCCACCCCGGTCACGAACACCCCGGCCTTGCCCAGCTCGTCCCAGAACATCAGGTGATGGTCCAGGTCCACGCCCCGCGCCTGGTAGCCCACCTCGACGGCGTCGCAGGCGTGCCCCTCGGCCTCGATCCAGACGTCCGCCGTCTCCAGCACCTGGGTCTCGGCCGCCTCCCCCTCGTACAGGACGGTGTTGACCGTACCGAACGGGTGGTTGCACAGGGCCACCCCGCCCATCTGGTGCACGTACTCCACGGCCTGGTCGATGGTGATCGTGTCCGTGGGCCCGTAGTCGTGCATGGGGATGTCCACGCCCAGCACGTTGACGTGCTTGCGGTCCTCGATGGGCGTCATCTCCTGGCCCACGATGTGGGTGGTGGTGCCGTCGCTGTACCGCTCCTCCAGCACCTCGGCCGCGGCCACGCGCAGGGGCTCACCCTCGACCTGCCACGTCACCTGCCAGTCGTCGAGGTCCACCTCGGCGTGTTCGCCGTTGCGCGACAGCAGCTGCACGTGGGTCCCGTGCGCCCCCTGGTCCTCCTGCTCGGCGAAGTGCAGGATGGCCGCGTCCGTGATCGGGAAATCCACGGTCGTCCACTCGTTGGCCGGGGCGAACAGCGGCTGGTACAGCGCGTGGGGCGAGGTCTCCAGGTTCAGCTCGTCCCCGCCGAGGTAGAAGGTGATCGTGTTGATCATGTCGTCGAGGCTGGTCGACAGGGTGAACACCACCTGCAGCTGCCAGTCCACGCTGGCCGCCTGGTGGGGGCGGAGGGCCACCGACACCGTGGCCTGGGTCATCAGGGGCACGTGGTGGGCGTAGAAGTCCCCCTCGTAGCTGTAGCGCATCACCTGCCAGGTCTCGGTGTCGTCCGACTCCACCTCCAGGTGCCAGAACTGACCCACGCCGGTCGGCCCGCCCGGCGCGAACGACGAGGCGGACGCGGCCGTGTCGTCGTCCACCAGCACGAACCCGTACTCCACGGCGCTGCCCAGCGCCTGCATGGTGTCGGTCAACGCGCCGTGGTCGAAGTCGTACCCGCCGGGCCTGGCCAGCATCTGCATCATGGCGTCGTGGTCCGACCACCACAGCACGTCCACGCCATACTCGTTGGCCTCGGCCGTGTGGTAGGCCATGGTCGCGTCGTGCTCGCTCAGCGAGCCGTGCAGGTGCAGCTGGACCGAGAGCGGCTCCTCCCGGTCCTCGGGCCCGTCGTACCCCTCGGGCGTGGGGTCGATGCAGTCGGGGAAGCCGTCGCCGTCCGTGTCGTCCTCGCCGTTGTCGACCACGCCGTCGCAGTCGTTGTCCAGGCCGTCGCAGATCTCTTCAGCGCCGGGGTACACGTCGGGATCCCAGTCGTCGCAGTCGTCGCCCCCCGAATGCACGGACGCCACCCCGTCATCGTCGCCGTCCACCCCGTCGATGCCGTCGCAGTCGTCGTCGACGCCGTTGCCCACGTCGTCGTCCTGGCCCGGGTACACGGCCGGATCGAGATCGTCGCAGTCCCAGTCGTCGTACAGGCCGTCGTAGGTCTCGTCCTCGCGGGGGTAGCCGTCCCCGTCCGCGTCCACGCCGTCCGTGCCGTCGCAGTCGCCGTCGACGCCGTCGCCGAAGGGGTCCTCGGCGCCCGGGTACACGGCCCCATCCGCGGGCGCGCAATCGTCCACGTTGCAGCTGCCGTCTCCGTCGCGATCGTCGCACGGGGCCCCGTTGCAGCCCCACAGCAGGAGCGTCATCACCGGCATCCACAACCCGTGCCGCATCACGCCGCCCTCCAGGTCCCGAATTCGCTGCACAGCGCTGGCATTCCGCCTCACCGGTGCTAGATTAGCCCCCGCCGCGGGCGCTGTCATGCGTCACTGCGGCGCGGAGGCACCATGAGCAGCGCCAAGGTCGCCATCAAGCGCACCAGCCCGCAGACCGTGCTGGCCGACTACCACGAGCTGATGAACCTCGCCGGCTACCAGGACGTGCTGGCCAAGGACGTGGACACCGCGCTCAAGGTCAACATCTCGTGGCACTTCTTCTACCCCGGCTCCTCGACCACGCCGTGGCAGATGGACGGGGTGATCCGGGCGATGAAGGCCGACGGCTACGACACGGACCTGATCCACGCCTGCCACAACCGCACGGTGGTCATCGACGCCCACCTCGGCGAGCGGGAGAACAAGCAGGTCAACGTGGTCAACGAGCACGGGATTCGCAACGTGCACCTGTACGAGGGCGAGGAGTGGATCGACGTGCGCGACGCGGTCGGCGACCTGACCCGCAAGTTCCTGGTGCTGGAGGACGTGTACCCCGACGGGTTCAAGATCCCGAAGCGCTTCATCGGCGAGAACATCCTGCACCTGCCCACGGTCAAGACCCATATCTTCACCACCACCACCGGCGCGATGAAGAACGCGTTCGGGGGGCTGCTCAACGAGCGGCGCCACTGGACCCACCCGGTCATCCACGAGACCCTGGTCGACCTGCTGATGATCCAGCAGAAGATCCACCCGGGCATCTTCGCGGTCATGGACGGCACCTTCGCCGGGGACGGACCCGGGCCGCGGTGCATGATCCCCCACGTCAAGAACGTGCTGCTGGCGTCCGCCGACCAGGTGGCCATCGACGCCATGGCCGCCCACCTGATGGGCTTCGACCCGCTGAACGACTGCAAGTTCATCCGCCTGGCCCACGACCTGGGCCTGGGCTGCGGGGACGTGCGGGAGATCGAGCTGGTCGGCGACACGGACGCGGCCGACGAGCCGTGGGACTTCCAGGGGCCGTTCCACGACATGACGTTCGCGGCGCGCAACCAGCACCGCATCTACTGGGGTCCGTTGAAGAAACCGATGGAGTGGTCGCTCAAGACCTGGATGGCGCCGTGGTCCTATGTGGCGTCCGTGGCCTACCACGACATGTTCTGGCTGCCCACCAAGGGCGCGGACCACATCCGCGACGCGCTGACCAGCGAGTGGGGCCGCCTGTTCGCCAACTGGGAGCACGTGCGACCCGATCCGGACGGCAGCGGCTTCCCGGACGTGGGCCCGGTGGACGCCCGCGTCACCACCACGGGCCTGCGCCAGGTCCTGCGCGGCATGCGCCTGGTGGGCATGGCGGTCAAGGAGTCCCCCGAGTTCGCCCACTCGTTCAAGAACAACTTCGGCCGCTGAGCCTGCTAACATCGGGCACGTGTCCCGATCCATCCCCCTGCCGATGCTGCTGCTGTGCCTCGGCCTGGGCTGCCCCTCCTCCGAGGACCGCGATCCGCCCGACGGAGACGACGACGTCGACCTGATCGACGACGACGACGACGACGGACCAGACGGACCGCCGCTGGAGCACGTCCCGGAGGGGGGCGATCCCTCGGACGTGATGTTCGGCCTCGACGTGGTGCACCGCATCGAGCTGTTCGCCGACGAGGGGGACCTGGCCGCGCTGTACCCCGAGCCCTACGAGTACATCCCGGCCCGGATGGTGTTCGACGAGGTAGAGGTGGGCGAGGTCGGCCTGCGTCTCAAGGGCCGCTGGGGCTCGTTCCGCGACCTGTCCCACAAGGCGGCGTTCAAGATCGACATCAACCGCTTCGAGCCGGGCAAGCGGCTCAACGGGCTGAAGAAGCTGACCCTGAACAACATGGTCGTGGACTGCTCGTGCGCCAAGGAGACCGTGGCGTACGCCGCGTTCCGCGCCGCGGGCGTGCCCGCCCCGCGCACGGGCTACGCCTGGATCGAGCTCAACGGCGAGGCCTACGGCCTGTACCTGCACGTGGAGTCCGTGGACGACCTGTTCCTCGAGCGCCACTTCGACGACCCCGGCGGCAACCTGTACGAGGCCAACTACGTGGTGTGGGACGACGGCAGCTACACCCTGGTCGACTTCGATCCCTTCAGCCAGCAGTTCTACGAGCTGGAGGAGGGGCAGGACGTGGGCATGGCCGACATCCACGCCATCACCGACGCCCTGGACGCGACCCTGGGCGGCGACGCCTTCTACGACGAGCTCGCCGCGCTGGTCGACTGGGAGCACCACCAGCAGCTGACCGCGGCCGAGCAGTGGACCGGCCACGTGGACGGCTACTCGCTGAACATCAACAACTACCGGGTCTACTTCGATCCGGCCATCGGCGGCCGGGCCCGCCTGCTGCCGTGGGACCTCGACTACGCCTTCTACCAGGACTGGGAGTGGGGCTTCTCCTGGCACGCTCCCAACGGCCGCCTGAGCGAGGGCTGCTTCCAGGACATGCAATGCGAGCAGGAGTACCGCCTGGCCGCGGACGCGGCCTGCGATCGGATCGACGACGGGGACCTGCTGCAGGTGCTGGACGACGCGGCCGGCCTGATCAACGACCACGTGGCCGACGATCCGCGGATCGAGTGCGATGCCATGTACGTGGAGTACTACCAGGGTCTACTTCAGAACTGGGTATTCGGCCGCTCGGCCGAGGTGCGCGCCGCATGGGGACTGTGAGCCGATGAGGACACTGCACACGAACGTCGGGCTCGGCGTGGCCACGGCCTGCCTGCTGTGGCTCACGCCGGCACGAGCTGGCGAGGGAGAGGAGACCGCGACCGTGCACCCTGCCCCCCCGGCCACGGTGGGCGCCTGGACGCGGGGGTCCGAACCCCGGCGCGTCGAGGCCGCCACCATCTTCGACTACATGAACGGCGCGGGCGAGCTGTACCTCGCCTACCGCTTCCACCACCTGGACGCGTACACGTACCGCGCCGAGGGCCAGCCCGAGATCCTGGCGGAGCTGTACTGGATGGCCGGCCCGGACGAGGCCTGGGGCCTGCAGTCCGAGGACTGGACCGGCGAGGCCCTGGGCCTGGGCGCGCTGCCCGCGTCGAGCCGCCAGGCCCTGTATGGCGCGGGCCTGCTGCGCCTCGCCTGTGGGCCCCTCTACGCCCGCGTGATGGCCTACGACGAGACCCCGGCGTCCCGGCAGGCCGTGATGGACCTCGGTGCGGCGCTGGCCACCGGCTGCGTCGAGGGTCACCCTCCCGCGCTGGTACGCGCCCTGCCCCCGACCGTCACGGGCGCCGGGACCGAATACCACCTCCGCGGCGACCGCGTGCGCTTCTTCCGCTCCCACCTGGTGCTCAACAGCGTGTTCTTCCTCGCGTCCGAGGACCTGCTGGGCCTCGACCAGACCGTGGACGGCGTGATCGCGGAGTACCGGCCCGACGGCGGCGACCACACCACGCGGCTCCACGCGGTCGTGCTGGCCTACCCCGCGCCGACGAGCGCCGTGGCGGTGACGAGCCGGTTCAGGACCACGTACCTGGAGACCCCGGAGCCCGACGACGCCGCGGCCGGCCAGAAGGAAGTGGAGGATGGCTGGGTCGCCTGGCATCGCGATGGCCGACACCTCGTCCTGATCTTCGAGGCACCGGGCCAGGGAACTGCCGCGGACATGGCCGCCCGTCTCATCGCCGCACATCCCACGGAAGGGAACACCCCATGAGCAAGCCCCCGATCCTGACCCGACGCGACTTCGTGCGCGGCACGGCCGGCACCGTGCTGGCCGCCTCCATCCTCGGCCCCTCCCGCCTGGTGCGGGCCCAGGACGACGACTCGGCCGACCCCGCGCCCACCGAGGCTGCACCTCCACGCAGCACCGTGATGGTGGTCCGCGACGCGGACGTGCAGACCGCCGACAAGGTCGTGGACCAGGCCCGCCTCGGCGAGATGCTGGCCACGTGCCTCACCGGCGTCACCGGCGCGGCCACCGCGGCCGAGGCGTGGGCGGGACTGTTCCAGCCCGACGACGTGGTCGGCATCGTCAAGTCCGACTTCATGAACCACACCCACGGCGAGCTGCTGCAGCTGGTACTGGCGTCCCTGCAGGCCCTGGGCATCCCCCAGGAGAACATCCTCGACGTCCAGCGGGACAACGCCGCGGTCGAGACCTGCACCGCCCTGATCTGCATGCCCGCGCTCAAGGCCCACTGGCTGACCGGCATCGGCACGGTGCTCAAGAACTACATCATGTTCTCGGGCAAGCCGTCCGCCTACCACAAGGAGGGCAGCGCGAACCTGGGCGAGATCTGGTGCATGGACCACGTGGCCGGCAAGACCCGGCTGACCCTGGTGGACGCCCTGCGCCCCATGTGCAGCAAGGGCCCCCAGCCCGACCCCCGCTACCGCTGGAACTACAACGGCCTGCTCGCCGGCACCGACCCGGTCGCCGTGGAGACTGTGGGCCTGCGCATCATCGAGGCCCAGCGCGAGCTCAAGCGCGGCGAGCCCTGGCCCGTCACCCCACCCCCGGTCTGCATCGAGGCCGCGGACACCACCTACGCCCTCGGCACCTCCGACCCCGACCGCATCGACGTCAACCTCGTCGGCTGGGAGGACGGCGCACTGCTGTAGGGCACAACCTCCTTCCCCCGTGGGAACGCTCTGGCTCCGTGGGCGGAAAAAGGGACGCTCATAAGTTCATAAGTTCTGGCTCCGTAGCCCGTCTGCCTGATCCCCCCTTGCCCCCAACTCTCCGGGGCAGGGTCCTCGGTCCTTCCAGGACCTCGTCCCTGAGCGCTCGCGGCCTTCGTCCGTCACGGACTCGGCCTTCGCTTGTCACCCCGGAGAGTTGGGGGCTGCGGGGGTGCGGCAGACTCCCCTGAACCCGGGGGAGAAAAGGAGAAAAGGGACGCTCATGAGTTCATGAGTTCCTGGGAGAGGAGAGCCTCTCAGACCGTCAGGTAGGCGAGGCTGCCCAGCGCCTCGAGTTGTGGGGCGCGGCCGACCGCCGCGCGCGTGATCTCCACGAATTCCTCCGCCGTTCGCACCGGGCCGAAGTGGCCCATGCGGCGCATCTGCTCCATGTACTTGCGGGGGAGCCAGCGGCCCGTGTCGACCAGGCAGGTGAGGTAGAGGCCGCCGTCCTCGGCACGGCAGCGGTTCGCCTCGCGCAGTGCGTTCGACGGATCGTCGAACACGTGCAGTGAGCCGTGGCTGGCGATTGTGGTGAAGGAGTGATCGGCGAGGGGCAGGGCGAAGGCGTCGCCGTGCAACAGGATGGGATCACTCGCACCGAGCGCGGAGAGCCGTTCCCTCGCCATCTGCAGCATGGTGAGCGACCGATCCAGCAACACCACGGGCCGGCTCGCGGTGGCGTAGACCTGGTCGGTGAAGGTGAGGCTGCCGCAGGCCACGTCCAGCAGGGGCCCGTCACCGGTCGATTCCAGCGCCCGTCGGGCGTAGGCGGTCCAGTCGTCGCGCCGCGCGTCCCAGATCCACGACAGGTACAGCCCGTTGCCCACCAGGCGGTCGTACGACCTGCCGAACGAGTCGTACTCCGCGTCCTCGGCGTCGTCGGGCAACACCGTCCAGATGCCGTCGTCGAGCAGGCGAACGTCCGTGCCGGGTCTTAGCGTCTCCGCCAGTACCGCGGGCAGGTCGGCCATGAGCGTCCCTCCGGGCGGGAGGCTATCAGGCGTGCGACGTTGCGGGCAGGACGAAGCGATCGCTGCGGAACGGAAGATCGCCACGATCGCACAAGTGGTCGCCACTGAAGCGCTCCCAGCGCAGGTCCGGTGCGTCGAGCAAGTCGGGCACGAAGCCGAAGGCGACCTCGGTGGTATCTGGGGTGCGGATCAGCGGCAGCAGGTCCGGCAGGATCGGCATGGACGGGGCCACCACGTCGTGCAGCACGCAGCGCGGGCCCTGGTGCTCGACCAGGGCCACGGCGTCCAACTCCGGCAGCCACACAAGCCGGCCGGGCGGCGCGAGCAGGGCGTGGAACATGAACAGCTCGGGGCTGTGCGCGCCGAGCTGGCGGGACACGGGCGCCCGGTCGCGGGCCCGCTGCAGCAGGTCCAGGCGCTGCTCGGTCTCCTCGAGGTCGATGGCGTACGCGGCGCGCGACGGCTCCCTGGGGCTGACCGTGGCGAGCGGGCGCCACTGGTCCACCTCGCCGAACCCGCAGCGCCGGTAGAACGGCAGCGCCGGCTCGTCCGCGAACAGGTAGACGAACTCGTGGTCGTCGCGGACCGCGGCCAGGGCGCGCTCGGTCAGGCGACGGTTGAGACCCATCAGGCGCCAGTCTGGCAGCGTGCCCACGCCCGAGAGCTGGGCCGCGCGCAGCGATCGGCCGTCGACCACCAGGTCCATGGAGTACAGCGACACGGTCGAGACCACGGTCCCGTCCGGGGTGAAGTAGGAGAACTGCCGGTAGTCGTCGCCCCAGCACCCGGCCGCTTCCCAGGGGGTCAGGTCCAGGCCGTGAACGGCCACCAGGTAGTCCTTGAAGGCCTCCCGGGCCGTGGGATCGGAGGCGTACTCGCAGCGGTAGATGAGGTCGGACATGATGCGCCGGTGGTTCCGCGGATTTCCCGTCAGTCGAACTTCACCGGCCAGGTGATGGTGAACTCCTCGCCGGTGCTCGACTCGGGGAACGTCATCTGGCCGAACCGCTCGGCCAGGCACGCGTCGATGCCCTCGTCTTCGAAGTCCGACTCCACCACCTCGGGGTCGCGCACCGAGCCGCGCGCGTCGATGGTCAGCCTGACCCGCGCCTCACCCCTGGGCCGGGTCCCGGCCGTGGAGTCGATGCGGCTCTGCTGGCAGAACATCACCGACGACCAGCTGGCCCGGATCACCTCGGCGATGGTCTCGCCGTTCAGCTCCCGGCGGTCGTCGTCCTCGGCGGCTGCGAGCAGGTCCGCGGGGGCGCGCACGACCCGGTCGGCCGCGGTGGAGGTCCAGCTCGTGGCGGCCTTCAGGCGCTCACCGTCACCGCCGTCCGCCGCCTTCCACGCCTCCCGGTCGACGTCCGCGGTCCAGCCCAGGGCTGCGAACTGCACCTTGAACGAGTTCACGTCCGCGATGCCCTGCTCGCCGATGAACCGCTCGGCCGCGTCCAGGATGCGCACGTAGGCGTCCAGCGCGGACGGCGCCTCCGGCCCGGGATCGCGGGTCACGGACTCGCGGCACCCCTCGGTCGCCAGGGCCACGCGGATGGTGCTGGCCTCGAAGGTGGGCACCACCTCGGCCTCGGCCACGATGCACGGCAGGGGCGGGTCCAGGGAACGCAGGCTCTCCAGCAGCGGCGTGGCCGCGTCCTCCTCCTCCCACTCGATGTCCTCCTCCTGGGCGGTGGCGGGCAGGATCAGGGCCAGGACCAGTACGAACCACGATGCGACGAGCGATCTCATGGGCACTCCCAACAGATGTGGGCGCTACCCTACCGTCCGCGTCGATCCGTTGGAAGCGGGCGAACGCCCGGGCTGTGATACTCTCGGCAGCGGGAGAGGTGCCCTGTCCATCGAGACCCTGCTCATCGGCGCGATCGTCGTCGTGATCGTGTTCGGCATCGCCGGGGAGCTGCGCACCCGCCGCAAGCGCCGCTCTCGCGACTACCGGGAGTTCATCGAGCCGCCGCTGGCCACGCGCGGCATGAAGGTCGTGTCCATCGAGCGGCCCGCGTATGGCGACGACAGCCCCTTCCCCGCCTGGGAGGTGGAGTTCGGCAGGCCCCAGACCCGGGTGGGCGGCACGCGGGGTGAGTACGACGAGGACCGCGTCGTCGCCTTCGTCAGCGCGGACGGCGACGCGGGGCGCGTGTGGGCGCGGATCCAGTTCGAGGTGTTCCGCTTCCGCCGCATCCGCTGGCGTGCGTTGCCAGACGAGCCGGTCCCGGCTGCGGTCGAGGATCTGCTGGAGACCGACGACTGAATCAGGGCAACGCGGCCCAGCGCACGACCTCGGCGTACAGCGCCTGGTTGCTGTCCGGGGGCGCGCCCTCGATCAGCTCGAGGTGAGGCCCCCACAGCACGACCCTGCCCGCGCCGTACTCGTGCACGATCACTGCGCCCGTGCCCTGCTGGTCCAGCCCCGGAGTCTCGTAGGTGCCCAGGATCTCGGTGCCCGCGGGCACGTACTCGAACCAGGGACCGCCGCCGTACCAGGCGTCGACGGTGAACGGCCCGGGGTCGTACCCCGCGTACGCCTCGTGGCCCTCGAACCGCACCTCGGCCACGCCCCAGTCGGGGTAGGTCGCGATCGCCTCCACCTGGCCGAAGCACACGCCGTCGTACAGGTCGAGGTCGTAGCCGGCGTCGTCGTCGTGGAACTCGCCGTCGTACAGCAGGGCCGAGCACGCGGCATAGGCGCCCGCGCACGTGCCCACGTACGAGCCGCCCCCGTCCACGAACGCCCGCAGCTTCGCCTTGCCCGTCGGGGTGATGTGGAAGGTGTACCCGGGGTAGGCGAAGCCGCCGCCGAACACCACCACGCCGTACGGATCGAGCACGTCCGGCTCGTCGTTGAGCTCCTCGCGGGTGATCCGGACCGTGACCAGCCCGCCGTCGGTCAGGGACTGCTCGATCAGGTCCAGGCCCTGATCCCAGGCCGACGGTTCCTCCGAGCTGTTGTCGTCGTAGATCGCCACGGGCAGGGGCACGGGCTCGCTGTCGTCGTCATCTCCCTGCGCGCTGTCATCGTCATCCGCCGAGTCGTCATCGTCGACCGAATCGTCGTCGCCGGCCGTGTCGTCGTCCGCGGATGAGTCGTCGTCCGCGGTCGTGTCGTCGTCCGCCGGGGTCGTGTCGTCGTCGCAGGCCTCGTCGTCGTCCCGTGGATGATCGGGGCAGTCGCGGGGACAGCCGGCCCAGAGCAGCGTCAGCAACAGGCACAGGGATGCACGCAAGCTTCGCATGGGGGCCATGGTACCGCCCGCGGGCCGGATCAGCAGTCGAAATACAGCTCGAACTCGTAGGGATGGGGCCGCTCGGCCACGGCCTGCACCATGGTCCGGCCGTGCTCCACCCACTGCTCGATCACGGTCTCGGAGAACACGCCGTCGCGGGTGAGGAACTCGTGGTCCTCCTCCAGCGCGTCGATGGCCTCCTCGAGGTTGCGTGGCAGGGACCGTACCTGGTCGGGGTGCAGGTCCTCGGCCGGGCCGAACCCGGAGGTGACCGGGTCGATGCGGCGCTCGATGCCGTCGAGGCCGGCCATCAGCTGGGCAGCGAGGTTGAGGTAGGGGTTGCAGGTCAGGTCCGACGGCCGGTACTCCACCCGCGCGTCCTTGCCCTGCGCCCACTTGGGTATGCGCACCGCCGCGGTCCGGTCCGCCGGACCGAACGTGAGGTGGGAGGGCGCCTCGTGGCCGGAGCTCAGCCGCTTGTAGGAGTTGGTCGAGGGGTTGGCCAGGGCCGAGAACGCGGGTGCGTGGCTCAGGATCCCGCCCACGTAGTACAGGGCAGTGCGGCTCAGCCCGGCCACGCCGTCCGGGTCGTGGAACAGGTTCTCGCCGTCCCGCCGCATCATCTGGTGCACGTGCCAACCGTTGCCCGGCTCGCCGTGCAGCGGCTTGGGCATGAACGTGACCTTGAGCCCCTCGCGCTCGGCGAGGTTCTGCAGCACGTACTTGACGATCAGGGCGTGGTCGCCGGCGTACTCGGCCAGGCCGAGTTCGAACTCGATCTCCTGCTGGCCGTGGCCGCCGGTCTCGTGGTGGTGGTACTTCACCGGCATGCCCAG